>JANRKH010000018.1:0-121370 GCA_033763595.1 Rickettsiaceae bacterium
AAAGAAGGAGCAACAAAATATGAAAGACGTAAGAGAAAAACTATTAACAAAAGCACAAGAAACTCTAGAGGAAATATATAATACTATCGGATGGGGAAAAACTTATGAATCAAAAAAACCAGCAGCAATTACAGAAGAACGAATACTACAACAAATAGAAAAAGAAGCATCTACCTTCGAAGAGGAATATAGAGAACTATATAAGGATATCATCGGTAAAATAAGAGACTTAAAGCAAAAAGAATTACCAGATATCATAACTGTTTCTAGCGCTAGAGAAACCCTAAGTAAAACGGTCTCAGATATTAAAACTGGCCTTGAATCATCTAAACAGAGCACTAAAAAAGAAGAAGATACTACCCAATCTAAAACTACTAGTACGAGCACTTACAAAAACAAACCATTTGAAGCTGAGTTTAAAGAGATAAATATAATATCCGAATTACTTTATGATTTCAGTTCAGATGATAGTAGCACACAGAGTCAAAATAATCTATTAGCTAAGCTATATTATGATTTGGGTAACCTATATTGTAAGATTGGTAGATTAGAACATGGATCGATAGCATACACTAATGCAACAGAACTTGATAGTAGTTACGAGAATGCTTACGTAAATGCAATTACTACATATTTCATACAAGGTTTTAGCATCGAAGTTCTTTCGGTCTGTAAAGAACTCGTAAAGATATCTCCCCCACTAAACAGATCGTTTGCTTATTTACTTTCTAGCATCGCTTTAAAGGATATAGGACTCGAAGAAGAAGCGAAGAATGTATTGCAGAAATTCCTAGAAACCGCAGAACCAGTAACAAAATCATTAGAGACTTTATCGCAAGCAGCATTAGTAGAGAGCTCTGATAAACCGTCAGATGAAATGCCGATCGCAACTTCAGATTACGAAGAATTAATTACTATGGTTAGAGACGGTATTCTATCAAATATAGTACCAGATTGGCAGATGGATGAAATTTCTAATTGGCGAGGGGCGCGCATTGAATATGATACAAAAGACAGTCTGAACAGACGAGTAGTTCGTGAATATTACCAAAAAATTCTAGATCCTTTACGAACCGAAGTGACTAAAAGATTACAAGACAATCCACCAAATAATCAAGAAACTATTGAGCAAAAAACACAAGAAGCGGTAGTAAGAAAAACAGAAGACGACCTAGGTGATGTAAAAGTAGTAGCAAAATGGATTGAGGATATAATAGGAAAATGTCAAAGTTTTAGTAAACTATACACTAGCTACAAAGCTAAATTAGCAATCACAAAGAGCGAATCCATAGAAAGCGCATCCCAAAAAAAATTCATAATAGATGCGATGGTTGATTATACCAGCACAATTCACAAAGAAGTACACATTATTAGTGATGAGGTACAGACATTAAGAGCTCATGGATCTCAAGAAGATTCGGTAGATCAAGCTTTTCTACACTATTTAAAACAAAATCAAACACTGCCAGGATATAAGTTTTTATACCAGGTTGTTGAATCAACGCTTCTAGGAGAAACGAATCAAGCATATGAAGATATATTTGATCAAAATTAATAAAACAAGCAGTTTCATTCATAAATGATAATAAGATTATGCCTAAGAATTATTTTATATTTACCGCTCATGGAAATGTTGCAGTACCTGAAGTGCAAGTAAATACAGGATATAGAATAGGACTTGCAGTAAGAAGAGACTCTGGAGCAATGACAACAAGTGGCTTAACTCATAATAAAAATGTAGCTGCTCTTTTTTTAGAATGTATTGTAGACCCATCAGAGCAAAGCCTAATTCTTCTAAAAACAGCATTCGAAAATTACTTAAGGCATCTTGGAGACCAAAGCGCTGAAGAATTATGTGCACTAATGGAATGGAGACCAAAGAATACAAATCGGCAGCATGAATATGGTGAAGTTCCGAATATTGAAAATACAGGAGGTCTAATACCTTGGACATTTGGCCATGGTCGCTTAGGACCAGAAAGTGAGGGGCGTAAAGGCTTTCGCTCTTGTAATCTGACTCTAAGAATAGCGGAGAATCAATTTACTTTTAAAGCACTATTTTTAGAACGTTTGCTAGAATTGCAATTGATGTTATACCTAGAGAACCAAAGCGAAGTAAAATCGCAAGAATTATTGCATTCTGCAAGTGATATACCTTTTGATTCTTGTATCTTCATAACTCCTATAGGCGAAGGAGTCACTGTCACTACAACCTCAGTTTTAGAGCTTATAAAAAATATCAGGATTTCTGGGTACTTCGAGAGAAGCGAAATAGGCAGTCCATGTAAAGTAAAAGTTCAAATTCAATTAATAGATCCGGCGCCCAGAAAAAATATTAAATCTACAACAAAAGTGCCATTCTGCTTCGCATTTCCAGAATCTTGGGATTTGAACGAAGGTACTTGTATTTTTTTTAACTCTTGCAGTACTGAACATGTTGGGCTGATATCAAGCGCAATAAATAGAGTTGTTAGCTCAGTTAGAAAACTGAGCAATCTTTTTACTGATTTTTCTGAGCAGCAACAAGAAAACGAAATAAATACAAAAGCATTTATAGGTGCAGCCTATCTAGAGCAAATCACATCGTTGTTCAGTGAATGTCTTTCTGAAGAAGAAAAACTAAGAACCCTTAAAGATTTTTATTCAATTCACTCAGAGCTAGACTCTATTGGGCAGATGGGTGATCGGGATAATGACGCGCAGAGCGACTTTACCACCTGATAAATTCAAAAACTCTTTCTAAAGTAGCAAGTATAAATACATTTATCACAGCAACAATTAAGAGACAATATAATTTTTTCAAAAGTGCTTTTGTGTATTTTCTATGACGAAATCTTAAATATTTATTATAATATATAGATAAATTGAATATTTTGGTAATAGTATGACCGCAGGCGGAAAGTCTTCTCAACTTGAGAACTCGGCAATATGGATTAATAGAGCGCTGAATGAATATATAAACCCCAGCGCATCAAAAAAAGACGCAAGTGAAGCATTTTCTGACGTAACAGATCAGCTCGGGTCACATAATGCCTCAAGCCTCAACATAGATACAGACTTAACAAAAGAAATCAAATCCTTGGAGCGTGAATCTGACCTAGCAAAAGGCATAAAAAGGCACGAAATCCTGGCAATTAATGGTCTTGCCATATTAGGCCATGACGTAAATCATGACTTACAACCTGTATTAATAAGAGATGCAAGAGATCAAACTGGTAAAGAATTTGGAATTGATATAGCAGAAGATCATAAGATTGCAATGCTAAATAGACTTCGCGGCGCATACAAAATAATCGATATGAGTTCTCTCGGGGCCAAGAAACAGAAGGAGCTCAAAACAACTCTTTTGAACAAGTACAAGAAAAAAGCAAAATTAATAGGCAGTAACGAAGAAGCCATATCTTTAAAAGACGCAAGAGTTCAAAATAACAATCAAGCCGACCTTAAAACATTAGAAAAAGCTAATCAAAAAAGCCAAAAAAGAAGAATAGAAATCGTAAGAGATTTTGAAGATGAAATTATTGCAGAGCTTAGTAATCAAAAAGAATCCATGCAAAATCTATATGGAGCCGTGCCAAGTAAGGGAAAAATCAAAAACATGCTAATGGAAGCAATGGATATGGCAAATCTTAAAGAAGATCAGCCCCATATAATCACAATTAATAACACAGGAGTAGAAGGGAAATTTCAAGCTACTGCCTCTATAAAATGTAAAGCAAACTCTAGTGCTCAAGTAAAAGACTTTGAAACAATTAGTGATTTTGACCCTGATAATCCAGAGTCCATAAAAAACATGCCTAAATGGTTTCAAAAATTAAAGCCTTACCAGAGAACTCTTGTAACAGATAATATTGAAGAACTTATAAAAGGCGAAAAAACTCTACCGACTTCAATCAGATGGCTTCCGGGAATAAGAAATTTTTGGCACGAAACTACTCATCTAATAAACACAACAGACGGTAAGCAACCACAAACCATAAAATTATGTGGTTTTTATAGGCATGCAACACTTGCATATTTTTCCGGAGTTAAATTCTTCAGTTTTAACACTCTTGCAAAAGATAAAACCAAAGAGAATACAGAGCATCTAAAAACCATCACAAATAGTATAGAAGGCACAGAAGAAACAACTCCAACAAACATAGTGCTAAATCATCATGATTTAGGAGGAGAACAAAGTAAAATCCTAGGGCTTCTGAAAGGCGCGTCAAAAGCTGCCAGTTCCGGTTATAAATATGTACAATTTGCCTTGTCTGGCTTTGGCAATGTAAATGATAAATCTAAATTTATAGAACAAGGCGTAAAGATGATCGAAAAAAATACAGCTACTACAATAGCATGCACTAGCGGAAAAGATAGAACAGGATGGTTTTCATCGGTGATAGAGATGGTGTTTGTTTCTAAGTCTCTCAAACTCACAGAACAAACAAGCCAAAAGCAATTTTCTAATTATGTACATTCAGCGGGGCACCAGCAATATCTTGCATCAACAAACAGTCATGGCGCAAATTGGCTAAAGCTTGACGGGGCACTTTGGAATAGCGCACTTAAAACTTATCAATGGGTACTTGGAGACTACGCTGAAGATCTTAAGAATTCTAAAATAGGAATCTATAACAAAGTAAAAGGCCTGAGAGAAAGTTTTACTAAAAACCCACTCAAAGCTATGAAGCAGTGGATGAGCAGCAGATCGAATAATAAGGAACAAACTGTTAGTAGATGAGTAATGGAAATTTTAGGGCAAACATCTAGTTTTTAACACTAAACTACCTCTCAAGACCAAGCTTATACCAAATCTCTAGAATTAAATAATACTATAGTCTTTTATGTTGAATTAGCTACGTTGTTGACTCGTCGCTCACCTATTACTCATAGGCTTCTCTCCTCGCGCCTAGTATCTAATCCAACCTAAAAGACTATAGGGAGCAAGTCACGAAGCCTACTCTCGTGTAAGCCTTTAGCGACGAGCTAGAAGCAAGTACTTAAAAATGGGATGGTATTATAGGGGGATGCATAATCAAATTGAATTGCTAGCTGTACCCATAATATTAAAAATATAATCAAACAATGCATTATTTATATTATTATGTAATCTGAGAAAAGATGCGCATTTTTTTTGCGCATAAGGATGAGTTTTTGAATTGCAATATTCAAAATGCACGCCGCTCAATACTACTTTACCTTTTCCGTAATTTATTTTTATAATAGCTGCTGGCGAATTTGCTAAATCTAAATATCGAGCTAGAACTTCCACATTTTGATATTTTTCTGGGTCTATGAAAGTTCCGCCGCCATTATAGTGAATGTATGTGCTACATATACTTTGAGACAAAAAATTTAAAATTCCAATTTGAGCTGCCTTAGTACCTCGTTTTGAATTATAATAATATCTAGAAAGTATCGGCCCCTTACATTCTCCTTCATAGAATTTTAATTCCCTTTCCCCTATGACTTCTTGGTTGGTGTTTTCTGCAAACACAACTCTAGCGCATGAATAGTAAGCCCCGGCGCATATACCTAGATAATTTCCACCATTTAGAACGTAATTTTTTATTATCAAATTCGGTAGGCCATTTAAATATCTCGTATATGGCATATCTCTGCCTCCTAATATCATGAACAGGTCGCATTTAGCTAATATGCTTTGGTCTTGAAAGTCAGAATATCCAATTAAAGTTATCTTAATGTTGTTATAACGGTTCTGTAAGTTTTTAATCATGTACTTTATTCCAGTCTTAGAAGTACCAGGGCCATTATATATCTTTACTTCTAAGTAATTTTTATGCATTTACAAAACTTGTACTTCTAGTGATAATTGCGTGTGTTATCAGATCTCCATAGATCATGAGATTTTTAGAAAACTTCATTAGACCTCACCGGAAACTCGCTTTCTCGTGGCAATTGCGCCTTTGGTACCTTACCCTGATCCTCTTATGTACACTCCGGTCCCTTCGCGCCGCGCCATCCTAGCATTTGCTCGCCAGGAAGCGAGTTTCCGAAAGAGGTCTACTCAAGGTTCTGTTCGAAGGCCTGTTATTCTCTAAGGATTATACTCATAGCTTTTTCCCGTTAACTGCTTATATACTATGTTTAAGTAATAACATACAGCTTTATCTAATGCCCCAGATTCAATAGGATCACTCTCATTTGGTTCTGCAGTTTCATTATAATTATCATGATAGCATCTATAAAGATCAGCTGCTATTGATTCAGCGTCATTTTTCCTGCAAACATTTGGAGCGGGATCGGATAAAACAGTTGAATTAGATGAGCTAATATAACTGCAGTTTCTAGTCCTTGATTTGTAAAAATGAGGATGCCTATAGATATTTGGATACTCTGGATAGTATGGAATATACCCAGAAGCACATCCAGAACTCAGAGAACCATAAGCTTCAACCTTAGATTCACTGTCTCTCTGAGCTGCAGGCCAGTAAGCATATCCATTTGCCTCGTCAAAAGAGGTATTTTCAGAGCAACCTTGTATACATGTAGTTTCTGTAGTGATAGAATCTAAAGTTAGCTGGGCCATTTGGTTAAAATTACATGTTCTCGTTGCAAGTACATCAGTTGGAGGATAATAATCTTTCTTGCAAGTACCTTTTGATTCGCTACCTACAGCAACAGATGTCCATGTTGCATAACCAGACGAAGAATTTGCGCTAGTAACAGCTGAGCAATAATTTGATGCGTAAACGCATGTGGAGCTTGAAGTTATAGTTTCAAGCATTACTGAACCATTTTCGTCCATATAGCATTTTCTATTTGCAAGAGACGCTTGTCCGCTTGGTACAGCGTAACCACTTGCACATGTCCCAACTGACTCTTCGCCAAGAGCTACCTCTGTCCAAGAAGCGTATCCTGAAGTTTCAGAAGCTGATTCTGAAGAACATTTTGGTGGCTCGCTAGTATCAACAACTCCGCTTAGTTCATAGATGGTTTTATCTCTTGTAGCACAATTTTTTTCATTAAAATTTTTATCTGTATCGGTTGTTGCACAAGGTCCCGTCGTCATTTTTAATGATGTTGCGTCATAAAAACTATTCACTTTAATGCTTGCGCCAGTATAGTAAAGAGGCTCTATTCTATCCAGAGCATCATTACTAGCTACACAAAGATTTTTTGTCATACTAGATGGCAAAACGTAACAATCAGTTGTACCATCTTCACTATTGCAAGTTTTAAAATTTACATATTCACCAGTAAGATTACCATTGTCATCTTTTATTGCTATGGGGCTTATAGTTGCATGCGTAACACAATCATCTTGGTTGATGTATGAGCACATTACTTTTACATTTAGCGCAAGAAACTCAGAGCAATCCACATTTTTATGATAATTTTTTGTAGTAAGAATACAGTTTCTATCATCAAACTTGTTTGTTCCAGGAATATTAGAATGACATTGTGTTTGCGGCATGATCATTGCGCTAATCATTTTTGCACCGCGTAAATACGATCCTATTTCATACTCAATTCCACTTAAATACTTAGTATCAGATTTTAAAGTTCCATCTGAGTTGAATGGAGGATTAGTATCTATGTATTCCCCAAATATTGACAGACCCCCCTGTTGAACTGCATAAGACCCGTAAAAAGGAGGATATATATATTTCTCATCTGTCGCAATTGTAGTTACCGAGGCACCTATTGCGTTAAAATATGGATTTTGCCCATCTCCGCTCGGACCCACGCTAAGATCATTAGTGCCAAACACAAAAGTTGCAGAATCCTCTATTGAAGAACTTATCCCCTCCCCTAGAGGTAAATCTGAATAATCTAGTGTGACTTGAAGCTTTGGCGTTAGATAAGTGTTATTTGCGCAACTACTGTCACATTTGTTTATTGTTATTTTTGGCGGAGTTGCTCGCTTGATGCATCCTAGATCCTCCTCCATTCCTCCACCACCGCTGCCTGTATTATAAGTTGCACACATAGAATTAGATTCTAAAGTAATGCTGTCAGTATCAACTGTATCATCCTCCCCCATAAATGAAATATATGTTGAAACATTATAATTCACTGAGGAGCCAGTGCTAGTTCTATCAGTTAAACTTGCCGTCTGTCCAGCCAGGTAACCATCTGAAATTTCAGAGCTGCTTAATTCAGATAAATCAAATGAAATATCCGAATACTCTCCCAAGTTAATGCCATATAATAATACGCATGGAAATGTAATACCGTCGCAAATTCCCTTTGCATCTGTAGGATAACCATATGTAATAGCAACGGAAGAATTACTACCGTCCTGATAACCATAAATCACTCTCACATTTGTACCTGCAGGGTAAGATGAATTTATATATTCTGCACAAACTGAACCTTCTTCAATAGATGAAGGACAAATAGATATTTGATCATTGTACGAAGCATGAATTAGCGAAGGCGTCAAATTACTCCCAAATCTCACGCATTTGCCGTTATCAAATAGTGCATCATCTCCGTCTTGACACAAGTATATATTCTTATCAAGTGATAATCTTACGCTATTTTTTATAAAATTATTTGACGGGCTAGAATTAACGCAAGGTGATGAGATTGTCGATTGCTTCAATCTCAAAGCCTCCTTCCCTAGTGCGTCATCATAATAAATTTCCGCAGGACAAATCTCTTGCATCGAAACTGTTGGTGGAAATTCTGGAGTTTGAGGGCAGAATGGATATGGGTATTCTCCTATAGGCAAATATGCGCAGCCAAGACTATATTTTTTACTATAAACAAAATCTTTCACCCAGTTTTTATAATTGTCATTATCATCATACCATCTTAGATCAACTGACTTGCTCAATATCTTGACATTTGAACTTGCATTTTCATCAAAGCTAGTAATAGATCTTGCTCCTAATGATCCTGGATAAAATAACGAGTCGAAACCATTCTTTTTAAAAAAAAATTCATCCTGCACAACGTCATTTTTCAAAAAATTTCCAGTCAAAAAATCTACCGTTCCAACGACTGAGTCGTTTGATCCAGGGCCGGAATTATGATAGGGCATAGTGTATGGATGAGTGTCATATAAGTCTACTGTTGTATTTCGATACCATGGCTCCATCCATGCAGTTAGCCCCTCATATAATGAAGGATCTTCATAAAGACAAATTCTAGGCAAAAATGCTCTATACTTGAAAAGATCTTGCTTTTCTGAAGAAGTGGAACTTGCACTACTCGTTTGGTTTTCGTTAATATATTCATTAACCTCATCGGCAAATTTAATACCAGGATCAGGCCTTGGAAACCCATTTCTATCTAGAAAGTGAAAATATAGACCAGGATCAGGCTCGAGTGTTATTCCGCCACTGTTATCTTCAATTAGCCTTGGCACTGCAACTCTAGCACAAAATCTTGTTTGAGGCGCACCATATGCGGATGCAAAAGTTACGCATTGGCCCCTTTTTCCATTAAGTTCTTTTTTTTGAGTAAAGCAACTAAGTGCATTACACGACTGCATACGTACAACGATCGAAGTTGAAGAACGTGATCTACTTGCCTCTGCGCAGTAAATATTAAAATTATATGAATTGGCAGGGTAAGAGCTAAATTTGTCGCTACTAGGCGCTCTAAATTGCCTCAGGCACCCACTTCTACCAGATCTTCTATTGTAAGGAGGGCATAGTCCGTTCTTATAATTATTACGATAACTCCAATCAGAAAGAGTTGGAACAGTTATTCCCCCATTAGTTGATGAATCTAGATCTATAGTACCATTTGTCAATTCTTTTAGAGTTAAGCCATCTTCTTGCCATTCTTCGTGATATGAGTTTCCGCAATTACATGGATTCGTAATACATTCCTTAATTTTACTCCAAACACTTGCTTTAGAATTATCTATGGCCAATGAGCTAATAAATAAAACAGAAAGTAATATATTCAAAAATGATCCTTTAAACATAGAAATGTACACAGAAACTAAGAATTGTTTTTTGATAACGAGTGCAGAACTCAAAATTTTCATATTAAAATATTCATTGCATCGTAATATTCATCAGTGGTTTTAAGTAAATCTGAACTATTTTTTTTGAGCAATTCTTGAAATTTAGCTATCGCAGAATCACCTGATGACAAAATCGAAATTATCCCACGAAATCCACCTATACTAAGTTCACAAATAATATATTTTCCATTTTGCTTGATCATAAATAACCTTGTAGATACTATAATCGATCTTAGTGCTAAATATTCATTCTCATCAAGAGTTAAAGCTTCTTTCCACTCATGTGTAACAGACTCAGCACTTAGGTACATCTTAGTGCCAAAGCTCTCATTAATTATCTTCCACAAATAAGATGAGAAAAACTTGCTTTGAAATTCAAATGTTATTGTATTAAAATAAATGATGTTTTCATCTGAGAGGCTATTAAAAAATTTTGTGTAAAATTCCTCTGAGAATGCGCAATTTGATAGTAAATTATACTCCTCTATTTTGATAATTTGCCTCTCTTGCTTATAGGAACTTAGGAAAATTATGATATTTAATGTTAGAACAACCTCTCTAAATGTAGCAAATTTGTCAAGTTGCTCATAATAATCATTTAGCATTATCTCCTCTTGTGGATAATGTTTTGATGCATAATATTCATTTGATAGCTCAGTAAAATCTATTGACATAAAATCAAAATGTTCATCTTGCCATCTTTGATCATCTTGAAAGAACTCGTAAAATTTCCCCTCTGGCAGATAATCTATTAGTCTAGCTCTTAAAGACTCCCCGGCGAACCCGCTAAATTCAAATTTCGCAATATTAGCAAAGGTGCGACTTTGCTCCTCGAATGAAAAAAGATATTTTACCAATTTGTCGAGAGTCTCATTTTCTTCATCTGATAATTTTTTTGCACCAATCCCGCACATTGCCTTAATTATATCACTTATAAATGACTCATCTGCTTGTTTTGCAAGGATCTTGAATGGATCTATTCTAAAAGGTTTGCAAATTCTACCCCCGTTCGCGAGCGTAAAAACGCTAGAATCATTATTATACATAATGATTAGGACAGCAGGGTTAAATTTCATCGCTTCAGATATAAAGAAATTTGAAATTGTTGTTCTACCTGACTCTCTTTCTCCTATGATAAAAGTTTTTGCATTTTGTTGATCTGAGTGAAAATTAAAAAAGAACGGCGTGCCTTTATATGTTCTAAGTAAGGTGACATATTGACCCCATGTATTCACCGGAGAACCTATATTTGTTGTATGGAGGCTCGCAAAAGCACAAACTTCAGCGATATGTGCAAAATAAGTCTTTTTGAGATAGATAAAATTTCCTGGCATTTGAGACCAAAATGCATCTTCAAGATTTATATCTTCTCTTATATGATTTATTCCAACTTGCTCAAGAGAATGCCCAACTAACTCACACGACGAATCAAGACCTTCGATAGTTAGATTTTGTAGTAGGATAGTTATTTGTCGATTATAATAAGGTAGTTGCAAAGAATTTAATTTATCTATCTCTTCAACTCTTGTAGATTGTAAAAGGCCCTTATCTCCTGAGAGATTTGATATATATTTCTGAAAATCGATAGATTTCAATACTTTATCCTTTTCCTCGTGATAAAATGACTCTGTAATAACCATCTCAGATGGAATCTGCAATATAGTATCAAGCTTCTGCGGGGAAATATCAGAGTATTTTTTTATAGATAATAAGGCTGAGTATTTTTTTATATTATCAGAATCCATCTCAAGTTTATCAGATCCTACCGCGTATTTAAAATCCCCAATTAACCTTGAGATATCAGCTCTTGAAACTGGTATTTCTTTATCTATACCCGTAAGCATGGTGCGATATAAGCTAGATATACTACAGTATAAATTTGATTCTTGAGGTCTTGGGCTAGACTTTGGCTGTTCATGGTTTGTTTGCTCTATAGAAACGGAAGTCTTGAGCGTTTCATCTTTGTCATAGATACCCAATATTTTTGGTCTAAATTTTTCAAGATGCTTGTAAATTGCAAGAGTTACTTGATCTATTTCGCCTTTTGCCTTTAGAAGCTCTTCATTATGTTTTTTGGTAAATGTTTTGTAGTTAAAAAAAGCAGAAAGCCAGCTTTTATCTTTTAACGAAATATCAGAACCAATATGTAATATTGTTATATATAATCTGTTAACAAATTTATCATTCCAGAAATTTTTTTGTACCCATATGTCATGGATTTTTTTACTTGCTACAGTCGGATAATGATCAGTATCTACAAGAGAACTTCTCCTTCTAACTGTATGTACCCAAAACGCTAAATTTGGATTTGTTAAATATTTATTTATTGCTTCTCTTGCGTAATGCCTAAGTAAAGCCAGATCTTTGCTAATATATTCTAAGTCTATACCTTTAATTTCTATTGTTTTTAGCAGTTCTCCATTTTTTGTTAAAACTGTGTTTGCATCAATGTGACAAGCAAACGGGACAAAATTATGAGAATTTTGACAAAAAATCGCGGATTTTTTTTTCGCTCCAAACAAGTTATTACTCTATTTACTAAGGCATTTGAGTATTCATATAACATGAATTAAGTTCGAAATAACATATTCAGCAACTCTTCTTACTTCATTAAGAGGAGTATAGTGGTAATCTTGCAAATTATTTGTCCCAAGACTAAGTTTACGAGCGACTCCAAGCTCAAAGAGATTACTTGCAAAGCTTAGGTGCTTTTTTGAGTGAAAATTTTTAGGAATATAAATATAAAGGGGCTTGCCAGATGACACAACTTCACTGCACATAGAAACAGAATCACAAGTAGCAATCACAAATTTTGCATCCGAAATCATTGCGGGATATGGATTATTACCTCCAAAAGCTGGGTCATAGATAAGTATATTATCATTTTTTATACTTAGTATTGCGTTCTTGATAAAATCTTGAGTTCTTCTGCTGAAGGTGATCAGAGCATTTAGATTATTGTTTTTTGCCACCTGTGTTATAATGGAAGCAAGATCTTTTGCATCCTGCTCAGAAAATATCGAGTCTTTAGTTGCCCCTCCTATCAATACTGCCAAATAACTTACCTTCTGTAGACTCGGATATGCTTGATAAAATTGGCTTTTGCCTTCTTGTATTTTTTGCTCAAGATTACAAAGGGCTCCTGTAATATTTATGATATTATTGTTTGAACTCTTGATAATTGAATCATGATATGGCACTACTATCAAATTAAAATTTGAGAACTTAATCCCGGGCTTTAAGATATGAATGTTCTTAACACCATATATTCTCTTCATGGAAGCTGAAATAAAGGCGGTTTTTCTAGAAGCTGAAATAATCAAATCTGGTATTTGCATACTTAAGATGGCCCGAAAATCTGGCGATGCAACTTGATAGAATCCGAACGGCAAAAAAAAATTTGGTAAGTTTGCAATATAATTATACTTTACATTAATTTGTGTATATTGGACATCAACTTTCAAATTAATACGTAAAAGCAAAGCAAGATACTCAGCAAGTGCGAGCGCCTGAGTATTGCTGCCAATTTTCGAGTCTGTCAAAACCCATATAACCACTTTGTTTTTTTGCATGACTAGTTTATAAATTTTATTTTTTTTGAAATTATGCTAGTAAAATTTGTTTTATCTGCTAGATTAGCGTACATCCGGATTACTGATTTACTTCACATAAGAAATAATATCAATATTATTGTAAAATGATATTGCGACTTATGAAAATCTCGGTATAATAATTAAATCAATAATTTTTAGGAGATTATAATATGTTAAATAGATTAGCTTTATTATTTTGCGTGATAATAGCTTTCACAGGATGTTCTTCATTTAAAAAACATTCGCAAGTTTCTGAGTCTGAGGCTATAGAATTTGAAAAAAATATAGGCGATCGCGTTTATTTTGCACTAGATAAACATCAGCTTTCACAGGAAGCAATCGAGCAACTAGATCGTCAGATTGCATGGCTAAATGCTGGCACAAGATCAAAAATCTTAATTTTGGTTGAAGGTCATTGTGATGACAGAGGAACAAGAGAGTATAATCTTGCACTTGGCGAAAAAAGAGCATACGCAGTTAAAAGCTACTTAATTGCGCAGGGTGTTGACGCTTCTAGAATCGAAATAACATCTTACGGTAAAGAAAAGCCGGCTGTGCTAGGCGATACTGAAGAGGCTTATAGATTAAATCGTAGAGCTGTAACTGTTGTAAAGTAATCTTACCCTAAGGTAAAATTACTTGCCGTATAAAATATTAGCTAATTATCTTACTGGTGAACTTTACTCATATATTTTCAGTTAGATTTTTAGCTATATTTTAAATCGCAAGGAGTTCGGGTGTACTAAAATAAGTACCCGGATCTATCTAATACCAAATCTCTAGTGCAAAACTCTTCACATGAATTTTAGGACGAGCATACTTAGGCGTGCATAAATTCATATGTTAGGTTTTCCTGAGATTTAGCTCCCTAATATTTGGTATTTAGATTCGAGTTAGAAGAAATAGATATTAGAAGAAATAGATATAATGAGAAGATAAATGTGATGTGCTGTTACTTAGTCTGTTACTTATAGCACTTGACATTTACGCACTAAACTGCAATTATAGATCTATCCTTGAGAATGTTAGTTGAGAATGTTAATTAACGAGTTATACCAAATCTCTAGAATTAAATAATACTAGGAGCGAGGAGCGAAGCCTACTACAAGCTAGGTGAGTGACTAGCTAGAAGCAAGTACTTAAAAATGGGATTTGGTATTAGAACAATACCTTATTAACAACACTGCTCCGTAAACTTATTCCCGGGCTACCAGGTCCCTACCATAAGATAAACTCGGTGAAACTACTAGGTAAAACTAGGATGAACTAGATGAAATTAGGATAAATTAGGCAAAAGCAGAGACCACTAAACCGCAGGGGTTCCTACATGAATGAGGCTCTTGCTACCTGAGCTTGCGAAGCAATTGCCTCTTAGTAATAAACCATTCGGATAGGTTTAATACCAAATCTCTGGAATTAAATAATACTAGGAGCAAATCGCGAAGCCTACTCTCGTGTAAGCCTTTAGCGACGAGCTATACGATAAGTACTTAAAAATGGGATTTGGTATAACACTAATTCCTATTTTAAATGATCAAATAATATGATCAAATTCAATGATCAAATTAAATAATTCAAAAGAACTTTGCGGGTCTTGCCTATACGCAAGTGTTTATATATACTAAAAGCACGCTCGCCATAAAATTCATATGAAGAGTTTAATTCTAGGGAGTTGGTATAATATCACTAAAGTTAAATAATTAAAAATATTATTATGAAAATTGCAAGTTCCATTAAATCACTACGCAAAAGAGATAAAGATTGTCAAGTAATCAAAAGACACGGCAAAATTCTAGTGATTAACAAAAAAAACAAAAGATATAAGGCAAAACAGGGTTGATGCTTCAGGGATGCTTGAAGTTTTGGCCATGATACCATTTCCAGAATAAATTAGACATATGGATTTTAGGGCTAGCAAGTCTATGTAAATACCTGCGCAAAAGTGAGTCTAGCTTCAATGGATACGTTTTTGTCATTCCAGCCTCCCCTTTTTTGTCATTCCCGCTTGACTTCTCTGTCATTCCCGCTGCATCTTTTGTCATTCCCGTCTCCTTTTTTGTCATTCCCGCGCAGGCGGGAATCCAGTCTTTATATTTCCTGGACCCCCTCCTTCGAGGGGATGACATGTAAAACTCACGTGGATGACATCGTATTCGTAATTGTCATTCCCGTCTCCTTATTTGTCATTCCCGTCTCCTTTTTTGTCATTCCCGCGGAGGCGGGAATCTAGAATATATAATTCCTGGATCCCCGTTTTCACGGGGATGACATGTTTCCTAGATCCCCTCCTTCGAGGGGATGACATCATATTCGCAATTGTCATTCCCGCCTCTCTCTCATGTCATTCCCGCGGAGGCGGGAATCTAGAAGAATTATGTTTCCTGGATCCCCGTTTTCACGGGGATGACATCATATTCGTAATTGTCATTCCCGCGTCTCTTCTCTGTCATTCCCGCGGAGGCGGGAATCTAGTCTTTATATCTACTAGATCCCCTCCTTCGAGGGGATGACAAAAAAAGGATGCGGGAATGCCAATTACAGTTTCATCCATGTGGAAACGGGGATCGCAGCAGATAGATCGATTTGGTACACTTTCAAAACTAAAGCATCTAATACTCATGGATTTAGCAGTCTATTCTAAATACCCGTCGAAGAAAGCGACAAATTTTTCTAAAATGGTTTGGTCATATTTAATCAGATGCAGCTCAGGAGCCTTTTCAAGGAACGTCGCATCATTATTACGCGACCTATATAACAAATCATTCTCGCTTCTTACGCTATCTAAGTGGCCCTTTAAGACTGAGTATTGATACATTGTAGCAACTAAGGCACCAACCTCGGAGTGAATTTGTTGTAAATCTTGTTTGTTTTTAAATCCAACACCCTCAACAGTAATATTAAGGTCCAATTTTTTTTCTCTTAATATTTTATCTATTTCTATCTGAACTGCGATTTCTTGTCTCTTTGTATAAGGATTGTTAGATTCAAGCAAAATGTTATAGGAGCTCTTTTTTTCTGTAGATGATAATATTTGATCAATAAATTTCTCAGCAACGTCTTTTGCAGTAGATGATGTTGTAGGCCTAGAACCATCCTCAGAGGCTGATGTATCAATAACCGCTATAACCTCAGAGTAAGATGGTAGGTATGTACTAAGTAAATCTGCGGCCATTACTGTTTCTGTAAGTCTTTTATTCTCGCCTTTAACATAGTTCGGATAATGCCTGTTAGGCACCAGCCCCTTTGGAGCATGTTGATCATCTAAATAAAAAATAAGGGGCTCAGCCGGATCAAGCAGAGTTTTTGTTTTTGTCGCAAGGTCTATAATATATTTTTTTCCTTCATTAGTTGAAGCATCTGTGTTACCTGGATATTCAGGAAGCAAATCAATATTTTTGTTAGTAGCAAGCGCATCTTCAAGCACTCTTTTATATTCATCGGAAATACCATCGATTTCAGCCCATAAAGATCTTTCACCTGCAAGAATTCGAATACTACCATTTATAGTTAGCGTCCTTGAGTTAATGAGCTGGGCAATATCGATTACTCTTGCAAGAAGTGCTGGTCTACTTGCTCCTGCAATCCAAACTTCATCATATTCTTCCTTCTGAGGTATTATTCTATCAACCAAACCTAAAGTTTCTACCTCTGTTAGATATTGTTTTTGGAACTCCTCCATCCATTTTTGCTTAACAAGCTCATTTCTTTCTTGGTTAGGTTTGCGACCAAAAGCATGCTGCGTCACATATACGAGCCACTCTGCAGCATCTGCATCTGTAAATTCCGTGCCCCTAAATAGTGTCTTTCTAAGTAGTTTTGCATCAAATTTCGTAAAATCTTCCTGCACCGCACCCGACTTTATAAAACTTGGCATAATTTTTAGGTAAAATGCGTAAGGATTTTTGATTGAACCTATTAAGTTTATATCCTTCCAGATATTTTCTGGAGTTAGGTAACCTGCTATATATAAAATTTTTAGCAAAGCTTCTTGTTGCTCTTCGGCTTTAGTATTTTTTTCATAATATTTGCCATCTTTTTGCACGATAAACTTTTGGTCTATAAATCCAAGTTTATTCATTGCGTTAGAAAATGATGATGGATACTTGGAAATCTTGATCGCTTCGTTAGCCAAATATCCCGCGTAAGTAAAGGCTGACAGTACAGATAAACCTACGAGCCCGAAAATCATATTTTTAGGTTTTAAAACATTAGAAAAATATTTTATCATTTTATTTTTATATATGTAAATTTATTGAAAAAGATTTAATTGTTTTGCTAAATTTCTGTAACAAATTTGATTCAAATCCATAACACAAGCTACTTGTCATTCCCGCTTTCTTTTTTTGTCATTCGCGCGTCTCTTCTCTGTCATTCCCGTCTCCTTTTTGTCATTCCCGCGTCCTTTTTTGTCATTCCCGCGGAGGCGGGAATCTAGAAGAATTGTACTTACTGGATCCCCTCCTTCGAGGGGATGACACTGTGATCGTAACTGTCATTCCCGTCTCCTTTTTGTCATTCCCGCGGAGGCGGGAATCTAGAAGAATTATACTTACTGGATCCCCTCCTTCGAGGGGATGACACTGTGATCATAGCTGTCATTCCCGCGGAGGCGGGAATCTAGAAGAATTATACTTACTGGATCCCCTCCTTCGAGGGGATGACAATGTTTACTGGATCCCCGTTTTCACGGGGATGACACTGTGATCGTAACTGTCATTCCCGCGGAGGCGGGAATCTAGGGTATATAATTCCTGGATCCCCTCCTTCGAGGGTATGACAAGTTTACTGGATCCCGGTTTTTCTAAGTGGATGACACCATAATTGTCATTACTTACTTTTGACAAGTTAACGGTATGTTTAAAATATACTCCCAGCTTTTCTCCCAGTTTAATGTATGAGTCGCGTCTGTTATTATTTCTCGTTTTATGCATCTATCGTTCTTTGAAGCCTTGATATAATCATCTGCAATAAAAGCAGGCACAACCAAATCCTTTGCTCCAGAAACATGAAGCTGTGGTATATGATTTATCTTTTCTGCATAATCTATAGGATTTAGGGAGCCTATCATAGGTCTTACATTGTGATATCTGTTGAATGCCTCATGGTCTAAATTACCTGCAACAGTAATTAAATATTTAACATTAGGGTTGCGAGCTGCAATAAGAACCGCAACTCCCCCTCCCCCAGAAAACCCTATTAATCTTACCGGATTATTTCCTGCGATTTTATTAATTACCCTATCTATAGAATCGACAACCTCCTCAGACATTCTTCTATCTGTCCAGTAAGACTTGATACAACTTTGGTTCATTGACATTGGCGTATATTGGCAAGGCCTAGCAATATATACAAGGTTCGGAGCATCATCAAGAGCCGCAAGCCTGAATAGCATTAGCTTTCCCGGCGTAGGGTTATCAGAGATTATATATTTTCCTACAAACGCATCACCATCTCCTTCTATGTAAAAAGTATATGTTCTAAAATTTGGATTAAGCTTTTGATAAGTCGTGAGATAAAAATCTCCGCCCAAGATAATCTTCTTTTGAAAATTGTGTTTAAATGCATGTTCATCAGCGATAACTTCTCTTAAATACTGGCTTTTAGTGCAAGACGTTGTAGTTAACGCAAGTCCAAATAATACTATAATCGTGCTTAGGTGATTTCTGAGATCCAGAGATATGTTTGCCAGAACTGAAGTAAATTTAGTAGTAAAAAAATTAAAGGACCTAGTGAATGTTTCTTGTAAAGCCTCTAGCAAACTTAGTGGATTGACAATTATTTTAAAAAGGTATTTCATCGTCTAACTCGTTATGTTCAAAATTTTTAATAGTGGAAGGGTTATTAGGATCATGAGGGTCGCCATTCTCTGGGACGTTTCTTGAATTTAGGATTTTAAGAGTAGCATTATAGCCTTGAAGAATGATCTCTGTTGTGTATCTATCTTGACCGGACGCATCTTGCCATTTTCTAGTTTGCAAGCTACCCTCGAGATAAAGACTTGAACCTTTTTTGACGTAATTTTTAATAACTTTAACTAGTGGCTCATTGAAAACGGCGACACGGTGCCACTCAGTTTTTTCTTTTTTTTCTCCGCTAACTTTGTCGTTCCAGCTTTCAGAAGTTGCTATGCTTAAACTTGCAATTTCTCTTCCATCAGATGTGGACCTTATTTCTGGATCTTTTCCACAATTGCCTATTATTGTAACTTTATTTAAGCTAGCTGCCATATTTATACCTTGGTTTAAAAATATTGATTCAATTATTTATAGTAATCTATCATGGTTCAATTACGTGTTTTGATCGAGATCTGATAATAACTCCTTAAGCCGTAAGTCTTTATTAAAAATATTTAATAAAGAAAATTTTATCGTGAGTAATTATTTATAACAATATACTTGCAATTGTACATAAAAGAAATTTATAATACATCAATTTTTTTTTAATAGTCAAGAGGCTTATTTATCAAAAAAATTTATTTAACATACGAGTGTAATGCAAGAATACATAAAAATAGTTGGCGCAAGGGAACATAATCTCAAAAATATCAACGTAGAAATACCTCGTGAAAAACTAGTTGTGATAACTGGACCAAGTGGCTCTGGAAAGTCATCTCTAGCTTTTGACACTATTTATGCAGAAGGTCAAAGAAGATACGTAGAAAGCCTATCTTCCTATGCAAGGCAGTTTTTGCAATTAAACGATAAGCCTGATGTAGATTACATAACTGGACTCTCACCTGCAATAGCTATAGATCAAAAAACCACCTCAAAGAATCCGAGATCCACAGTTGGAACAATTACAGAAATTTATGATTATTTGAGACTGCTTTTCGCAAGAGTTGGTATACCATATTCACCTGCAACAGGCCAGCCAATTTTGAGCCAAACAGTTACAGAAATGGTAGATTCGGTATTAAACTTAGGCGAAGGGACAAAAATTTATATTTTAGCGCCGATCGCTAGAGGCGAAAAAGGAGAGTATAAAAAAGAGTTTCAAAACCTTAAAAAACAGGGGTACGAGAGAGTTGTTATAGAAGGAGAAGTTGTCGAAATAGATGATATTCAATCTTTAGATAAAAACAAGAAACATAATATAGATGCACTTATTGATAGAATAGTTTTGAGCGATGATCTTGGAAACCGACTAGCCGAAAGTATAGAAACAGCGCTAAAAATTGGCGACGGAATAATTTATGTCCAAGTTTATGAAAATACAGAAAATAAAGTACATAAATATAATACTGGAGATAGGATAATTTTCTCTGAAAAATACTCTTGCCCAGTTTCAGGATTTCAACTACCAGAAATAGAACCCAGAATTTTTTCTTTTAATAGCCCATTCGGAGCTTGCGGTGTTTGCGAAGGCATAGGAAAAGAGTCGTATTTTGATCCGAGTTTAGTGATACCAGACGAGAAGTTATCAATCGCAGAGGGCGCGATAGAGCCATGGAAAAAACAGCCGTCAAAAATGTTTTTAGAATCGCTAAAATCAGTTCTGAAACATTATGGACATGATGTATATGCTCCATACAATTCGCTTTCACAAAAAATCAAAGATATTATTTTGTTTGGCTCTGGGGACGAAAATATAGAATTCAAATTTGGAGAAGGAAGGTCTAAGGAAGTTTTTTCAGCTCCGTTTGGCGGAATTATAAATAGCATGAAGGAAAAGCTTACAAAAATTGAGGGAGCTTGGCTTAAGGATGAATGGGGCAAATATCAGTCCACGAGAAAATGCTCATCTTGTGGCGGCCATAGACTCAAAAGCGAATCTCTTTGCGTCAAAATTGGAGACTTACACATAGGAGAAGTCTCTTCTATGTCAATTGGAGAGGCGCGCTCATGGTTCGAAAAGCTTGATACAAAGCTAAATGACAGGCAAAATAAAATTGCAGAAAGAATAATTAAGGAAATAAGAGATAGGTTAGATTTTCTAATGGGAGTTGGGCTTGATTACCTTACACTTGCCAGAGACTCTGGCTCACTCTCTGGCGGAGAAAGCCAAAGAATAAGGCTTGCATCGCAAATTGGATCTGGCCTTACAGGTGTTTTATACGTCTTAGATGAGCCATCAATAGGGCTTCATCAAAGAGATAATGACAGATTGATAAATACTCTGCAAAACCTCAAGAATCTAGGCAATACTGTTATAGTTGTTGAGCATGACGAGGAAACTATTGCATCGGCTGATTATGTGATTGATATAGGTCCAGGTGCAGGGGTACATGGAGGTAATATTGTATCAGAGGGAACTCCAGAGCAAATTATGAAGGACGAGAAAAGTCTTACAGGCCAGTATTTATCTGGAAAAAAATTTATTCCAATACCTAAAGAGACAAGGCAGGGTCATGTTGGTAAATTTATTGAGCTTAAAGGGGCCAAAGCAAATAATTTAAAGGGAATAGATATTAAAATACCCCTTGGCACATTCACTGTAGTTACGGGAGTTTCTGGGGGAGGTAAATCTAGTCTCGTAAATCATACTTTATATAAAGCTGCTATGAAGAAGCTTGAATCTTCTTACAAAGATATTCCAGGAGGATACGATAAAATTTCAGGAATAGAATATATTGATAAAATTATTGATATAGACCAATCACCCATAGGAAGAACTCCAAGATCAAATCCAGCTACATACACTGGCTCGTTTACACCGATAAGAGATTGGTTTTCTGGCCTGCCTGAGTCAAAAGCCCGAGGTTATAAAGTTGGTAGATTTTCTTTTAACGTCAAAGGCGGAAGATGTGAAGCATGCGAAGGAGATGGGCTAGTGAAGATCGAGATGCACTTTTTACCAGATGTTTATGTGAACTGCGACGTTTGCGCTGGCAAAAGATATAATAGAGAAACACTAGAGGTAAAATACAAAGATAAGTCAATCTCAGATGTGCTTAATATGACAGTTGAGGAGGCTCTTTCATATTTTTCAAAAATGCCATCGATTAGTGATAAAATGCAATCTCTTAAGGATGTTGGTCTTGAATATATAAAAATAGGACAATCTGCGACTACTCTATCAGGCGGCGAGGCCCAAAGAATAAAGTTAGCGAAAGAATTATCTAAAAAGGCAACAGGCAGAACATTATATATTCTTGACGAGCCAACAACTGGTCTTCATATGGACGATATAGCAAAACTCCTAAAAGTATTACATAGGCTTGTAGATTTAGGCAATACCGTAGTAGTGATTGAGCATAATATGGATGTAATAAAAACTGCTGATTATATAATAGATATAGGTCCAGAAGGAGGGGATAAAGGCGGAGAACTAGTTGTTTGCGGCACTCCAGAGGCTATTATCAATTGCGAGAGAAGTTATACAGGCAAATATTTAAAAAAATCCTATAAACTATAAGTTTGTAATCATCTGCTTTTACTGAGTTTATTCCTTAAATTAAACTTCTCCTAAAAACTCTACTACTAGCGCCAATTGCGCCGCCCGCGTAAAAGAAAGAGATCATCACATACCTCTCAACACCAAGCGGTTCCAGTGCTTACCGCGTGCTTCCATAGGACTTTCTCGCAAGGAAGCCAAGTTTTTTTGGAGAAGTCTAGTCTGTGTATATTTCAATACAAACATAGTGTTTAATGCACAGGTATTTTTGCATCGTAATTATTAAAATATTAATTTTTCTTTACGTGAAATTGTATTTTATTTAGATATTATGTTAGAATCTCTATATTAAATAATCTCAAAAGGTTTTATGGGCAAAGAGAGTCAGATTGAAGATAGTAAGATTGATTTTGGGCAGATAAAAAATAATGTGGAGACACTTACAGAATATTCGCCAGACCTATCAAAATTAAATAAAGAGCAAAAAAAAGAACTGTTAAAAGTGGCGGCTAAACACAATCGAGTAAAGCTTATACAGAAATTAGTTGATGATCAAACTAGCACTCTTCAGTCCCTCTTAAGCACCTTCACGACAAACATAACTGTCGATAACTCAAAAGAAGATTTTGTTAATTCTGTTGATAAAAACGGACAAACCGCCCTTCATTATGCTGCAAGTAGTGGCAGTGTCGATGCAATAAAAGCCTTAATTAGCCACGGATCTAAGGTAGATGTAGCAGATAATTCGGGCAGAACACCAATTTTCTCTGCTGCAAGTAGTGGCAGTGTCGATGCAATAAAATTGTTTCTTGATAGAGGTCTTGAGCCCAATGCATTAGACAAAGACAAAAGAAGTCCACTTCATTATGCTGCAAGTAGCGGAAGTGCTGGAGCAATAAAATTGTTTCTTAGTAAAGGACTCGATCCTAATGCACTAGACTCAGAAAACAGAAGTCCACTTCACTATGCCGTAAATAGTGGTGACATAGATACAATTAATGCTTTGATTACTGATGCAAATGTAAATCGAGTGGATACGCATGGTCACACACCTCTTGATTATGCAATATCACAAGGAAAAGTGGATGTTATAAAAGCGTTAATTGAGCGTGGCGCAATTCAAAATAGCACTGCATTATTAAAAGCGAAATTACAAGAGGAAAATGAAGAAAGTATTGAATTATTAAATAAGCTTAAAGAAAGCTTTCCTGATTTAAAACTTGAAATAGATTTCTCGACTGAAACTGACTTAAAGGGCAGACTTCTATTAAAGGCGGCAAAACATAATCACGCATTTGCTGCAAAAGCTTTACTTGAGATGCATGCAGATCCGAACGTGAAAGATCAAGAGGGCAAAACCGCTCTTCGTTACGCAGTAGAAAAAGGTAATAAAGAGCTAGTAGAAGAACTACTTAAGCAAGTAGCAGATCCGAACGTGAAAGATCAAGAGGGCAAAACCGCCATTGATTACGCAAAAGAAAGTAAAGATCAACAGTTATTAGAAGCGTTTCAAGATAAAGCTAGTCAAAATACAACAAAACCTGAACAAGCCACTGAGAATACTGAACAAAATCTACATGAGGCAGTAAAACAAGGTAATAAAGAGCTAGTAGAAGAACTACTTAAGCAAGTAGCAGATCCGAACACTAAAGATAAAGATGGGAAAACGCCAATTTTTTACGTCTCTAGGGGGCAAGATGATAATAGTATTGCAATAAGAGAGTTATTATTCTCTAAGGGAGCACATGTGCGTGATGCATTATCAGGAGATTTACGCGAACTCAAAAACGACATCAAAAAGATTGCTCGCAGGCTCTACAGGCTTGGTTCACTTCCCTTTACATCTAATAAAAATAAGCCCAAGTCTCAACAACATACAAGGTGAATACAGTGAAGATTGTCCAGCCATCATTAGAAGTGCTTTAGGTTTGACCCAATCCAAAAAAGGAAATATACAACTGAATCATCTAGAGTTTGCCTGAATATAATCCGGAACAAAGGCTTACAAGCTTTTCAATTTGATAGTCTTTGAGCGAAGTTCTTTTGCAAATATTCCTAAATTCTTTGATATTTTGTGGCAAGTGCTTTGTCACTTCGGATAAATCTTCATCTGATATTACTCTAACCCTTGGTAAATCGAGTTTTATCGCACATTCTTCTCTAAATGCAGCAGTATGCTTAAGAGCCCTTAAAAATTGTGCATCACCGATATTGGTTTTTACTTTTTTCCATATATTCTCAAAATTCGGTTTGTAAAATTCATCCCTAGAAAAAGACTCCATGAATTTGCAAAAATTATTGTATATCGATCTTTCTTCCATCAATTTTTTAAGTCGTTCATATAGAGCAATAAGATGCTCTACATCTTGTGCGGCATATGCTTTCATATCATCTGGGAGTGGTCTTTTATTCCATTGTCTAAATTGTTGCTCTTTTTCTATGTGTTTTGATAAGATTTTTTCACAAGCATCCCTGTAACTTATTTGGTTCTTTATGCTTAAGAATTTTATTGCTTCTTGTGTATCGAATATCCTGCTAACAGGTATCTTAAATATATGATAAAATATACCGAGATCTTGATATGATGCATGTATGATTTTTACAATATTAGGTGATGTTAAAATAGGCTTTAGCGGCGAAATATCTAGATTAATAGGATCAAGTATTATTATATCGGATTTTGTGGAGATCTGTATCAAACATAGTTTTGCATAATAAGTATCCCTTCTCATGAACTCAGTATCTATGCCAATCATATCCTCGACCATAAGTGATTTTGCAATTTTCTCTAATTTATCGTAATTATCTATGAATAACATTTTACTTGCGTTGTTTGATCAATTTGAATATATGTAGCATCTTAAAGCTTATAGATTTAAGTAATGCATAAATTTCGAACACATAATTGCTCCTCCCTAAGCTTACGTGATACTGGAAAAAAAGTAAAGCTCTCAGGTTGGGTACATAGAAGAAGAGATCACGGAAATCTGCTTTTTATAGATTTGAGGGATCATTATGGCATAACTCAGCTATTATTCAACGATTCTGATAAGGAGCTTATGGAATTTGCTTCAAGAGTTAGGTTTGAGAGTGTTATCACCATAGAAGGTACTGTCGTTGCTCGCTCTGAAGATGCAAGGAATAATTCCTTAGAAACAGGTGAGATTGAGGTTATTGTTGCTTCCATGCATGTAGAATCTGCGGCTGAAATGCTTCCTTTTATGGTCAGCTCCGATCAGGAAGCTCCGGAGGACTTGAGGTTAAAATATAGATTCCTAGACCTAAGGCGCAAAAAGTTACATGATAATATCATATTAAGATCAAATGTTATAGCAACAATGCGTTCCTTACTTCACGAACAAGGTTTTATAGAGTTTCAGACTCCAATACTTACTGCGAGCTCACCTGAGGGCGCAAGGGACTTTCTAGTACCGAGTAGGCTTCATCCTGGAAGATTTTATGCTCTTCCGCAGGCGCCACAACAATTTAAGCAATTATTAATGGTCTCTGGCTTTGATAAATATTTTCAAATTGCCCCTTGTTTTAGAGATGAGGACGCAAGAGCAGATAGATCTCCAGGAGAATTTTATCAACTTGACATGGAAATGTCATTTGTAACTCAAGAGGATGTATTTGTGACTCTTGAGCCCTTAATGCACAAAATCTTTACAAAATTCGGCAATAAAAAAGTGTCAGACTTTCCTTTTCCAAGAATAAAATATGCTGATGCACTTCTAAAATATGGCTCGGACAAGCCTGACCTGAGAAATCCGATAGAAATTTCCGATGTGTCAAATATATTCAAAACTTCTGATTTTGCCGTCTTTAGAGATAATATAATTAAGGGCGCAAAAGTAAGAGCAATACCCGCAAAAGGAACTGCGTCAATGCCTCGAAAGTTTTTCGATAATCTTGTAAATTACGCAATTTCTGAGGGTGCTGGTGGGCTTGGATATATCCAAATTGATGAGGATGGAAATGCAAAAGGACCTGTAGCGAAATTCTTATCAATAGATCATTTAAAAGATCTGATGGATCTTCTAAATATCAAAGCTGGTGATTCAGTGTTCTTCATTTGCGCACATGAAGAAGATGCTGTTAAACTTTCGGGTAAAATTAGGACAAAAATTGGTAATGAACTTGGGCTTATTACAAAAGATGAATTTAAATTTTGCTGGATAACAGACTTTCCGTTTTATGAATGGAATGAAGATGAAAAAAGGTTAGATTTTAGCCATAATCCTTTCTCTATGCCACAAGGAGGTATTGAAGCGCTTGAAGCAGCAAAAACAAATGAAGAGCTTCTAAAAATATGCGCTTATCAATATGATATAGTATGTAACGGCATTGAGTTATCTAGCGGCGCTATTAGAAACCATCAACCAGACCTTATGTACAAAGCCTTTGAAATAGCTGGTTATAACAGAAATGTAGTTGATGAAAAATTCGGTGGCATGATTAGAGCGTTTAAATGCGGCGCTCCTCCGCACGGAGGCATTGCCCCAGGCGTTGATAGAATAGTTATGCTTCTTGCAGATGAACCAAATATTAGGGAGATTATAGCATTCCCAATGAATCAACAAGCCGAGGATTTATTAATGCAGGCCCCTTCTTATGTTGAAGAAAGACAATTGCGTGAGCTAAATATCATGCTTTCCCCTTCCGCCAAATCAGAAATAACAAAAAAACAAAAATAGTTCTCATATGTATTACAAGAAATTCGTAGCCTTGTTTTTATCTGGAATAATACTCGTATCATGCGGAGCGCCTTCGCACAGCGATATCGCGAAGAATAAAATATCTGAATTTTTAAAAGACCACGCTGAAATGTCTATAATATACGACATTGAAGTTGGAGGTAAAAATGTTGCAAGCGGTGCACAAGGCTTATCTGACAGATCGAGTGGTACAAAACTAGATTTAAATAGTAATGTACCTATAGCCTCAGCAACTAAAACAATTACTGCGGCTTTAATTTTAAAGCTTCAAGAAAAAGGTATGCTTACTATATACGACAAACTCACTAAGTTCTTTGAAGAAGATTCAGAATGGTGGCCGAATGGTAAAGCGCCAAGCTGGGCTCATGATATAACAATTCATCATTTACTAAGTAATACAAGCGGCCTTGATGAATATGTCTTTAGCATGAAAATTGACCCATCTATGGGCCTTGAGGGCGCAAAGAAATTCGCTTTTGCCCAAATTGCAAAAAGCGATCTTTCCATAATTCCTGGGGAAAAATATATTTATACTAATTCCAACTATTTTTTACTAGGTTTGATTGCGGAAAAAGTTACCGGCAAAGAACTAGGTGAATTATATAAGGAGGAATTTTTCACGCCTCTAGGCATGGAAAATACTCATCTTGCATCTTTCGAAGAAGCTACAAATTATCAAAGAGGGGCCTTAGAAACTTTACCTCGCCCTTATTTTGCCGTAACTACTGATGCTGGAATAACTTATGTAGATGCAAAAGCTGATTTTTTCTTTATACCATTTTCTGATGGTGGAATAGTTTCGACTGTGAAAGATATGATGATTTGGAACAAAGCACTCCATCAAGGCAAAATTCTTTCAGAATTTTCATATAAAATTATGACAACCCCTTACAATGAGATTCCGGATAGATTATGCGAAAAATCATATTACGGTTATGGCATAAAGATATCTGATTTTGGTAACGGCACCATCATGTACTTTCATCCCGGTGTGTTTATGGGTATAAGGAGCGAACAAGGCTACATTCCAACAGCAAATATTTATTTTGCAGCTTTAAGTAACGTTATGGTACAAAGGTCAGTGACGAACGAACTCACTGACAATAAAGATAATCAAATTTTAAAACTAGATATAGAATTTTTTAGAAAATCTATGGCAGATCTCGCTCAGGAAATAATCAGCCCGCAGCATCAAAAGCCTTAAATCTTCAAGAAATTTACCCGCGATTTCCAACTCTCAACATTTAGGTCTTTGCGAGCTTCACGGCCAAGTGGTCTGTTTTTACATTAGATCTCCCCGCATAACCTTGCTTTGAGTGGTAATTTTGTCGTCAAAAGTGTTTTTCGCTACTCTAGATATTTATCTATGTTCAGGTATAAAGGCTGCTTTTTTCCTAAAAATGCCTTAACTCTACTTATACCAAATCCCATTTTTAAGTACTTATCGTATAGCTCGTCGCTCACCTAACACGAGAGTAGGCTTCGTGACTTGCTCCTAGTATTATTTAATTCTAGAGATTTGGTATTATAGGTTACGCGGGGAGGTCTATTTCCCTTTTACTTGTTACTTGTTATATTGCCTTGCGTCTCTACGATTCCTCGCTAATAGCAAGGGCGCAATTGCGGGTTGGAGTAGAATTTTTAAGAGAGTTCTATTGCAAGAGAGTCTAGGCCCAGGAAAAATCTAGAGAAAATAATCACTGCGTTCCCTCAGATGTATGAGCAACGAAGAAATCTTAACTTGCTAGTATGTATAAAAACACAAATAGCAATAACCAAATTACATCAACAAAATGCCAGTACCAGGCGGCAAACTCAAAACCAAGATGGCCATTTCCAGGCGCAAAATGGCCAGCCCTTGCCCTAAAGTAACATACAGATAAAAAAATTGTGCCAATAATCACATGAATCCCGTGAAAACCAGTAATTAAAAAGAAATTAGAAGGATATATACCATCTTGCAAATTAAAACTTGCATGATGATATTCATATGCTTGAAATGCAGTGAACATAATACCTAGCAGAACTGTAATACCGAGAGCCTTAGATAAATCTTTCTGATTATTCTCCTCAAGTGCGTAATGTGCCCAGGTAACAGTAGTTCCAGACAATAGAAGAATTAGAGTGTTTATGAAGGGAACATCCCAAGGATCAAATGTTTTTATGCCAGCAGGAGGCCACGTACCAGCCCCACTTGGCCACATATCAGTCAATAAATGTACTGGATCTAACCAAAATTTAAAAAAAGACGCAAAAAATACTCCAAAAAAAGCTATTTCAGATAAAATAAATAATGCAACAGAAATTCTAAGGCCGTTTCTTACTGGCTCTGTATGAGCGCGATCTCTCCTTCCTTCTCTAATAACATCACTCCACCACAAATATAGTACTAATAATAAGAAAATTGTTCCAAACCCTAGTACGTAAAAACCAGGCAAAAAGCTTCTGAGTGATAAAACCGTCCCTATAGCTACAAAAAATAACGAAAAAGATGTCATGATAGGCCAAGGACTCGGCTCCAAAATGTGAAAACTATGATTCTTATGCATACTAATTCCTTAACTTATTAACTAATAATAAGTTTTTCTTATAATAATCTCAAGATTATTTATGAATTTCCCTTATTTTAAAAAAACTATATGATAAAATTATTGTATCTACGTCACGCATAGATTGATCTTCATCGAAAGTTGGATCGATAAAAAAGGAAACTGGGAAAAGAACTTTTTGCCCTGGTTCTATCATTTGCTCCTGAAAACAAAAACATTCAATTTTGTTAAAATATTTGCCAGCTTTTTGAGGTGTGACATTATAAACAGCAGTACCAACTATGGAGTTTTTGTCGTGACTTATAGCCTCATAAAATACCAAATGATTCTCTCCCGTTGTAACTGTTATCTTTTTTTGCTTAGGACGAAAATTCCACGATAAACCAGGCTCTATATTGGAATCAAAACTAATATTTACCCTTTTTTTTCCCTTTTTTTGCGCTCCGGTGTCAGATTCTCTTGTGGTACCGCCGACGCCGGTTACCTTGCAGAAAATATTATAAATAGGTACTGACGCAAAGGTCAAAAAAACCATTCCTATAATTAAGTAAATGAGGGATCTTACTAATTCTAATTTGGGATTAGAGAACACTTAATTTAACCAAGGTAGCTATGTAGAATAAAGTCATCAATATTACGAGAGAAAATAAAACAAAGTAATTTTTTGATCTTTGCTTTCTTTGTAGCGCTTTGATTTTCATATTAATAATGATAATAGATTATTTTCTTTCCGGGAGGCAGAATTGAATTAATTGTCGATTCTAAATTTCTAGGATTTTCCTTTGTGGCTATTGATAATACTATCTTCTGCATTATTGTTAAATTGAGGATATCCTCTTTTAAATTTTTTTCTAGCTTAGATGCAAGAGGAATTAATATTAAGTACGAAAATATAGCCCCGTATAGTGTAGTAAGTAAAGCAACTGACAAGCCCTGCCCTATGTTATTTATGTCATTAATACTAGAAAGCATTTGCACAAGGCCAACTATCGTCCCTATGAGACCGCAGGCAGGAGCAAGTTCAGACGCTCTTCGTATCAAGTGAGAGACGGTCATTTTGTCTTCATGGTATGAATATATTTCCTGGGTGATTAGGCTTTCTATTAGTTCTGGCTTTTCATTATCGACTAAAAAATTCATCCATTTTAAAAATAGTTTATGCTTAAGCGGTAAGGTGAACATTTTTTTATCAAGCTTCATGAGACCTTTTTTATAGCAAATTTCTGAAGATTTAATTCCCATTATTGCAACAACATTGGGATTTGCCGGAGACTGGATAATTACCTCTGCACTTGTAAAAAATGCATTTACAAGGTCCCTGATTGAAAAGCAAGCGCATGAAGCTGTAATCGTTAGTCCTAGGACTAAGAATAAAGAAGAAAAGCTTATGTAATTCCTAACATCGCTTGTAAAAGATACGCTAACAAAAAAAATGATAAGAGATGACAAAATGCCAATCAAGGTTGATAAATCAACCTTCTTCATTTCGTAATATGTCATTTTACTTCTTTATCTGGTGCAACTATTTCGGTTAAAGTAACACCGATTTTATTCTCAACTACTACTATCTCGCCCTTAGCAACAATCTTACTATTGACGTAAATATCAACTGGCTCGCCTATATTACGCTCAAGTTCGATCACCGCTCCTCTACCAAGCTTTAGTAAGTTACTAAGCTGTATCGATGTTTTGCCAAGTACAACTGAAATTTGTACAGGCACATCATATAATGCATCCAATGTAAGATTTTTTTCTTGCGCTGTCATTCTTTTACCTACCTATAACTAATCTTGTTTAAACTTGCTTATTAATTCTTCAATTTCTTTTTTTTGCAAGTTTCTATCATATACAAACATTGCATTTTTATACTCTACTATACAATCGTTTTCATTTACCTCTTCATCAGCTATTACATCAATATCTGTATTTTTAAAAGTATTTTCATTGCTTGATATTATTTTTTTTAACAGCTGAGTTTGGTTTGCATTAACCCTTATTGTCACTTTATTTCCTTCTCTATTTTTCTTAATAATCTCTTCTAATTTATTATTGAGCAATTTTGAAAAATCTGTTGGTAAGTTAGTGATGATTTTGTCTAGTAATATCTCAAAAAAGGATGCAGTAAGCTCGAGATATTCCTCTGATGGATCGTATTTCTCTTTAAGTTCATCGATCTTTGAAGATAAAATATTTATTAACTCTTTTTCTTGCTCATTTTCTCTAAGAGCTTCAGAGATCCTCGCTTCTGATTCTGCTAATCCTAATTTTCTGCCATTTTCAAAAGCTAGTTTTTTTATAGAATCTAGTTCTTCTGCCGATACACTTAAGTAATTTTGACTTATTACGTCTGGTAGATTTACTTCATTTGCTTCAATTACTAGATGTTCTTGTTGATTTTCCACAATTTTAGAAAGATGCTGCATAACTACTTCGTCAATTGTTTCATCTTTTTGAGATGTAACAACGGTAGTTTCGACCATGTTACCAGATGGCAATTGCTTGAAAATATATTTTTTTGCCATTAAGACCATTGATTATATTTATTTTAGTTAGGATTGATATACAGAAAACTTCTGACCTTCGATCTTGATAATGATACCGTAATTCTGATAATTATATATACTCATCTCCACCTTCTTCTGAAACTGAAATTTCTCCTTTGGCAATTAACTCTTTCGTCACTCCTATAATCTGAGACTGAGCTTCGTCTACATCCTTTACTTTTACAGGCCCAAGAGCCTCGAGCTCATCCTGAATAATTCTTGCAGCTCTTTGAGACATGCTTGATAAAAACAAATCTTTTATTTTTTCCGAACTACCCTTTAATGCAAGTGTAAGCTTAGACTTATCAATAGATCTGAGTAGAATCTGCGCTCCATCAGTCCCAATCTTGATAAGATCCTCAAATGTGAACATAAGATTTTTAATCTTCTCTGCATCTTCTGGAGATTCTTTTTCAAGCATGTCCATAAATTTACTTTCAGTATTTCTGTCTAAGCTATTGAAAATATCTGCCATCATTTCATAGCTATCTCTTTTATGAGTCTTAGAAATACTACTAATAAATTCAGCCCTCAAAATTCTTTCGACTCTATCTAGCACGTCCTTTTTAACAGATCCCATCCGTAGCATTCTTCTGATAATTTCTAGAGAAAATTGCTCTGGTAAATTACTAATGACTTTTGCCGCATGATTTGATGTCATTTTAGATAAAATAAGTGCCGCGGTTTGAGGATGCTCATTTTTAAGGTATGTTGCAAGCATCTCTTCGCTTACATTACCTAATTTTTCCCAAGTATTTTTTCCCTGTGGACCCTGAATTTCCTCCATAAGTATTTGTACTCTACTTTTATCGAGTACTTTCTCGAGTAATTTTTGCGTTGATTGTACACTTCCAAAAAAATTACTCTCTCCACTAAATGAACTTAAAAACTGCTGTAATATTTTATCTACAACCTCAGAAGTAACAGAGCCAAGTTGAGACATTGCATGGGATACTTCTTTTATTTCATCCTCTGAAAGCATAGATAGTACCTTTGTTGCATTCTGATCAGACATAGAGAGCATAACAATTGCAGCTTTTTGTACGCCTTTGAGTTTAGTTACATCTTTTGTGTCAATTGCCATAATTAATTCTCCTCATTTAGCCAGCGCCTAATAATCATAACAGTTTCTTGCGGATATTGTTCAAAAGATTCATTTATTTTACTAACGCTAACAACAGCAGGAGAGATTGTGATTTTCTTGCTAATGTTAAGCATAACATCTTGTACATGAGAATCTTTTTCCTCAGTATCGCTAAGTTTTTCAAAAGGATCAGGATTTTTTGGATCTATTTTTAGATCCGCCTTTTGTATATCAAATGCTCTCATTGCAACCGGCCTTACCACCGTCACAAAAATTCCTAAAACTACCATAGATACTACGATAGTTTGAATCATGCCCGGCAGTTCATTTCTTATCCAGCCAGACATAGAGTCCTCCTCGAAGATTTCCTCGCTTTTGGCAAATTGCATATTAATTACCTGAACCTGATCATTCCTACTTGCATCAAACCCAACTGCTACCTTAACGATATTCTCAATTTTACTTATTTCTTCTTGCGAACGCGGAGTATAAATTTCCTTGTCTGTAACAGGGTCTACAGCGTAAGTCCCATCTATCATTACAGCTACAAATAATTTCTTAATATCTCCTGATTCTTTGATTTGGCTTGTTACTGTTTTAGAAATTTCATAATTTTTCGTTTCGTCTGTTTTTGTGATAGTAGCAAATCCGCTATCACTTGAAGCAAAAGACCCTCCACCTGGAATATTATTAGCGACTGAAACATCCACAGAATCTTCACTTCCTGTTGGAGTTTTTTCTTTTTCCTCCGAAGTCTGGCTCGATCTCAAAACAGCACCGTCTGGGTCGTATATTTCGCTATTTGAGACAACTCTGTCAAAATCCATATCTAGATTTACCTGCGCCTTTACTTTTCCAGGACCTAAAGATCTTTCAAGTAATTCTTCAATTGTATTTTTTAGGTTATTTTCAAGACTTAGTTTTCTATCAATATTTATACTTGAGCTATAACCTTCGTCTCCATCTTTGTGACTTAATTTTAGTGATCTACCTTTGGAATCTATAATTGTTATATTTTTTGTTTCAAGTTCTGGCACGGCAGATGCAACTAAATGACTAACAGAATCTATTTCTTGCTTATTGATGGAAGACTTGAGCTTTAAAACAACTGAGGCTCTTGGTTCTTGCCTTTCTTTTGAAAAAAGCTCCTTTCTTGGGATCACAAGATGTACCCTTGCTCTATCCACTTGTTCCAAATTTTCAATCGTTCTAGTGAGCTCTCCCTCTAGCGCTCTGAGCATCTTTACATTCTGCAGAAAACTTGTACTCCCCATACTTTCTTCTTTATCGAAGATTTCAAAGCCTATTATCGAACCCTTGCCAGGAATACCATCCTGAGCCATAGCAATTCTTAGTCTAAGAACTTCATTTTTAGGGACTTTAATAACAGTTCCACCTGCTGCGAGTTCGTAATCTATACCTCTATTTTCAAGTTCTTGGACAATTTTGTTACTATCGGTTAAATCAAGATCAGAATATAATATCACCTTCTCCGAACTTGAAATTCTGTAAACAAATATTCCAAAAAATAATATAAAGAAAAGAGCAAGAAAACCAGCTACTAAAAGCTTTACAGGACCTAATTCTTTTACAAACTGCAATACTACTGACATTGAACTATGAAATTATTTAATTATTAATATTTGTACCAAGTCCCATTTTTAAATGAGCCAAATGAATAGAAGCCGGGCTCAGCCGTACGTACTATTTATATACAATTTGCCCATACTAGCCCTAAAATTCATATGTTCCGGTTTGCTTGGGCTTAAGTATTATAGAACGTAATTTCTTATAATAGCATTAATTCTCAGCGTGAAGCTCTTTAATAACCTTATTCAAAATACCTCCATTCTTGAGATATTCGATTTCATCTTCGGTTATTATCATAGCCTTAGCTTTGAATTTTAATATGCTACCATCACTAGATTTAACAACGCAATCAAGAGACTGCATTATTTGAATCTGGTCGCTAATTCCATCTATATCTATTATCTCATCGCCTTTTAGGGTTGATACTATCTTTGCATCCTCAGGGCTAATTACCAAAGGCAGTACTCCCATACCTACAAGGTTCGATCTGTGAATCCTTTCATAGCTTTCTGCAATTACTGCCTTAACACCAAGAAGAAGTGCTCCTTTTGCAGCCCAATCCCTCGAAGATCCCGTACCATATTCTTTCCCGGCAAAAACAACAAGAGGTACATTAGATTCTTTATATTTCATTGCTGCATCAAATATAGTCATTTGCTCGCCAGATGGATAGAATTTCGTGAGCCCCCCTTCGACTCCATTTAGCATCTTATTTTTTATCCTTATATTTCCAAATGTGCCTCTCATCATTACTTCGTGATTTCCGCGCCTTGCGCCAAATGAGTTGAAATCTTTATATTCCACTCCTTTTTCTAGAAGATATTTTCCTGCTACGCTGTTTTTACTTATAGAAGAAGCAGGTGATATATGATCAGTTGTTACAGAATCGCCAAGTATTGCAAGAATCCTTGCTGATTTTACATTCTCAAGGCTTTTATTCTTAATAGAGAAATGCTCAAAAAACGGCGGATTTTTGATAAAAGTGCTATTATCGTCCCAGTGATAATTCGTTCCTGTTCCAACTGAAATATCGTGCCAATTTTTATCACCTGTAAACACATCATTATAAATATTTTTATATGCTGTATCTGTCACATATTTTCCTACCACATTCATAACCTCTTCATCTGAAGGCCATATATCTTTCAAGTATACATTCTGTCCATCCGAGGATTTACCAATTGGATCTTTTGTTAAATCAATCCTCATAGTCCCTGCAATAGCATAAGCAATAACAAGAGGAGGGGATGCAAGATAATTTGCCCGTACAAGGTTATGTATCCGCCCTTCAAAGTTTCTATTTCCAGAGAGAACAGATGCAACTAGAAGCTTATTTTCCTCAATTAATTTCTCGATCGCAGGGTCAAGCGGACCTGAATTGCCTATGCATGTTGTGCATCCGTACCCAACAAGATTAAAACGTAATTTATCTAAATATTCTGTAAGTCCTGACTTATCCAAATAGTCAGTTACCACCTTAGAACCCGGAGCAAGAGAACATTTAACCCATTTTTTTACGCCAAGACCAAGCTCTACTGCTTTTTTTGCAAGTAGGCCAGCAGAAATCAGTACATATGGGTTTGACGTATTTGTACAGCTTGTTATTGCCGCAATCACTATATCTCCGTGAGCAAGATCATGAGAATTTTCGCCTACAAAGCGTCTTTCTCTATTTTGCTCATTTATTTCAAATGCATTAATCTCTGTTTCTATACTTGATCTTGTGTTTTGCACTAATACTCTATCTTGAGGTCTTTTTGGTCCTGCAAGAGATTGCTCCACTTTCTGTAAATCTATTTTAATACTATCTGTGTAGATAATTTGATCATTATTATCTAACCATAATTTTTGATGTTTTGTATATTTTGTGACCAAATCGACCAATCCCTTATCTCTTGCAGTTAAAGCAAGATAATCTATTGTATGTTTATCGACGGGAAAAAACCCACAAGTTGAACCATACTCAGGCGCCATATTTGCAATAGTTGCCCTATGCGCCAATGGTAGATTAGATAGGCCGGGTCCATAATATTCAACAAATTTACCAACTACTCCCTTTTTTCGAAGAGCTTCTGTAACCGTCAAAACAAGATCAGTTGCTGTAACTCCTGGCTTAAGACTACCAGTAAGCTCAACTCCTATAACATCTGGCAAAACCATTGGTAGCGGCTGACCAAGCATTGCAGCTTCAGCTTCTATGCCCCCTACTCCCCAGCCAAGTACGCCAATACCATTTACCATAGTAGTATGACTATCCGTTCCGACTAATGTGTCAGGATAGGCCCATAATTCCCCATTTTTTTCGCATGTCCAAACAACCTTAGAGATATATTCAAGATTTATTTGATGGCAAATACCTGTTCCAGGAGGAACTACTTTAAAATTCTTAAATGCGGACTGGGCCCATTTAAACAACTTATATCGCTCGAAATTTTGCTCAAATTCAAATTTTACGTTCTTATCAAATGCGTCTTTCGTACCTGAGTGCATAACCTGCACGGAGTGGTCAATTACCACATCAACAGGTATAAGAGGATTGATTTTGTGAGGATCTCCTCCAAGCTTTGCAATAGCATCACGCATAGCAGCAAGATCAACAACTGCGGGTATGGCTGAAAAATCCTGCATTAATATTCTCGCTGGCATAAAATTTATTTCAGATTTTTCTAGGTCAGGCGTGCCCCAGTTTCTAAAAGATTCAATATTTTGTTCAAAAGTACCGCTTCTTATTACATTTTCAAGTAATACTCTTAATGAATAAGGTAATTTAGCCAGATCAATATTATGTTTTTTAGCGAAAGTATTAAGGTCAAATATTTTATATTTAACTCCGTTGCAATCAAGATTATATGAGAATTCAGACATTTTGTTTGATATAATTTGTTATATTTATAAAAGCGTTTTTACGAGAAGATACTAAATTTCTTTCTATGTAAAGTTTTTTATCTATATTAGAACATAAATTTTTTGGTACTAAAACTTATATGCTCTTATTGAATAATATTAGAATTAATGTGAATAATAAAACCCTGATAGAGAATTTATCAGTATCAATTTTACCTGGTAGTATCACTTATGTAACAGGTAAAAATGGCTCAGGTAAAACTACCCTGCTCAAAACTCTTGCTAATCTAAAAAAACCATCAAAAGGAGAAATCAAGCTTTATAATCACACTCTTGAAGAATTACAAAAACCATATTGTCTATATCTAGGGCATAAACAAGGACTTGAAGATAGCCAAACAGTATTGGAACACTTGAAATTTTGGTCTAAATGTTACCACTCCCTTGAAATGGTTATTTCTGCTATTAAGTTTTGGGATCTTGAAGATATTCTAGAAAAAGATATTTCTGAACTATCGGAAGGGCAAAAAAGAAGGGTTACTTTGAGTAAATTGACTCTTTGCCATAGTAAGTTATGGTTACTTGACGAGGTTGAAGTAAATCTTGATCAGGAAATTCTAAAATTTCTACATTATGCAATTACAATAAAAGCAAATTCAGGTAGTATCATTTTTCTTGCCACAAATACAAAAGAGAGAATAAAATTTAGCCAGCAAATTAATATTGAAGATTACTTATGAACAATCTTGTTTTATATAATTTAAGGCAATTTTTTGTGATCAAAAGTATGTTTGTGGTTTCAAGCATATCAGTAATTATATCATTTATTGCAATAGGTCTTGCGGAATTTGGCCCAAACTCAGCTGAGTTTGTGTATATAATCACTATAATCTTTCCACTTATAGCAACAAATAGTTTTGCAGACCAAATAATAGGGGACGATTACGAATCAGGAAATCTTGATTTTCAGATTATCGCCTTTGAGATATATGAGGTAGTAATATCAAAATTTCTTGCGTTATTTGCTTTCATGGTATGTGTACTTTTTGTGTCATGCGTATCTTCTTCTATAATATTTTCATTGGATGTTAATGAATTACTTTTGGTATTTTTAGGATCGACGCCAGTTGCTTTTTCATCTAGCGGAGCAATTTTGGCATTTAGCGCGATTAATGTCTATTTTGAAAAAAAGGCAAAACTGATTTCGAGCGTTATATTATCTTTCATTATTCCTTCTATCATAATGTTTGGGCTTTTCGTTAACCTAAAAAATTGGGTATATCTAATTTTTGCACTTGGAATTAACTTAATAATTGTACCCATATTCGTATATTCCTCTATTTTTTTAATTAAGGATATATATAACAATTAATATATATATATCCTTAAAATTTTATATATTTATTTACAATAACTTATCAATATATTAAAATAAATATGTGGCTAAAAATTTGATTTTGTGCGTAGGATGATTAGGTTTTTGATATATATTTTTAGTAAAATAATATTTTTGCCATTTGTTCTTTTGGAAATAATCTACAATAGCTGGACTATTTTACTTGTATTTTTTATAGGATTTGCTGGGTATTATCTGTTGAATGAAACATCTGCAAACGGTAATTTCATCAATAATATATATGATACTGGCAATATTAGCGGAGTAAACATTAGGTGCAATCCAAAGATTCTTAGCTCAAAAGATTTCATAAATTGCATTAAATATAGCTCCAATTCAAGCGCAACTACAAGCACAATTATAAATGCACCTAAAAGCTTCAAGGAAGTTGAGGAGAAATTCAGGTTTGAATATAAGAACCATCCACTTGATTATAGTAGATTCCTCGACGAAGACAAAGACGAAAACTAAAGCCCAGTGTAAACCCATATATAATTTAGGAATGGCTTTTTTTAATTTAGAATTCTGGGTTTATTTATAGGTATTACATTTGCATATTGATTATGCTAAATCTAAAATTAATAATACTTTAATCGAATAATGAATTCTGCGCTTGTGTTGGTAAGACGTGAGCTATCATAAAATAGTTCAAAATGTAATTGAGAATTCTCGTGCTAGATACGAATCTACTATTTACCTTCCCAGGATTCATGAATTTAATATCACTATGTCAAGTGAAGAGATTAATATTATATATCCACTTATTTCACGTGACATTTTATGCATCCAAAAAAATAAATAAACATTATTTTTTGTATAAAAAACTTGTTGACAGTTGATAAACTGTAAGTTAAAGTTCAACCATGTATTGTATTATTCTCTCAAAAACTTTGAATTCTTAAAATGATGAACCAATCGACAATGATAAACCCTTTTCGTGATTCAGATGCCGCACTAAGTTCAGGCAATGAGCATTACAGCAGCAGTAGGTACCAGGAGGCCCTGGAGGCGTACGAAGAAGCTATAAGAATCTGCTTGAACCGTGTGGAGCCCACTGGTAATGCTAACGAGTTACTTGCAAATGCATATGATCGTCGCGCTGATGCTCTTAGAGCATTAGGTAGACATGAAGCAGCAGATTATAGTCAAGAATTTTCAAGAACACTTAGGCCAGTCACGGATTATAGGCCTATTGCTGAAAAAGCACTGGATGCTCTGAATTTGGGCGATAGGTATTTTACAAGTAACGACCATAAGAAAGCTCTCGGCACATACGCTCAGGCCATCACGCTCTTTAAAACTGTTGGGCAACACCAAGAATATAATCCATTTTGCGCAGCAGCATATCATCACCAAGCTCATGCTTTTATAAATTTAAGTAAATACAAGGAAGCAATTGATGGTTATGAACGTGCAATAGCACTAAATCTAGATGTGAATAAACGTTCGGAAGCTTACTATAATAAAGGACTTGCCCTTAATAATCTTTCAAGACACGAGGAAGCATTAGATTCCTATAACGAAGCGATAAGAGTCAACCTACATTTTGCAGGAGCCTACGTTAACAAAGGGAGTGTCCTTGCTAAACTTGCAAGACATGATGAAGCATTAGAGGCATATGATAGAGCAATCGAGCTGCAACCAAATCTGACAGAAGCATACTATAATAAAGGAGTTACCCTTGATAATCTTTCAAGACACGAAGATGCAATCAGAGCATATGATGAAGCGATAAGTCGCAACTCACGTTATGCAGCTGCATATTATAACAAAGGAAATAGCTTGGGAGGTCTTGGGAGGCACAGGGATGCAATCGCGGCCTATGATCAAGCAATTAGACTGCAACCAGATCTTAAACAAGCTTACTATAATAAAGGACTTGCCCTTAATAATCTTTCAGAACACGATGATGCAATAAGAGCATATAACGCATCTATAAGATTAGACGATAATTTCATAATTGCTTATTTAAATAAAGCAAAAACTCTTCAGATCATACAAAATATATTTTGGACTGAAACAAGACATTCAGAAATACTAAATTGTTTAAATAAAGTTTGTCAAATCTCGCAGGATCAAAGCTTACTTGATTCAAATAACTTATCTCAGCATGATAATAATGTCATGCTTTATATGTTAGCAGAGAGAAGAAATTTGCTAACAAATTTCATAGACCTCTCTCAAAAAGTAAATAAACTTAAAGAAGATGGTATTGACACTAGTACGATTGATGCAAATTTTACAGAGATAAATACAGAAGTTATAGCAGTAACAGAAGCATCCGAAAGAATTATATCACAGCAAGAGATACAGAGAGACCTTGGTCTTTTAAATCAAAAAATCGAACTAATTGGCTTAGAATGCTCAAAACTAAGACAGGAATATGAACAGAAAAAAGAAGAGCAGGAACATAAAATCGAGTCATTAGAAGCAGCTCAGATAGACACAAGAAAAATAGTAGATGAAGATCGGGCAAGAATTGATGTAATAGAGCAGGATCTAGAATATCTAGAACAAACTCTTCATTCAGAATTTGAAAAATTAGAAAATGATATTAAAGATAAACGAGATGACCAAAGAGCCAAATTAATGGGAAGATTTGGTGAGTTCAGACTAGATAATGACAAAACACAAAAGAAAATATTAGATTACTTTGATTCTTTTGTTTCTTCTCTAGAGACAGACTTTCTTGTATCAAAACTTGTATTAAATGAAACATTTACTACAAGAAATGGCGGATGGTTTCTTGATACTGTATCAGCTGTCAGTTCCGAGGTACCAGGAGGAGCATTAGTAAATACAGTAGTAGGAAAATGGAATGATTTTGTTAAATCAGCAGACTTAAAAAAAGCTGCAACTAAAATAAATCACCTTGCAGCAACTATTCCTGAAATATGTGACTTTGCAGGAACAGTTGCTATTCGTATAATAGGCGATAAAACATATAGACATAAAATATTAAATCTAGAAGATGAAGGTCAATTGAGAGACGGTCAGTCGAGAGAAGAAAAACCTAAATTATTCAAGAAAATACTGGGCTTTATTGAAAAAATTCAAGAAGAGGCAAAAGAAGGGCTATATGGAAAACAATATAAATCTATCCATGCGGAACTTGGTGCGATAGATGCAAGTAAAGTAATAGAGACTTATTTAACAGAATTAAAGATTCCCAAACAAGAACGACAAAAAATTGATTTGGCTAATATATTTTTTACCCACATCACAACACAAGAATCAGCAGAAAATAATACTTCCAGCAACAACAATCATACATCCGCAATGGCACAGGTTAATCTAGAATCTCTAAATCAAAATGATCCAAATAAAAAGCCGACAGTAAACTCAAAAACATGCGTAATATCAAAAATAACATATAATAACCCTCTTCTTAACTTCCTAGCAAAGGAAGAAAATGAAGAAATACAAAATCAAATCATAAATAAACATGGATCAAGAGGCTTAAGTAAGCTCATAGATATTTTTGAACCAAATGAAACAACTCAATACTTACGCGATATGCTAGATCAATCAGTTTCACCTACTGATACATTTAGATTTTTAACCTCCATTCTTGGAGCGGAGACGCAAGAATCAAGCGAGCTTGACCAAGGATAGTTGCTGGTGACATTTAGTTATTAAAAACCACCCCATACTTCGCAAAATCGACCTTTGTATTACGCTTGCTTCTCAAATTCAAAAACCATTACACCTCACCTCATAACCTGTAAGTAGAGTTGAGGGATTTTTATCAAAAAAGCAGCAGCGCCAGAACATATGTAAAGTACCTTGATGAGCGAAAAGCAATTTCTGTCGACAAAATTATCGCTTAAGGACAAGGTTATACCAAAGCCAAGAATTAATCCTGAACATATGAATTTTAGCGCCGCCTTGCGTAAGCGTGTAATACCAAATCCCATTTTTAAGTACTACTTCGTCGCTCGTCGCTCACCTAGCATGTAGTAGGCTTCGCTCCTCACTCCTAGTATTATTTAATCTGGGATTTGGTATAAATACCTGAGTAAGCCTTGAGTCTAGATGCAATTCGTTTGGATCATTTAAAAATGGGATTTTGTATTAGACTCCTAAGAAAGTTCAAATATTCGCTGAGCAGCAAGTTTATATTCACTTAATTATATGGGTTCCATTATACATTGGATGCGATGATTCTAATACAGTTGAAGAAAATACATGCAATGGCACGACTTTTAGAGATTCTCCGTAAGTAGTCTCAAAATGATGAGGACACATAGGATCAAGAATACAAACTGTCCCGGGTGTTAGATCATAAGATACTGTTTTACCCTCCATACCAACAATACTTCTACCTTTACCCTCAAGAATATATGCAACACGAACAGTTGTGTGTATATGATTTGCTTGTTCTGAGCTATAAGGTGGAATTTTGAGAAGCTGCAGGGTGGGATCTCCTTGTCTGGCAGGCGGCAAAAGCTGTCTCGTAGAACATCCGTTTACATATGGCAGAACAGTTATACCAGTAAGAGATGCGGATGCTTCGCTCGGCATATATCCCCTAATGATAGTAGCGCAATGGAGAGAATTAATATTGCACTGTCCACGTTTTAAAATTCCAAATTGCAAATCGTCCGATAAATAATATATACAATCTCCAGACTCAACTTGAATATTTTCTGCTCTTCCAATAAAAGTCTTAAAATAATAAGTCTGATCTTTGGACGCTTCATGAATAGCAGAAGATGAGGTGTGATAATATCTTACTCCATAAAGTTCTTGTAACATGGCTATGTCATTCTTCGTTTCTTTCATATATAATTCCTATTGATTAATTAAGTATTGAATTGTTTATTATTCTCAAGACTAAAATTAATTGATACGATTCTACCCTTACCAAGTTCCTCAATAATATTCCATAGACCTTTATTGTCCTCGATAAGAGTTATAATATTGCTGAGTTCCAAATTAGTAGCATTGATATTATTTTTTCTAGAGCCAAAAATAGACCTGATGCGACTAATATCCTGCTCAGCTATTGCAAGACCATTATCTTTGATGGTAATATTTATTGAGTCTGTATCTTTATTAAAGAAAGTTGAAATTGAAATCAATCCACCTGACAGGGACGTTTCAATAGCAAGTGATAGTAGACCCAATATTATTTGCTTGATCCCAATAATATTTGCTCTGAGTTCTGGTAGATCAGGCTGCAAATTAGTCTTTAGATAGACTCTTTTGTGCATTATGCTCTTATACTTAATTAGTACAGCGTCATTAATAATATTGTTTATATTAACTAAAATCACCGAAGATTGATCAATTGTAGCATTATACATCTTAACAACTGAATCATGAACTATAGATAACATTTCTATTTGTTGCTTTCTGGTAATTCCCACGTCTATCTCACCTTTAAAGCACCGAAGGACTAAATCGCTGTGATGCATAACAACTTTTAGCATGGATTTGAACTCGTCTTCTATTTGGCCATAAAATCTTCTTTCTGCTGCATCTGAGATATGAGTGATTTGGGTAGTTCTACTATTTGAAATATGTATCATTAATATTGTAAATAGACTTGCGCAAAATAATGCGATAATGTAAGGCAGTAATAGCGATATGTATCCTTTCCAAAAAATTGTAGATTGTATACCCGTTGCGACTATAAAGGGAGATTGCGGTATTTTTTTAAACGAAGAATAGGTAACATCACCAATATGTATAGGCCCGATAGTAATATCCTTATCACTTTCTCCTATTTTTTTTAGAGGAAGAAATAAATTCATATCAAGTTTTTCAGGGTATATATTCGATGAATATAATGCTGGAGTTAATGCTTTGCTAAAAATAATAAAACTATACTCATCGGTAATTTTACTTTCGAGCATTCTAGAAAGTGCAATAATGTCAAGTCCGCCTGCTAATGTGCCAGCAAATTCACCATTTGCATCGGTAATTCCCATACCCAGAGGTATGACTAAATTCCCACCTGTGATACCAATCGATTTCTCAGAAAAATGTAAAACCCAAGGAGTCGCTCTGCCATCTTCAGTATATGATCTGTGCGAGTAATCTACTTTACTTTTATCTATGCCTTTGATTTGGCTGACAATTCTGATATTGTTCTTATCTAGCCAATCAAAAGATGTCCACGCAAAAAGTTTATTCATCTTGTAATGTTCTGAATGAATATTGCCTAAAATCGCACTAATATCTTCAAGATTTTCTTGGTGAAGTGATATTTGTTTCCCCATATAGAGCATTACATAGTTATATTGCATAATTGTTTCCGTAACAGCAATACTTATTCTATTAGAGGCAGTATTTAATTGCTTATTTACTAAAGAAGAATATAAGCGGAAAGTAAACAAAGAAATTACAACAGATAAAACAATTACAGAACTATATATAAACCGAACTAATATAAGATAATCATTACTGAATAAAACATATAGAATTTGCCTACATTTCAAAAACCAATTACCGTACAAATAAAACATAATAATTTTAAAGATATTAATTAACTATTTTATTAGTCCAAACTTACTTAGGATTAATTCATTAAAAGTTCATCTTGATTCACTTAAATATTTATCTAAAATCCAATTCACAAAATTTTTATCCACCTCTGAAGTTCCGATTTTTGCACTATAGCAATATACTTCCTCGGTCAAATAGATAAATTTTTCCCTGGTTAAAGAAATTTTTTTACTTTTTAATATGTTAAGAAGATATGTTACAGTAGCATGATATAAGTTACCATCTATTTCTAACTGATGCTCCTGACTATGCATCTTTTTTAAAGAAACATCTTGATCATCACTATTTTCAATGAATTCGGATACTGAACAATCTAGGGCATTAGCTATTGATTGAATGATGAAAAAACTCGGATTCTTTGATCTACCGGATAATATATTATATATACTACCTGCCTTTAGACCGGCTTTTTTCTCAAGTTTATTGATCGTAAGGCCACTAGCCTCAGCTCTTTTTTTTATTGCACTACTTATCATAATTAAGATCATTTAATGAACAATTTTTATGTTAAACTTAATATATGCATTAGTCAAATATTTTTTTGCTTATAAACAAAATTTTGTTTTTCTACATCTTAATATATTTGTATTAATACAAATATTATGAAATCCCAAGTTTTTTTCAGCAATGATTGACAAATATAAATAAATCACATTTTGCATTACTTTCTTCTAGGTCGCCTTGTATCTAACATGTAGTAGCACTTTCGACTTGCTCCTAGTATTATTTAATTCCCTGGGATATGGTATAAGATAAAATATTTCCATCATTAGGTTATACCAAATCCCATTTTTAAGTACTTTCTTCTAGCTCGTCGCTCACCTAGCATGTAGTAGGCTTCGTGACTTGCTCCTAGTATTATTTAATTCTAGAGATTTGGTATTATTTCTAGTTTTAATTCCGAATTCTTTAAAACTCACTTGTCATCATTTTATTAAAAAATTACACAATATAAATAAGTATTTTTACATATTGACATACTGAATTTTATATTGTAGTTTTGTATGTATACAAATATTTGTATATATGTGTTTATAATATATCTACTGTTACTACTTAAATATGCAGAATATTCGATCTATGTTTTAAACCATATATTGCATAAAATTCAAACTTAAACTCATGGTAAAATTATGGAAATTCAAATGATAGTATATATAACAATAACAACAGTACTAATATTCAAAATTATCAAGTTAGAAACTGATCTGGTACAGTTAAAAAAGAATCGAGAAGATCATGGACAAACACCTGAAACACTAGAAAATAAATCAGAAGATCGAGTAGTAAAGATTCAAAAACTTGAGTCATTAGACCAAAAGCTAGAACTAGTTATATCAGAACAAGAAATTAAACAAGATAATCTAGCAACTATATTATTACCCAAAATTTCTCATTTATTCGCAGAAGATAGGAAAAAAATATTTGATTCTTTTGTTTCTGCTTCTGAAACAGAATATATAACATCAATAGATAAATGTCCAAAATCGAAAAGTAGTTTTTCATATTTACCGGACGTGACACCGGAACTTTTGAGCATTGGATATGGGTTTATTCCAGAGAGTGTCATTATTTCATTCTTACAGGAAGTAGGCTTTTCAGCAAGTTATGCTGAATACATAAAGCAAATCATTCCAAGTGCTTTGTCTGTTTTGGAAAAAGTGTCAACTTTATTTTTACATTCCTCAAATTCATCAGGGTCAACAAAGAAAATAATGACTAAACATCCGTCACAAACTTATCATGAAAGATCTATTGATTACACAGGAAACCTAGCGATTGAGATAATAAAAGATGAAGGAAACAGAAACAAAATATTAAATTTTACTGCAGTATCAGAAGCCACCACAGAATTTTTAAGCCCCCTACTCGGAGCGGCGCAGGAGGAGTCCAGCGAGCTTGACTAATGTTATTCTCTGGAGACCTCTTTGCTAATATAAATAACAGACCACACTTTGCATATTACTTTTTACACTTAATAGTCTTGATTTTACGATGAGCTTAGCTTCCTAAAATTATTGCAAATATGCTCCAAGCGTTTGCCACTCAAATTCAAAAGGCAATTCTAGTAGTATGGATAGTACCCTAAACTTTAGTTGCAAGTATCTTTGAATTTTTTTCCTACTTTGAATACTGGCTGGTTATACGCTGCAATCCTTATCTTCGCTCCTGTTTTTGGGTTTCTACCTTCCCTTGCAGCTCTTTTATGCACTGCAAACGAACCAAAACCAACAAGATTCACAGTATGTCCCTGTGACAATGCTTGCATAAATCCATTTATAACGATATTAGTAATTTTTTCTGCATCAGCTTTTGATATATCATTTTCCCCAGCAAGATATGCAATAAATTCAGCTTTATTCATAGGTAACCTCTTTTTTATCGATTTATTTATTATACCAAATCCCATTTTTAAGTACTACTTCGTCGCTCGTCGCTCACCTAGCATGTAGTAGGCTTCGCTCCTCGCTCCTAGTATTATTTAATTCTAGAGATTTGGTATTAGACCTCTCCGAAAAACTCTACTCCTAGAGGCAATTGCGTTGCCGCTAGGAGTAGAGTTTTTAAAATAGGTCTCTTTTGATCAATCAGATCATTTGGTCGAGTTTATAAATTTACAGTCTAATGCTCAAGATTTACTTATTAATTAGGTAACTTTTTAAAAAAATTACGAATTTATTGAGGTAATATTGTTACTATTTTCGAGTTGTAAACTACCTGAAACTTTATAATATTAGTTAGCACCTCTGTTATCTACGGTTTATAAACAAATTGATTTATATCTTAAAACAGTATAAATTTGGTATTTGATTAACAAAAATATTACTAAGAATTTAGGATTTGCTCATGAAAAAGACTCAAAATGTCAAAGAAATTTCTACCGAAGAAAGAGACAAGATACTAAAGGGCGCAAATGCATTTAGTACAATCCAAATACCAATTATAGAGACCAGCGGGCAAGGTCAAATCAATATTACATTTGCGAAAACCAAAAATAGTGATGAAACTCCAAAATCAAGCCAAGAAGAAGAGGAAAAACGCTTAGATGAAATGATAGATGTTTTGAGTAGCATTGTAACACATTATGCCTGCGTTCATGACGGAAATGAATCTAGTGAAGATTATAACGACTCTAACATAGATAACGAAAGCTCTCATAGCGAGACAAGTGATACAAAATATCTCGAAAAACCTACGGAAGATTTACATATTCAAGGAATGGAGAATAAAAAATTTTACCAAAAGAGCATTATAAACAACATTATAATGTCAAATACAAGTTATAATAATAATTTAAAGATAAATGAAGGGAAGCTCATTGAAGAAGCATCTAAAGCTCAGGAGAATAGTTACACTTCTCCTGATCGTCCACTCAAGACTAAACCTAGATTTGATTTTCTAAAGATGATTGACTCAGCTTACAATGGAGAATTATCTGCAAGTGGCAAATCAGATGGTAGTCGTATTTTAGATATAGATTTCGTTTTTGCGCAGCGCAAATTACTGGATTTAATTGAACAAACTAGTTCCTTAAATATCGCTTGCCAAGCGCAAGAATTACTTTTATATCCATATCTTGATTTTTTTAGGTACGGCCTAGCTGAAACTAACTCATACAAATTAGTTAGTGATGAAACTTGGTCAGTATAATAAAGTTATAAATAATCTTTAAACTCATAATCTAAATAAGCTCTAGCTTCATCAGAAAGCTTATTATAAAGACTTGCTTTTATTTTTTTATAATATGTCCTTATAAAGCTTAATTCGTCATCGCTTAGTAAATCCTTAATAATCAAATCACTAGAGTATGGAACAAGTGTTAATTGCTCGAATTCAAGAAAATTGCTAAGATTTGCGTCCTTAATAAATTGAAGATTTTCTATTCTAATGCCATATTCACCTGCCTCATAGTAACCTGGTTCATTAGATAATATCATTCCATTTTTAAGTGCATGTTTTGAACTGTAAGGGCTAATTGATGCAGGACCTTCATGAACAGAAAGCGCATTACCCACACCATGCCCGGTACCGTGTCCATAATCTTTTCCAGCGTCCCATAGGTATTTTCTTGCTAAAATATCTAGATTCGCGCCCGAAATATTTTTTGGAAATTTTGCCATTGCAAGTTGTATATGACCTTTCAAAACTCTTGTGTAAGCTTGTTTTTGAGCATCCAAAGCATTACCAATCACAAGAACCCTTGTAACATCTGTTGTACCACCATAATAATGACCCCCTGAGTCAATAAGAAGTAAACCTTCTCTTGAAATGATCAATGATTCGTCAGGACTTGGCCTATAATGAATCTTTGCACCATTTTCTCTAAATCCTACAATTGGACTGAAGCTATCTATTATATATAATTTACTCCTAGCCCTAAATTCTTTTAGCTTAATACTAATTTCATATTCACTTTTGCCATTAGAGTTTTGAATAATCCATGCAAAAGACTCGATTAAAGCTACTGCGTCCTCTATATGAGCATTTTGCGAGCCAAGAATTTCGGAATTATTTTTAATAGACCGCATTTGTATGAGCGGATCATCTTTAGACAAGATAAATTCTTTTTTTATTTTTGACAGAAGAAAAATAGAAGCATCGTGCGGAATAATTATTGGCCTACTAATGCCCTCTAAAAAAGTCTCAATATCTTCAATATCCTTCACGATTAGATCTTTATCAAAATTTTCCGGCCATTTTCTTTTTTTCGAAAAGATAATTACTTGTTCTAAATCAACATATAAATACGAAAGTATAATAGGAGAAAATTCACTATCATTTCCCCTTATGTTCAAAAGCCAGCAAATAGAGCAAGGAGAAGTAATAAATATAGAATTTGCTGATTGACCCTGTATATAGGACCTAAGCCTTGCGATTTTGGAATGAGAATTTTCTCCTGCGTATTTTATTTCATACAAAAAAGCATTTGATATTGGCTCTGGCGGCCTATTGTGCCAAATTTGATCAACCAAATCGATAGTCTCTTTTAGGTCTAGTTTGTTAAACAAACTGACTGATTGCTCATTAAAAATACTAGGGTTATAACCAATTTTAGCACCGGAAGAGATATGTTGATCAAAATTAAAATCCTTTATTGACTTTAGATCAATTACAATAGCTTTTTCGCCAAAAAATAGCTTTGCTGCATGAGTATATCTTGCATCTGTAAAGAAAATATTTTCATCGTTTGTAATTAGTAAGTATCCGTTTGAGCATGAGAAATTCGTTAAGTGCTCAAGCCTTTGAAAAAAATCATTAGGATACTCACTCATAAATTCATCCGAAGATGAAACGAGGTACCCTTGTATATTATAATCTTTGAATTTGTTACGGATTTTTTCAATTGATAGTTCGTTCATTGAGTATTGTTACTTTGATAATAGATTAAAATTTTTGCAGAAATAAAGCTAAACAAACTATATACAAACGCAATATCTATATATGCTCTATGTCCGTATATAGAAGCAAAAATAGCTATCAATAGAGTTGCGAGGGAATTTACTTGGAAGAATATTATTATTTTTCCATATTCTGATTTGGTAAATAATATGACTATACAGTAAAATAGTATAATAAAACTTGTAATAGCTAGAAGATATTCAAACATTAGTACCGTTCAGTTGAAAATGGGATCTGTTATTATTTCTAAGATTGTCTACTAAGCACACTAGAATAGTAATTGAATATATGAGTTCTAATATTAAATTGCTATAAGAATTTAGAATTTTATAATCAAAGCAAAGATCACCGGGATTCGAATAATGGCCAAACTCACAATAGATGGAAAAAATATTGAAGTAGAAGACGGTATTGCCTTAATACAAGCATGCGAACTTGCTGGGGTTGAGATACCTCGTTTTTGCTACCATGATAGACTAAAAATTGCTGGAAACTGCAGAATGTGCTTAGTCGAGGTCGAAAAAGCGCCGAAACCTGTAGCCTCCTGCGCTATGCCAGTCTCAGATGGCATGATAGTGAAAACAAACTCTCCAAAAGTAATTGCAGCAAGAGAAGGTGCTCTTGAATTTTTATTGATTAACCACCCACTTGATTGCCCTATTTGTGATAAGGGCGGAGAATGTGACCTGCAAGATCAATCTTATAAATACGGTAAGGGCTCATCGAGATTTGAGGAAAATAAAAGAGGCGTTAGAGATAAATATTTTGGTCCATTAATACAAACGCATATGACGAGATGCATACATTGCACTAGATGCATAAGATTCATGGAAGATGTTGCAGGAACAGCTGAACTTTGTGCAACAGGCAGAGGCGAACATATGGAAATTACAACATATCTTGAAACTGCAATAAAATCTGAGTTATCAGGGAATATAATTGATTTATGCCCAGTAGGCGCATTAAATTCTAAACCATATGCTTACACAGCAAGAAGATGGGAGCTCAAATCAACAAATAGCATAGATGTATTTGATGCTATGGGTTCAAATATACGAATAGACACTCGAGGTTTTGAGGTAATGAGAATCTTGCCTGATCTCAACGAGGAAATTAACGAGGAATGGATATCAGATAGGATAAGATTTTCATATGATGGGCTCAAAATACAGAGAATTGACCGAGCTTACGTAAGAGAAAGTGGCAAATTATATGAAAAAGATTTGGATAAAACTATTTCTACTTTAGCGCAAATCATAAAATCTAAAAAAACAAGCAATATAGGCGCAATAGCTGGTATAATGACTGATCTTGAGACTATGTACTCAGTAAAAACACTACTTGCAAAACTAGGGTCTGAAAATATTGATCATAATCAATTTGGATATTATTTAGATAGTACAAGACCTACGAATTATTTATTCAATTCGGGTTTTTATGGCCTTGAAGATTCAGATGTTTTAATTTTAATAGGATGCAATATTAGCAAAAACGCCCCGGTGCTTGGTGCAAGAATTTGCAAATTACAAAAAGCAGGACAACTTGGGATCTATAGAATAGGAGAAGAAGTAACAGAAGCCTTTAAACCCATTGAATATGGGCCTGACGTAAAAATCTTAGAAGATATTTTAAACGAAAAAAATAATAAACTCTCAAAAATTCTGCAAAAGGCAAAAAAGCCTTTGGTTATAGTTGGAGACGCTGTGTATAGCAGGTCTGACGCGGGTAGCATTATGAATAATATTCAACTTATTTGCGAAAAATACAAAATCATCAATGAAAGTAAAAATGACTTTAACCTACTTTTAAATCATGCAGCAACTACCGGCGCACTTGCTCTTGGCTTTACACCATCCAAAACAAGTCTAACAGCTGAGTCCATGGCGCAAAAAATCGAAACGGGAGAGTTAGATATATTATTTTTGCTTGGTGCAGATGAGATTCAAGTACCAAGTAATCATAAGGGTATTATTGTATATATAGGTCATCATGGGGATATAAATGCAAACAAAGCTGATATTATTCTTCCCGCATGCGCATTTACAGAAAAAAACGTAAGCTTTATGAATAATGAAGGCAAGATCCAAAAAACTAACATTGCGGCAAAAGCGCCAGCAAACGCGATACCCGAATATCAAATTATTCAAAAAATATCTGAAGAACTAGATATAGAGCTTGGATTTAAGACTTTTGAAGAATTAAGAACGGAGATACAAACAAAACTTAATGGATTAGACAGAAAATCTCCCCCTATGTTTACGCCTAAATCTAAAGTAAAAGATCAAAAACTCAAATCTCCTTTGATTAATTTTTATCTATCGAATTCTATATCAAGAGCATCAAAAACAATGGCAGCGTGCGCAAAGGAAATGCTCAGTGAACAAATATTACCCGAACAACCAATCGAAACCGAGGTGGCATGAAAGAAAGTTTTGCGCTAATTGCATCCAGGCTTGGTATAAATAATATGTACTTTGAGATATTATACATTCTTGCTTGTATAATAATGATTGTGGTACCATTACTTATCGCGGTTGCTTATCTTACGCTAGCTGAGAGGAAGGTAATAGGGCTGATGCAAAGAAGAACTGGGCCGAATATAGTTGGGCCTTTTGGACTGCTTCAGCCATTTGCCGATGCTATCAAGCTACTATTTAAGGAAACAATAGTACCATCAGCATCAAGCAAACTATTGTTTATATTGGCTCCGATGATCACATTTGTTCTTGCGCTTATCGGATGGGCAGTGATTCCATTTGATTCAGAGCTAGTACTTGCGAATATAAATGTTGGGGTCTTGTATATTATGGCAATTTCATCACTTGAAGTCTATGCTATTATCATAGCTGGATGGGCAAGCAACTCCAAATATGCGTTTCTTGGAGCTATTAGATCTTCAGCTCAAATGATTTCTTATGAAGTTTCTATGGGGCTTGTAATTGTTTGCGTGCTTCTTACAACTGGATCGCTTAATTTAATTGAAATAGTGGAACGATCTCAAAATATGCCTTGGTGGCTTTCGTTATTGATGTTTCCTATGGGAGTGGTATTTTTTATTTCAATACTTGCCGAAACAAACAGACATCCATTTGATCTAGCAGAGGCAGAATCTGAACTCGTTGCTGGCTATAATGTTGAGTATTCTTCTATGGCTTTTGCGCTTTTTTTTCTTGGAGAATATGCAAATATGATCCTTGTGAGCGCAATGTGTACGAGTTTGTTTATGGGTGGGTATTATCCACCATTCGGAATTGAGTTATTAAAAATTATACCTGGAATTATTTGGTTTTGTATAAAAGTTTGTTTACTATTATTTACTTTCTTGTGGATAAGAGCTACACTCCCTAGGTATCGGTATGATCAACTAATGGATCTTGGATGGAAATTTTTCCTACCTTTATCGTTATTTTGGGTTGTCATGATTGCTTATATTATAGTTTACAATGACATGTTTGAGGTTTTATATGCTTAAAAAAATAAAGCTTTGGACATTATTTGAAATATTAAGAGGCATGCTTCTTACACTCAAGTATTTTTTCTCTAAGAAAGTTACTATAAAGTATCCATACGAGAAAAGCAAAATCAGTCCGAGATTTAAAGGCGAACATGCGCTAAGAAGATACGCAAATGGCGAAGAAAGATGCATAGCATGCAAATTATGCGAAGCTATTTGCCCAGCTCAGGCTATAGTCATAGAAGCAGAAGAAAGGGAAGATGGGAGTAGACGCACTACAAAATATGATATAGACATGACTAAGTGTATTTATTGTGGCTTATGCCAAGAAGCTTGCCCAGTTGATGCAATTGTTGAAGGGCCAAATTTTGAGTTTGCAACTAATACACATACAGAGTTATTATATAATAAAGAAAGGTTGCTTAAAAATGGCGAGATTTGGGAAAAAGAAATAGAAATTAAACTCAAAAAGGATTATAAATACAAATAAAATGGCATTATTTTTTTATATATTTAGCTTATTAATGATCACAGGTAGTATATTTGTCGTTTTTGCACATAACGCTGTTTATTCGGTTTTATGGTTAATATTTACATTTCTATCAAGCTCTGGGTTGTTTTTGCTACTTGGCGCTGAGTTTATATCTTTAAGTATTGTAATAGTCTACGTTGGGGCTATTGCTGTACTATTCCTATTTGTAGTGATGATGCTCGGGGCTAATCCAGAAAAGCCTCTCGCGCAGTTTTCTTTGTTTTTTTATGTTTCATCTGGAATTGTAGTATTACTAGCTGGTGATTTATACTTTCTTGTCACCAGAAATTTTCCATTAGCTAAACATATAAAAAATATGGTAATTGGCCTTCCAGAAAAAAATACACATTTTATAGGACAGGTACTTTATACTGATTTTGGAGTTGTGTTTCAACTATGCGGATTAATATTACTTGTTGCTATGATAGGATCTATAGTTTTAACCTTACGTACCAAAACTAAGACTAAAAAACAGAATGCCAGAGAACAATTATCAAGAGATCCTGATAATTCAGTGAAGTTGATAAAAACCGGTGTAAAGGAGGGTATCGATGGAATTAAGTATAAGTGAAATAACGAAAGAACATTTTTTAATATTATCTATAATAATATTCTCAATAGGGGCATTTGGCCTTATCACAAATAGAAAAAATGTCATTACGGCTCTTATGTCAATAGAATTAATGCTACTTGCTGCAAATATCAATTTTATTGCTTTTTCTTATTATCTTTCTGATATCACAGGTCAGATCGCATCTATAGTTGTTCTCACTATAGCAGCTGCTGAAGCTGCAATAGGACTTGCTATTGTTGTATCGCTTTATAGATCTAAAAATTCTATATCAATGAGCAATTTAAATAATTTAAAGGGTTAAAATGGAAATATTGATTGTCGCTGCCCCGTTCATTGCATCTATAATAACATCTATATTTAGTCGCAATATTTCCAAAAATACAGCAGCATTTATCACCTGCTCTTCTGTATTATTTTCAGCCTTTCTCTCAGTTGTTACATTTTGTTCAATATCTCAATATGGGATAGTAAAACACATAACAATCATGAGCTGGCTGAATTTAAATGGAGCTAATTGGTCAATATACATAGATAATCTTACATCTATAATGCTTGTTACAATTACAATAGTGTCATTCGCTGTTCATTTATACTCAGTATCATACATGCATGATGATGAAAATATGCAAAGGTTTATGAGCTACATAAGCTTATTTACCTCTTGCATGATCATACTTGTAGTTAGCGATAATTTTGCGCAATTATTCTTTGGATGGGAAGGGGTTGGAACTTGTTCTTATTTATTAATAGGTTTTTGGAACAAAAAAAACTCAGCTAATTATGCAGCTTTAAAGGCATTTATAGTTAATAGAATTGGTGATTTTGGCTTTCTAATTGGCATATTATCATTTTACAGTATAACCGGCACTATGAGCTTTTCTGGAATTTCAGAATTTATCCATCTTGCATCTAGTAAATATGTTACTATATTTGGTGAAAATTACTCTCTTATTGAATTCACAAGCTTTATGTTATTTATCGGATGTATGGGAAAATCTGCTCAAATAGGACTTCATGTTTGGCTCGCAGACGCCATGGAGGGCCCAACGCCAGTATCAGGACTAATACACGCAGCAACAATGGTAACAGCTGGTATCTTTTTGCTCGCAAGATGCTCAGGTATATTCGAACATGCTCATTTTGTTCTAGGGTTTATCACTATTATTGGATCCATAACATGCATATTTGGAGCAATAGTTGCAACAGGGCAAAATGATATCAAAAAAATTATTGCCTACTCAACATGCAGTCAGCTTGGATATATGTTTATTGCTTGCGGACTTTCGGAATATCATTTTGGAATTTTTCACTTATTTACGCATGCATTCTTCAAAGCAATGTTGTTTCTTGGAGCTGGGATAGTGATTCATATGCTACATGAGCAAGATATAGAAAAAATGGGCGGACTGATTAATTACGTACCAAGATTATATTTTTACGTATTCATAGGGTCTATCGCGATCATGGGAGTATTTCCTTTTGCAGGATATTACTCTAAAGATTTAATTTTGACAGGAGCATATTTAAGTGGTTATCAGAATGGGTCAATTACTGGCGTGATAGGTTACAACTTTGGACTTTTAGCTGCTTTTTTTACAGGAGTTTATTCTACGAAAATATTAGTCAAAGTTTTTCATGGAAAACCTCAATTTAAAGCAACAGGTAAACATTTTAAAATCCCTGGCAATATGAATATTGCAATGATTATTCTTTGTGCCGGTTCTATTTTGTCAGGTCTATATGGCTATTATATACTTCATATTGGAGATAATGATGGTTTTTTATCTAAATCTATATATATATCTCACAAAGTGCATCACCTACATCCACCTTTGCTTGTAGAGCTTGCGCCAATGATCACGAGTTTGGCCGGAGCTTTTTTTGGAATGGTTTATTTTTGGTACGATGATAAAATTAAAATTTCTAGACTCGTCACTCTTTTAGTACATCCATTTTACTTATTCGTAAGGAATAAATTTTACTTTGACGAAGTATATCATGTGGTTTTTGTAAAAACATTAGATAGAGCCGCTCAAATATCAAATTATTTTGATAAAAAAATAATAGATTTTTTAGCTACAGATTTTGCTTCAATTGGCACAATTTTTACATCACAAAATGTTGCATATATCCATAATGGAGAAATAAGCCGTTATGCTACAAGTTTTATACTTGGAGTTATTGTCTGTTTATCAATTATTATTTATTATTTAGCGATGTGAGCCTATGGAACATTTTCCTGTTATTTCTTTATTAATTGCAATACCATTTATAAGCTCCATGATTATTGGAGCTCTCGTAAAAAATTCTGTTGATCCGCATACGATATTATATTCAAAATATGTTGCGGTAATGAGCTCTGTATTCACTCTATTCACCTCTATTGTTACTCTTCTGACATTTAACATTAATAATAACAAAAAACATAATATTTATAAATTTCAGGAATATTATGAGTTTTTACCAATTATCGGACTAGACATAGAGCTTGGGCTTGACGGAATATCAATATTTTTTATTTTTCTAGCTGCCCTTCTTACTCTAATTTCTATAGTAATTAGTATGTACTCAGTAAGTAAAAATATAAAGGAGTTCCTGGTCTGTTTTTTGCTTCTTGAGTCTTTTATAATTGGAGCATTTGCTTCTACAAACTTACTATTATTTTACATTTTTTTTGAAGCGATACTTATACCAATCTTTCTAATTATTGGTATTGCAGGGGGAAAAAATAGAGTCTATGCCTCAACCAAGTTGTTTATATATACTTTTTTTGGATCGGTATTCTTTATGGCTGTTCTTGTCTATTTATTTTTAGAATTTGGAACTCTTTCGATGCCGCAAATACAAAAACTCGCTAAAGATTTACCTTATAATATACAGCTATATCTTTGGATAGGCGCATTTATTGCTTTTGGCATAAAAATTCCCGTGATTCCTTTTCATACCTGGCTTCCAGACGCTCACGTTGAGGCGCCAACTTCAGGATCAGTCATGCTTGCAGGCCTATTACTTAAAGTCGGAGCATATGGTTTTATAAGAATATTACTACAAATATTCCCGCAAATTTCATTTGATTATGCTGAATTTGTAAGAATTATAAGCATAATTGCGATTATATACGGATCATTTGTCGCAATATCACAAACTAATATGAAAAAAATGGTAGCATATTCTTCTATAGCCCACATGGGATATGTAACTTCAGCCATTTTTAGCTTCAATAATGAGGGGCTTAGTGGCGCTATTACTCAAATGATTAGTCATGGCATAATATCCCCTGCTCTATTTATAATTGTTGGCTTTTTATACGATAGAATACATACTAAAGAAATATCAGAATACGGGGGCGTATCTCAAAAAATGCCAATTTTGAGCGTCTTTTTTATGATATTCACTCTTGCATCGATAGGACTTCCAGGAACAAGTGGGTTTGTCGGAGAGTTTACCTCTTTAGTAGGAATATATAAAAGCAGTATATATGCTGGCATTTTTTCATCTTTGGGCGTCATCGTGGGAGCAATATATATGCTTAGACTTTACAGAGATACAATGCTTGGGGAGATAAAGAATCAAAAAATAGCGTCTCTTAAAGATCTGACTATACGTGAAATTATCTGCCTTCTTCCACTTGCTCTACTAACAATTGTAATAGGATTATACCCAGTTATTCTTACGCAGTTTTATGACGGCGAAATATCAATTATCTTGAATCAAATTAATAGTTTAAAATGAGCACATACGAATTTGCCATGAGTAATGTAAATATTATTTTTGGTGTTATGCCAGAGGCATATTTATCTGTAATTTCAATATTGTTGCTTATAATCGGATTATACGGAAATTTGTCAAAAGCAATTTGGTGGATTGCTTCTATTCTTTTAATTCCGGTTATTATAAACCTACTTAGCAATAATGGATTTACGCCTGAGAATGAGATACTAGGCGGACTAAAAAACACCTCCTTTGCTCTTATGATAAAAGCTTTTATATTATCGTTTGGAATGTTAATATTAATTTTTTATGGCGGACTTGGGAGGATAAAAATTTGGCGACATGGACATCATGAATATGTAATACTTATTCTTCTTTCTTGTGTGTCAGGAATGATTGCCGTTTCCGCAAGTAATTTTCTCATACTATATACTTCATTAGAAATAATGGCATTGATAAACTACGTTCTTGCTTCTTATGATAGAGAGAGTAAAATATCGCAAGAAGCAGGCATCAAATACTTTATACTTGGTTCTTTATCATCTTGTATTATGGTGTTTGGAATGTCTTATACATATGGTTTTTCAGGTAGTTTATCGTTTGAACATATTCATAACGTCTTAACCCTAAAAACATATTCTCCAGCACTTCTTGCGGGTCTTACGATGTTTATAGCTGGTATCTTATTTAAACTTTCGATTGCGCCCTTTCACTTTTGGACCCAGGATGTTTATCAAGGTTCTCCGTTAATTTCCGTAGCATTCTTTGCATCAATTCCAAAAATTACGGTGCTTGCATCTTTAATCAATATTATCTCAGGAGTGATATATCCGTTACATCATCTTTGGCAGAATATATTCATAGCGCTTGCTGTCTTGAGTATGGTAATCGGGGGTTTTGGAGGAATAGCTCAAACTTCGCTAAAACGCCTTATTTCCTATAGCACCATTTTCAATATGGGATTTATTCTACTTGCTATTTCCTGCGCAAACGAAGAGGCTTTTCGGGCTGCTATTATGTTTCAGATTATCTACTCACTTGCATCGATCGGATTACTTGCGACATTATCTATTACAATCGTGCCGTCGTCGGATGATTATCCTATAGCAAACTTAATAGGTTTTGGAATAGTAAAGAAACTTGCAGCATTTGCAATAAGCATTTTTACTTTTTCATTCATAGGTATACCTCCACTTGCCGGCTTTTTTGGCAAAATATATATTTTAGCCGCTTCAATAAAAAGTCACTTATATATTACTTCTGTTACAGCTCTTATTTTAAGTGTTGTTGCCTCGACTTATTATCTTAGCATTTTAAAAACTATGTATTTTACACAGCCATCAGGAAAACAAATCAGGTTGCATGAAGCATCAAGCGTTACTCTTGTGGCATATATATGCGCAGTTTTTATCTTGCTATTTCCTTTTATATATTTTTGATAAACTGCGATAGCCCTATTCACAGCACTTATACCTTATTAAAAATCAAAAGACGAAGTCTCACAAATTCGCATCTCCAGTTAGTACAATCGATTCGCGTTCTATTAGTTCTTCAGATATGTGATTATTCGAACAATCTATAATATCATCTACTTCATAGTTCTGATCAATTTTTGGCTCTAAAACTATTTCATCCGCTATGCCCGGAATAGCTTTATCTGGAAATATTAATCCTGATATAGAATCGTAGAAATAATATACAACTCCAGCAAAGAGAGCAGTTGCAGCTGCTACTGCTGATATTACATAAATCGCGTTGCTTTGATTTTTAATAGGCGTAGCTGGTTTTGCGTCATCTTTGACAGGGAATTCCTCAGTAGACCCAGAATGCGACGGCAGTGTTGCATAGTCTCCGGTTTTTAGTTGGGGATCGCTAACGTTTCGATCAACTGTTAGATTTTCTGCTAAAGGACTATTCTCAGTAGATTCATCAACAGAACTAGTTTTGGGCTGTTCTTTTGAACGATCGCGATGAAATTTTGCAGACTCAAACTCTGAATTATTTGGTATTTCCCCCTCCGCATGCTGATAAGGAAAAAATGAAGCTACATTGCCTTTAGGAGTCGTGCTCGATGAATATACTTGTTTAGCTTCTCCATCAAGGTTAGTTGACTCATCTTCAGAACGCTCTAGAGTGTTACTAGCTAAAGGAGTCAATTGATCTACCACCTGAGCTTCTTGGGCTCCTAACACAACCTGCGTGGTGGACTCATCAGCACCTCTTTTGGATGCTGAAAAATTGCTATTAGGAGCTGAAGTAGATTGACCTTGATTTGGCGGGCCTGACAAAAGCCTAGGGTCATTATTACCCGCATTTTTTACTCTTCCTGTTTGATCAGCTTCATCATCGCTAGAACTTTCAGAGATATTATTTGGATCAATTGGAGCCTTAGAAAAGAAAGAAAACATATTTTTATTTTTAAGATTAAAACGCGAGGCAGAATAGTGTAAATGAGCACTTGAGTCAAGTATTACTTAATAAATAAGCTTTGAATGTGTGTTAAAAAAAATAAATTTCACCAAGCTTTAAACATTCCTTTTCAGTGCAATCTGATATCATATACCATTTTTAAGCGCTTAATATGTATCTACATTTTTTACCTATATATATATATTATGCATCAAGGCTCGCTGCTACTATATATTAAACTTGGATTTTGAACTATAGCTAATAGTTAGCCGTGTATTCTCCAGTAAACTCTAGGGAATATTTGCTTGCAGAGCCACTCTCTTCTTTTGATTGAAGAATAGGCGCCTCTCCCTCATCTTCCGAATGATCATATATTTCTTTAGGAGTTATATATTCAACATATTTCGCAAATGTGACTTTTGACCTTTCTTTAACGTATTCTACGCTTTTTTCGATTGTATTCTTTATTGCGCTTTTAAGCTTTGTCATAGAACCTGCGACATGGCATTTTAAATCTCCTTGCGCTCGGTCTTCTCTTGTTATATCTCCTATTGGTTTCTCTTCTTTTGAGCTTGAGCCCATCTCACTAATCGTGTGTAATATTGTTGAATTTGCTGGATCATTTGGAAGTGTTTTAGCTAATGCGTCTTGAGGTTCCTGATTGCATGGCCTTGCGTTTATTACCTTTTCATTTGATAATTTATTATTATTATTTTCATTTATCATAATATACCTTAATGTTTATTATAATAACATTATAATATATTTACGATTTAAACAATTTTGATAACTAATTTTTGTTAATAGATATTTTTCCACCTTTGATTTTTTTACCACACAAAATCTTCTGACTTTTTTGCGCTTCTAAATCTATAGTCGATTCTTTTGATATTACACCAAATCTCTAGAATTAAATAATACTAGGAGCAAGTCACGAAGCCTACTCTCGTGTAAGCCTTTAGCGACGAGCTAGAAGTAAGTACTTAAAAATGGGTTTGGTATTAGACTTCTCCTAATACCCCATGACAGCTTCTACAAACATTTTTGCTCTGATGGCATTTGGCTCTTTAAAGAATTCAGTCGCTTCTTGTTCACAAAGCTTTTTTCCCTTATCCATAAATATGATATTATCTGAAAGTTTTTGAGCAAAATGTAAATGATGAGTTACGATTATAATAGTTTTAGTTGTTTTTAGTTCCTCAATTATTGAAACAATATCTTTGATAGATTCTGGATCTAGCGCGGATGTAGGTTCATCGAATATAAGCACTTCAGGCTTAGTCATTAGAGCCCGGCAAATCGCTGCCCTTTGTTTTTGCCCTCCTGAAAGATTTTTTGGGAAAAAATCTCTTTTATCAAAAATACCTAGCATTTTAAGAATTGGGACCGCAGCTTTTTCAGCCTCTTCGATTGTCTGAAGACCAAGTGTCACAGGAGCGTAAGTTGAATTTTGTAAAATTGTCATATGAGGAAAAAGATTAAAATGTTGAAATACTATTCCAATCTTTTGATTTATAATTTTTTGATTTTTAGCGTGAATTTTCTCTTTCTTTAAGAATATTTCACCTTTGTAACTACTCTCAAGGCCAATAATACACCTAACTAATGTGGTTTTGCCACTGCCTGATGGCCCTATAACTGATGTTGTTTTCCCTTCGTCGAATTTGCATGTAACATCTGAAACTGCTTCGCTAACCCCATATTTTAATGTAAGCTTTTTTAGTTCTATCATACTAAGTTACAAAGCTTTTAATTAAACTACCTGCTATTAAGTACCATCCATCAATTACAACAAAGAATATAATCTTAAAAGGTAGTGCTATCATTACTGGCGGCATCATCATCATACCCATAGCCATAAGAAGCGAGGCAACAAGTATGTCAATTATTAAAAAAGGTAGAAAAATCAAAAAACCTATCTCAAACGCTCTTCTTAGCTCACTAATCATAAATGCTGGCGTTACAATATGAATTGGCAGATCAGATACTTCGGTTTTATGATCAATTTTGCCCACTCCAACAAATAGATCCAAATCTTTTGGCCTTGTGTTTGCAATCATAAATTTTTGAAAAGGATGAGTGATTTTTATAAAAGCTTCGGACTCTGTCATTTGTTCTTCGAGCCATGGTTTAACGCCGATATTATAAGATTCCTCTACAGCTGGCGCCATAATAAAAAAAGTTAAAAACATAGCAAGGCTTATTAACACTTGATTTGGAGGGGTTTGCTGCAAACCAAGCGCAGATCTTAAAAATGATAAAACAATCGAAATTCGTACAAAAGACGTGACCATTATCAAAATAGTAGGCGCAGCAGATAAAATCGTCACAATAACGAGTAGCTGCATTACCCTGCTGGTATTTGAAACGTCCGATATTATACCTGCTATTTCTTGTCCTGTATCTGCAAAAGCCTTAATTCCGAATAAGGTAACTATAAGAAAAAAAACAAATTTGAGATTGCAAATAAAATTGCCAACAACTCGTGAAAACCCAAACAGCTTTGCAACTAGAGCTCCGTATTTGATACATAAACCCGCTGGAACTAGCGGCTCCATATTAGGTTTGTTTTTATTCATTTTTATCTTCATATGAGTCTAGTAAAATATTATTATTTTTTCCTACCATAACAACATAGTTTTTATTATTATTCTTCAGATGTATTATTTTTGTATGATTATCAATGTATGAAACTGAGGATAGTTTTATTGATGAGGCAATTCCGATTCCTGCAAAATTATAACCTAAGTTTTTCCCATAATATTGAATTAGCCTTAGAAAAAAATACAGTAGAGTGCATATTATTGCAAGTACGACAATAGATTTAATTATCATGAAACTCATCTATATTTCAATTAATTTACTAAGCTAAAACATAATTTATATACAGAGATTTTCAAGAAGTAAATTATGTAAAATACAATTTTGAACTTACTATTAGCAAATGCAAGCATTAAACTCTATGTATGCAATTTTGAGGATTTGATTTATTTTAATTTTGACCAGATTCTCTTCATCGCAAAATAAAAAATCACTGTAAATAGTCCTAGATAGATCATGGTTTTTAGACCTAAAGATTTTCTTCTTTCCATTTCAGGCTCTGCGGCCCATTGCAAGAACACAACCAAATCGCTAGACATTTGATGAACAGAGGCTGGTAAGCCGTTCTGATACTCAACTTGCCCGTCTGATAGTGGACGAGGCATTGCTATTTGGTGCCCTGGAAAATAATCATTATAATATAGACCTTCCATCATCTTAAAGCCCTCAGGAGGCTCCCTATATCCTGTTAGCAAGGAATAAATATAATTTGCGCCGTCGTGCCTTGCTTTAATTATTAAAGACAAGTCAGGAGGATATGCTCCATTATTTGCAGCTCTTGCTTGTTGTTCATTCGCATAAGGCGGCACAAGCTTGTCGGACATAATTGCTTGCCTTTCAAACATTTCTCCCTGGTCGTTTGGCCCATCTTTTACATTATAAGTTTTCGATATTTCTTTAATCTCAGCCTCAGAAAAACCTATTTCTAATAAATTTCTGTATGAAATGCGTGATATGCCATGGCAGGACGAACAAACTTCTTTGTACACTTGAAATCCCCTTTGAGCTGCTTGTCTATCTACCGAACCAAAAATCCCTTCAAATGGCCATAAGATTTTCTTATTTTTTATGTGAGATTCAGCTGCATAGGAACTTTCGCATATTAAAGCAATAATAAAAATATAAATAAGATTTCTCATAAAATAACCTATAGAGAAGTTGGTAACTTATCTGGCTTTTCAAATTTAGCTATGAATGGAAGCAAAACTAAAAAATGAAAAAAATAGTAAGCAGCTGCAATTCTACTAACGGTAATATAAGGCTCCTCTGCAGGTTTACCGCCAACATACCCAAGAACTAGGCAGTCTATTATGAAAAATACAAATGCAACCCTAAACCATGGTCTGTAATAGCCACTTCTAACCGGAGATTTGTCTAGCCAAGGCAAAAAGAATAATACTGCTATAGCAGAAAACATTAGAGTCACCCCGCCAAGTTTTGATGGTACAGCCCTAAGAATCGCGTAAAATGGCAGAAAATACCACTCAGGTACAATATGGGCAGGAGTGACAAGAGGATTTGCAGGTATATAATTATCTGGATGACCAAGATAATTTGGCTCGTAAAAGATAAAATATGCAAAAATTAAAAGATATACTCCAAAGCCAAAAAAATCCTTAATAGTGTAGTAAGGGTGAAATGGTATAGTGTCGATTCCAGGCTTTGCATCTATACCCTTTGGGTTGTTTGAACCATGAGTATGGAGCGCCACTATATGAAGCATCACAAGACCAATTATTACAAATGGTAGCAAATAATGAAGAGCAAAAAATCTATTCAAAGTTGGATTATCGACAGAAAAACCGCCCCATAACCAAATAACTATTTTCTCACCGACAAATGGTATTGCAGAAAAGAGATTGGTGATAACAGTCGCTCCCCAATAACTCATTTGACCCCAAGGAAGAACGTATCCCATAAATGCAGTGGCCATCATAACAAGGAATATTAATATGCCAATCATCCATAAAATCTCCCTAGGAGACTTATAGGACCCAAAAAACAAGCCTCTTATTATGTGAATATAAACAGCAATAAAAAACATTGATGCCCCAACTGCATGCATGTATCTTATTAGCCAGCCGTAATTTACGTTACGCATGATATTTTCAACACTGTCAAATGCATGATCAACATGAGGCGTATAATGCATTGCAAGAAAAATCCCTGTAATAATTTGTATCACAAGAGCAATTCCTGCGATAGAGCCAAGATTCCAAAGATAATTTAGATTCTTTGGTGTTTGATAATGCCTAAAATGTTCAAGAAAGGAAAAAATGGGGAGTCTATAGTCTATCCAGCCAATAATTCCTTCTTTTTTTACATGGTCTTTTTGCATTTTAACCTATTTTGATTTTTGTATCTGAAATGAATTCATATGGCGGTACCGCAAGATTTTTTGGGGCTGGGCCCTTTCTTATTCTGCCTGAAGTATCATAGTGAGAGCCATGACAAGGACAAAACCATCCATTATAGTCACCCTGATCTCCGAGAGGAACGCATCCTAAATGCGTGCAAATACCGATTGTTACCAGCCATTCTTCTTTTCCTGGTTTTACTCTAAGCGAATCAGCTTCAGGATCTGGCATGCTTGCATTATCTGATTCTTTGGCTTTTTGTATTTCTTCGCCGGTTCTTCTTCTAATAAACACAGGTTTGCCGCGCCATTTTTTGGTTACAGTTTGTCCTACTTGAATATTAGCAAGATCTATTTCAATTGAAGAAAGCGCAAGAACGTCTGATGCTGGATTCATTGAATCAATAAAGGGCCAGAGACTGAACGCAAATCCGATGCTCGCGGCACTTACAGCAGTTAGGACCACAAAATCTCTTTTTGACTCGTCGCTAATTTCATGATCTTGAGTTTTCTTTATATTTTCAGTCATTACAAGCATTTCAAGTTAATATAGCCATGATATCACAAAAGAAATAGCTGTAAATATTATAAAATATATAGAATAGTAATTCCAAAATTATTGTGTGGAATTTGCTTTAGTAGTAAATATTAAGAGTCAGATTTTTACTCACCGTAGAATATGTCAAAAATATTTGAATAGAAGCTCGCATATGATTGGTAAATGCTATTATTTATATATTCTGAAGTCTCAATAACACCGGAATATATATCGTCTACTATGGCTTTTGCAAATTTGTTATAGGCAAGATTTAAGGTTTCGGTGTATTTTTTTTCTTTGGGCCAATTCGCGCTTCTTTCCAAAGTGCAATTATCGAAATGGTTATTTTTGTGCAAACTAACAGTCTCTTTGAATGCATGTTGCAACAAATGATAAACTTTTTCTACGGTAGAAAAAACGCTTTTTTCTTTGTTAATAACATCCTCAAGCAAATTGTAAAGATAATAAGTACCTCCTGTTTCGGCTTCTACAAAATGTTTTGCATCAGCCGCATAATTATAACTAGTAATATTCTCATATACCCAGCCGAATTGATCCATAGAAGCATTTATTAAATTTGCTTTGTTATTAACCACAAAAAAATGATCTGTTAAATCAGAAAGATTGTGGTAGGGCCCTATTTCTTCCTCTGTCTTACGCTGATTAAAGGTATCATGCATTTGACACATTAGTTTTTTTGAGCCTGGGTTTTCAAGTGTCACAGATACAATATTACCAAATGCATCTCTGTGATGATGAATAGCATATAGGGCAGTAATATCAGATAAGGCAGCGCCAAGAGAATGACCTACAAAGAACATACTATACTCTTGCATATTCGAACCAAACGCTTCACTTTCTTTTATCTCTTTTACGAAATGATCTAGCATGACCTTTGAGCCTTTTTGATATTGTAAAGGAGTCAGCCCCAGTGCTAACTGAAAATCATTAAAAGCATCTAACGCAAAATCCAAAATAGGGGCAACGTTCCAATTACTTAGCTTTTCTGGCTTTTCAAGAAAATGAGCTTTTGTCCCTGCAATAACAAATATTATCTTTTTTTGGCTGTGATTGACAAATATTTGCCCATAATATCCGTAGGAAAATTTTAGGTAACTACTATCTTTGTAAAACTCAAAATCTCCAAGATTGGTCTGTGATCTTGAATAGGAACTATTGACAAGTTGATTAAGTTGAGGTACAAGCTCTGTGAGCCAAAGAGCAATATTTATCTCCTTTTGGACCATATCCACGGAGCCGCTCAAATCTAAAGAAAATTTGTCACTTGACATAATCTCTATTAATAATTTTTTGATGAGCATTATACACTAACTAACGTTTCTTTACAAGTATTTATAAAAATATTGATTTAGCAAGGCTTTATTAATATATGTTTTATTTGGTTTAAAACTCAATAATATCATGCCAATAACATGAGAATAATAACAAACATAACTCACTAAATAATACTAAGAGTAATGGATAATGAATAATCAAATGACCGAACACATAGATATCATAAAAAAAATTGCAAAACTTGCCAGAATTAAAATGAATAAAAATGAACTCGAGCATTACGCAGGCCAAATAAATAATATCATGAAGATGATTGATAAAATAAACGATTTAGAATGTGATGATATAGAGCCATTTTATACACCTTCAGAAAAAACATTAACTTTAAGGTCTGATGAATTTACTTCAAGCGCAAAGAAAGAGGAAATTATTGCAAATGCTCCAGGTCATACGGCACAGCTTGCAAGACAAGTCGGCTGTTTTATAGTACCTAAAGCTCTGGAGTAAAATATGTCAGTACAAAACAAACTTTATAAGATAGGCTTGCTTGATGCACTACAAGGATATAAGGCCAAAAAATTCTCAGTAGCCGAGCTGATTCAAGAAACGCTAAATGAAGCAAAAAAACAAAAAAAACTAAATTGCTTTATATCAGAATCTTTTGAGTTAGCGCAAAAACAAGCAAAAGAATCTGATATATTATATTCTGAAGGTAGATATAGGCCCCTTGAAGGAGCAACTATCGCTATCAAAGACTTATTTTGCACCAAAGGCACCAGAACAACAGCCGGCTCTAAAATGCTTGAAAATTTTATTCCAGCCTATGAATCTACTGTTACTGAAAAGCTGAGTCATGCAGGTTCGATTTCGATAGGAAAAACAAATATGGATGAGTTTGCTATGGGCTCTGCAAATTTAACCAGTTATTATGGGAAAGTTATAAATCCATGGAAAATTACTCATTCATCAGTCGATCTAGTACCTGGAGGCTCTTCTGGAGGCTCTGCTGCATGCGTTTCAGCTTTCTTGTCGATGGCAGCACTCGGAAGTGACACAGGAGGGTCAATTCGCCAGCCTGCGGCATTTACAGGGATAGTTGGAGTAAAGCCAACATATGGCAGATGTTCGAGATTTGGTATGGTTGCTTTTTCTAGCTCACTTGATCAGGCTGGGATATTTACAAGATCTGTTGCTGATGCAGCCCTAATCCTTGAATATATAATGGGATATGACCCTAAAGATTCCACTTCAGCAAACTTAGAAGCGCCGAAACTATTATCATTGATATCCAGTGGGCTTCAGGGCAAAAAAATAGGAATTCCAAGAGACTTGATGGAATATGATGGAATAGATGAAGATATATTAAAAATGTGGCAAAGTACCATAAGTTTGCTTGAAAAATTAGGAGCAAAAATTATTGACATAAATTTACCTAACGCAAAATATGCTCTGTCAACTTATTACGTAATTGCTTCAGCAGAGGCTTCATCGAATTTATCGAGATTTGATGGCGTGAGATATGGTCATAGAACAGAAGAAAAATGTACTTCACTAGACGAAATGTATGAGCTCACAAGAGCAGAGGGCTTTGGACCTGAAGTCAAGAGAAGAATCATGATTGGGACTAATGTTCTATCATCTGGTTTTATGGAGGCTTACTATCTTAAGGCGCAAAAAATTCGTAGAAAAATTAGGAACGATTTCATTAAAGCGTTTGAGGTTTGTGAAGATATAATACTACCTTCTGCTCCAACTGAAGCTTTTGGAGTAGATGAAAAACAAGATGACCCAGTTACCATGTACTTAAATGATATTTTTACAATTCCTGCAAGTCTTGCAGGACTACCCGCTATGTCGATTCCTGCAGCTTTTTCGAAAAATGGCTTGCCACTTGGTATGCAGATAATTAGCAGAGATTTTTGTGAGGGTTCAATGCTTCATACAGCACAAAATATAGAACAAGCACTTAAACTTGACCTTACTCCTAACGGGCACTAAATTAGATATTAAATAGGGTATTAAACAATGCAAAAGATTATAGGCTCAACATCAGAATGGGAGTATGTTATTGGACTAGAGATTCACGCGCAAGTTTCATCTAACACAAAGCTTTTTTCGGCATCTAAAACTATATTTGGCTCTGAACCAAATAGCCAGGTGAGTTTTTTTGACGCTGGAATGCCAGGGATGCTTCCTACTCTAAATAAATTTTGCGTTGAACAAGCTGTAAAAACAGGGCTTGCAATAGGCGCAAAAATTAACAATATTTCTCTTTTTGATAGAAAAAACTACTTTTACCCAGATCTTCCAGCGGGCTATCAAATCACGCAATTTTACCAACCAATTGTAATAGGCGGAAAAATCACAATTCTTGATGAGAAGAAAAATTATAAGGATATAAGAATCAACCATATACATCTAGAACAAGATGCTGGAAAGAGCATTCATGACCAATCTCCTGATTATAGTTTTATAGATTTGAATCGGGCTGGGATTGGCCTAATGGAAATAGTATCAGAGCCAGATATGTTCTCTCCTTATGAAGCAGCTGAATATATCAAAAAGATACGCTCAGTTTTAAGAGCTATAGGTACTTGCGATGGCAATATGGAACAAGGTTCTCTTAGAGTTGACGCCAATGTTTCCGTAAGAAAACCAGGCGATAAGCTTGGCACTAGATGCGAAATAAAAAATGTAAATTCCATAAAAAATGTCGTAAAGGCGCTGGAGTATGAAGCAAGAAGACAGGTTGACTTAATCGAACGAGGAGAAAAAGTGATCCAAGAAACAAGATTATTTGATGCGGGGCTCGGTATCACACGCTCAATGAGATCAAAGGAAAATGCCAATGATTATAGATACTTTCCTGATCCAGACCTTTTGCCTCTCGAGATTAGTGACGATCTTATTGCAAGAATTAAAACGGAGATGCCAGAGTTACCTGAACAAAAGCAACAAAGATATATCAAAGAATTCGGGCTTAGCGAGTATGATGCAAATCTTCTTGCAAGTGATATTGATATATCTTCGTATTTTGAAGATGTCATTAAAATAACCTCTGACCCAAAATTATCTGCAAACTGGATTTTAGTTGAGTTATTCGCTTATCTAAACAAAAATGATCTTGAGATTAAGGATAATAATATTTCAGCGCAGAAACTCGCAAATCTCATTAAGCTCATTAAAGACGGAATCATATCAGGCAAAATTGCAAAGCAAGTTTTTGAAATTATGGGCGAAACTAATCAAGATCCAAGTGATGTAATTAAGGAAAGGGGTCTGACCCAGATCTCTGACGCAACCCAACTTGAAAAGATTATCCAGGAAGTTTTGAAAGAAAATCAAGAGTCTGTTGAGAAATATAAAGCAGGTTTTGATAAATTATTTGGTTTTTTTGTAGGTCAGATCATGAAAAAAACAGAAGGAAAAGCGAATCCTGGAATTGTGAATGAGCTGTTAAAAAAATTACTTGATCAAAGATAAACCACCCCACTCTAGTCCGAAATTACTATACCTAATTCCCATTTTTAAATAGGCCTCTTCGGAAACTCGCTCCTGGCGTGCAGGTGCTAGGAGCAGGCGGAGTGCAAAACCGCAGCGTACATATGAGGTACGTGAGGATTCTGCTATACTTGCGCGGGCGGCACAATTGCATCTATAGTCTTTTATGTTGAATTAGCTACGTTGTTGACTCGTCGCTCACCTAATACTCATAGGCTTCTCTCCTCGCGCCTAGTATCTAATCCAACCTAAAAGACTATAGGAGTAGAGTTTTTAGGATGGGTCTAATGATCCACACGAATTTCGCGGGTCTAGAATACGTACGAACGTATTCATATTCGTTAAAGCACGCTCGCCCTACAATTCATACGAAGGGCTGAATTCTAGAGAGTTATACCAAATCTGGGATTTGGTATAACTAGAGCATCTAAGAAATCGCTATGTTAATATTATCATCCCTAGCAAATACATTTACTTTTGAGCCTGAAACTAAGCTGCCGCCTAATATCTTTATTGCTAGCCTATCTTGAATTTCTCTCTGTATAAGCCTTTTAAGAGGCCTTGCGCCGTAAATCGGATCGTAACCCTTGTCTGCAAGAAAATTCAGCGCAGAATCATCAAATTCTATTGTAATAGACTGATTATTTAGGATATTTACAATCCGTTCAAGCTGAATTTCCACAATAGATCTGATATTTTTTCTTGTGAGCTTATGGAATAAAATAATCTCATCTAGTCTGTTTAAAAATTCTGGCTTAAATGAATTTTTTATCATGTTATTAACAAGATCTCGCTGAGTTGGACTTATTTCCTCATTTTGCGCATCAGCAAGAATCTCAGAGCCAATATTTGAGGTAAGTGTTATTATAGTATTCTTAAAATCAACGATTCTACCCTGCCCGTCTGTTAGTCTTCCTTCATCAAGAACTTGTAATAATATATTGAATATATCTGGATGAGCTTTTTCAATTTCATCAAATAAAATGACTTGGTAAGGCCTTCTTCTGATACTTTCTGTTAAAATGCCCCCTTGATCATAACCAACATATCCGGGAGGGGCGCCTATCAAACGGGCTACTGAATGTTTTTCCATATATTCAGACATATCAATCCTCATGATAGCGCCCTTATCGTCGAACAAAAACTCCGCTAAAGCTTTAGTTAACTCAGTTTTTCCTGTGCCAGTAGGACCTACGAATAAAAAAGATCCAAGAGGCCTTGAGACATCCTGTAGACCAGCTCTTGATCTTCTTATTGCGTCACTTACAGCTTTTACTGCATCATCTTGGCCTATAACTGAATGAGCCAGAATTTTCTCCATGCCAAGAAGCTTATCTTTTTCGCTTTCGAGCATTTTATCGACAGGTATACCTGTAATTTTTGAAATAATAGATGCTATATCCTGCTCAGTTACAACTTCCTTTACAAGACTATTTTTAGCAGATTCCTGGGATTTTTGCTCAAATTCTTTCAGTTTTGCATCAAGTGCTGGTAGAGTTGCATATTTTATTTCTCCAGCTCTTTCGAAGCTACCATCTCGTTCTGCTCTTTCTAATTCTATTTTTAGATTATCTATTTCTGTTTTGATTTTAAGTATCTGATCATGTGCAGATTTTTCTGATTCCCATCTAGATGTTAGATCAGCAGCTTCTGCCTCTAACTTTGCAAGCTGTTCTAGATTTTCGCTAAGCCTTTTTTTGGATGCATCATCTGTCTCTTTTTTTAAGGCTTGCGCTTCGATTTTCAGCTGAATAATTTTGCGATCCAGCTCGTCTAAAGATTCAGGCTTACTGCTAACTTCTATTTTTATTTTGCTTGCAGCTTCGTCCAGTAAATCTATTGCTTTATCTGGCAAAAACCTATCTGTGATATATCTTTCAGAAAGTTTTGCTGCTGCTATTATCGCACTATCTGCAATTCTTATGCCATGGTGAATTTCATATTTTTCCTTTATACCGCGCAGTATTGAAATTGTATCAATAAGAGTTGGCTCAGAAACGTAAACTGATTGAAACCTTCGCGCCAAGGCAGGATCTTTTTCTATATATTTTCTATATTCATCAAGAGTAGTGGCGCCAATACAGTGCAGCTCCCCTCTTGCAAGCATTGGCTTTAAGAGATTTGATGCATCCATTGCTCCGTCTGTTTTTCCAGCTCCAACAAGTAGATGTAATTCATCTATAAATAATATGATCTCACCGGCAGCTTCCTTTATTTCATGTAAGACAGATTTTAGCCTTTCTTCAAATTCCCCTCTGTATTTAGCGCCCGCTATTAAAGCTCCCATATCTAATTCTATAAGCCTTGAGCCAAGTAAATTTTCTGGCACATCCCTTGCTATTATTCTTTGGGCAAGCCCTTCTATGATAGCCGTTTTACCAACCCCCGGCTCTCCTATTAATACTGGGTTATTTTTTGTTCTTCTTGATAAAACCTGAATCGATCTTCTTATTTCCTCATCTCTACCTATAATTGGGTCTAATTTGCCTAGACTTGCAAGCTCCGTTACATCTCTACTATATTTTTTTAGGGCTTCCAAAGAATCTTCTGCATTTTCGGTATCTGCTTTTCGGCCCTTCCTAAGCTCCTTCACCGAATATGCAATATCTTTTGGTGATATTCCATGTTTTAGTAATAAAGCGGCAATCTCTTGGCTGAACGTTAAAGCTTCAAGTAATTTTTCTACCGTAACAAAACTATCTCCTGCCTCTCTTGCTAAATCTTCTGATTTTGTAAGTATTTTTAGTAAATCGTTACTTGCATAGACCTGTCCTGATCCTCCGGATAATTTTACAGAAGGAAGTTTATCTAAGGCCTGATGTATGTCGTCTTTTATTTTTGCAGTATATACTCCTAGTTTTGAGAAAATGTTACTTACTATCTGATCTTCTTCGTTTATCAGTGAAGCAAATAGATGCAGAGGGAGTATATGCTGATGGTCCATTGTTGCTGCAAGGCTCTGAGCAGAAGAAATCAAATTTTTAGCTTTATTAGTAAATTTGTTTATGTTCATATAGTATTTTAATTCTTGGATTTGACTTAAGAGATCTACTATAAAATATAATTACCAAGTTCTATTATTTCAATAGACCAGTACTGGTAATGTTAAATTTGTGATTGAAATTTACTACAAGGAATTTTTTTATGCTTGCAAAGAAGCGAAAAAATCGCAGTGATCTTTTAGAAAGCATTTCTGACAGTCTGGCCTGCGTGCTTTACATATATATCTTCCATGAAGCACAAGCCAGTGATGGGCCTTGCTTAACCATTTTTCGGGGATATTTTTTAGCAATTCTTTTTCGACTGAAACAGGATTCATGCTATAGGCAAGCCCAAGTCTTCTTGTTACTCTAAAAACATGCGTATCGACCGGCATTGTTGGATTATTTGTCCAGCAATTGATTACGACATTTGCAGTTTTTCTTCCAACGCCTGGAAGTTTTACTAGCTCATCTATTCGTAGAGGCACAGATGAATTATATTGATCGACCAATATATGCGATAATTTGATCAAATTTTTTGATTTAACATTATAAAGCCCTACGTTCTTTATTAAGGTTCTGACAGCATCTTCTCCTAATAAGAATATAGCTTCTGGCGTATTTGCAACCTTAAATAATTTTTTTGTCGCTATATTTACAGATTTATCGGTTGTTTGCGCTGATAAACTAACAGCAACAAGTAATTCAAATAATGTTGAATATTCAAGTTCTGTAAAAGGGGAGGGATTATCGTGATAAAAAATGGAAAATATTGCTTCGCTTTTTTTTAGCAGATCTACTTGTTGCATAGTTTTATCAATGCCAAAAACTAAATATTGATGACAAGAAGGATCCGGGGCCATTTTCGCCTATAAATCCGAGAGGGGTGTTTACGTCTAATCCATACCCTACTGTTGTTTGTGGGTCTCCTGGTTCGTTGTTATCAGTTACCTGCGGATTTGCTCCGCCCGAACCTGGGTCCCGGTCAGTCCATGTCTCATCTCCTCCTGGTTGATGTACTTTATTGTTCGCTGCGCCTGTTGGGCGACGTCCGAAACCAAACCAGGCGCCTGGGGTAGCTGCATTAGCCACACTTTCTGCTGCATGATTAAATAGTGTAATATTAAGTTCACCAAATTTTGTTTGTATATCTGCAAAGGTTTCATTTATCTGACGAACCTCTAGGTCAGTAAATCTTGTATTGATAATAGCTACAACTGTTTGTATATCTGCAAAGGTTTGATTTATTCGAGGAACATTTAGATCGGTAAATCTTGTATTGATAATATCTACAGCTGTTTGTATATCCTGAAAAGTTTGATTTATTCGGGGAACATCAAGATCGGTAAATTTTGCACCGATGATGTTAGTATTATTACTGATGACCTGAGTAGCGTTATTTACTTGAGCGACGGTTGCGTTGAGATTTGCTACATCAACTTCATTTACTTTTCTTGTGGTCTCATCCGCTGTATGAGCTATGCTTCCAAATGCTTTATAGGCCTTATACAAAACAGCAAGTCCTGATATTCCGATTGCCGTCCATAAAAATACCTGTATTTCTTCGATGAAACTTTTGCAACATATATAAATTTTCGACCAACTAGATTCTTCTGGTTTATTTGATGAAATTATGGACCCCGGGCCTCTCATCTCCTTCGTCATAACATTCTCTAAATTTGTCTTTTCACTGTGCGGAGCTGGCGTCTCCTCGAGATCGAACAGATGATTCATTATGATTTAATTTTGATTAATAAATTTTTTAACACTATAAAGATGAAAGAGAAAAAGTCAATTAGAAATGATAAAAGGGAGGGTAAGGCTCGCTATTCGCTCAACTAAGACCTGTTTGAAGTTTGTTTTTGCCGCGCTTCTTTTCCTCTTCGCTAAAAGTCTTGCTACGCTCCGGTCTACTGGGTTTTTTCGTTGATCGCTTTTTTTCTAATCGCTCAGGGTCAGTAACCACAGAGTCCTTTCCTCCTGACATACTAACAACTTGTTTTTTACGTATAATAGGAACTTTTGGTTTTGCGCCAAATCCAAGCAATTCTCCTATTTTTCTAAAAGGATATGTGATGAAGTTAGCAATTGCTCCTAATACATAATTTACTCCAGAGGTAAAATGTATAATTGGCCTAGCCAGTTGATAATAAAATTTTATATTACTATATAAATCTAGTACTCCTTGACCATCTTTTTTTGATTGCTCCCATTTTGTGAAATTACGTATAAAGAAACCTATAGATTTATTATTTTTTGCAAGATCATCAATTACATCGGCAACTAATTTTTGTGTACTTTGTTTGCCATATTCCTCTGATTGAACTAGCTTTTCTAGTAATGTTTGTCGATTCGCCCCTTCTATATATTGTTTTTTCTGATCTAGGAGCCTAAATATTGCATCATATTGGGAAATACCTGTTTGCCTAAAAATATCAAGTAAAGCAGGATCCATAGAACCAGGATTCTGAGCATAATATTCAATTTCGTCCTTTAAAACTTCTGGTAATGTCTGTATTAATTTTGTTATTTGGGTTTCTTTTTTATCAGAAAGCCTCATAGCTTCCTTTTGATCTAATGCTTTTAACTCATTTATTTTTTGATCGTAATAGTAACAAATAACAGAATTCTCTATTATTGGCCTTGATATCACTTTTGAAATAAAAATAGAAAGCTCTTTGCTTTTACGTTCGTCTAAAATTTGCTTACTAAATTCTTCATTACGAAATAAAGCCATTACTGGGCCAGCGAGCATTGAAGCTATCTTGTTTTGTGTAGGGTTATTTTCGTCTTCTTTTTGAATGCCAAAAATATTGTTTGCGAGTAAGAATATATTTCGTTCTATAGATTTATCTTCTGTGCTTTTTATAAGCTTTAGCAATGTATAAATTAGACTTGTTCTATCGTATGCATAATTAGATATATCATCTTTATCAAGTAAATTAGCATTTGTTAGTAATTTATTAGATTCAATATTAATTATTTGGGCGATCTGAAGCATATTTTCGTCGCCTAGAGCCGATACTTCTTCGCGAAACTCTTTGTCCTTTGTGAAAGCTTTGATATTTTTAATTAGTAAGAGTATATTATCGACCTTTTTTGCTTTTTTATCATCGTCGATAATTTCAGAAATATTCTTTAAGCTTTTAAGAATGTTAGTAAATATAGCAGGCGAAACTCTTGAAGCACCGTAAATTTTTCGAAACAAAGAGGAAAGTGTTTCTTTGGATGCTTGATATGCTTCTGGGTTAATCTGAATTTCTGGCTCATTGTTTAATAATTCATGAAGACTTGCGCTATTTTTTCTATCAAGAATTTTGTTTAGTACAAATGATGCCGTGATTTCGGATATACTATCTAGGTTTGTTTGGTCTTGTAAAAAGGCCAAAGTGCGCTTAGCAACATGCTCATTTTTTCCTATCTCAGAAATTTGATTCAACAATTCAAACAGACTAATAGCAAACTTATCCTTTTCTTTTGCCTTCTTAGATGCATCTTTTACAACTTTCGTTGTTTCACCTTCTGCCTCAGACACATCTTCTTCTTTGGTCTTTTCGATCATAAAGCCTATACACTTTAATATTTCAAGAATACAATCTAGTGTGTGAGGAGAGGTTCTTTTGTTAGGATGAACTCTTGATTCCTCTAATAAAATATCAAGAAGGAATGTTACAGTTCTTCTTCTTTCTTCTTTTAGCTTTATTATTGCATTATTTGCATTTTGTTCATACTCAGTCCGTGGTTGTTTTATTTCTACTAGGTCTCCAAGACTACCAACTATAATAGGAGAAAAAATCGTGGAAATACCGTTTAAGTTGTTATCAGTTGCAAGCGTTGTAATAGTGTTTAACAACCTAACGCTTTGATCTGATGCTTTTGCTGGAGATACTAGATTTTCAAGCCTATCTTTTACTTTTTTTGCATTGCTTACCAACTTACGAAAATTCGATGGCATTTCGTCTTTTTTCGTTTCATCAGATATTGATATTATAAGCAATACACTCTCAAGGGCTTTCGAAAAAAGGCCTCGCAGGACTTTATCATTTGATTCTGGAAATAGTTCTTCTATTCTTGCCGCTCTATCTTCCTGAGATATTTTACTATCACCTAATAGATTAACAAATGTGGAAACTACCTTGGCTGCTCTTTGTTTTTTTTCTATCGTACTAGTAGCATCAATTACGGCGCCTATTACTGAATCAATGAGTTTTTTGACAGATTCAATTTGGTCTTTAGAAGGATTTTGAGGCTTGATTTGATACCAAATAAGTGCCTCTGCGAGAAAAGCACTGTTTGATACGATAAATGCCTCAAGTTCCTTGCTTTTTTCCCCTTTAGAAGTATCGAATATATCATGCCAGAATTCTTCCATACAAATTGCCTCCGAAACTTCGAGGCGTATGTCCATACCCTGCCATATAGTTAAGTAAGCGCATTGCACTGTGAAAGCCCAACTAGCGCATGTTGCGAGCCACGGGGAAAATAATTCACAAGCTGCATTTCCAGGATTTATGTTAAAATTACGATCGAATAGCCGCGACAAAATTCCTGGACTTGAAGTTCTAAATAATTCCCCAAATCTTAATTTTGCATCGCTAGAAACTTTGCTAGAGCCAGCTGTCATTTTGTAAATGTCGTGTTTTTTATTTATTAAATGATAACATTTAAATATGAAATTATAAATAATTATGAAGAAATTATGAGCGTAAAAAAATGTAATGTGCTTAAATTATATTTTATTTTTCGTAGCTCATATATTTGTTCTTAATTTTTTGTCTTGCAAGAAATTTTGCATTAGGTTTTGGAGTGTATGTGGGGACGATTTTATCTTTATGAAGAGTGTGATTTGCAGATTTTATAGATCTCACCATATACTGAGCTCTCCATGTATTTTTAATTCTTTTACGTATTCTTTTGATTTTTGTTATGTATTTTTTTAGCCTCTCTTTTTGCTCCAGCTTATTTATACTTGATATTTTGACTATAGGATTAATATGCGAAGTTAATCGCTCTGCCTTTCTTCTATAATATTCCTCCATATCGCTAAAAATAACGTGAGGCTCAATCTCAATTTTGCGCGATGACTTAAGTTTTTCTAGCCTCACTATATTAAGCCTATCACACTCTCTGCGGTATTTATATCTTTCTTCTTGCGGCATATCATCAGGCGCATTTGCCATACTTATTTCTTCTTGCATAGCAAGTTTAAGAGCAGCAAGATACTTTAACCTTATATCCGTCAGGCTCGTTTCTTTGCCATTTTTTAGGTATAACGATAGGCTTTTATGTTCTGCTTCGCTATAGTTTTCATTTTCTATCGATTTCGGCAAATCTATAAGGGTTTTTTTAGATTCTGAGTTTGAGCTTGTGATAGCAAGAGATGCATCCTGGCGCTGATCTGAGCTATCCTCATTATTTGGGACAGAGGAATTATCCCTACTTATCTCTTCCTGAAGAGTCTTATTTATTCCATCGCTTTTGCGATCAGCTATTCTTGCAACATTTGTAAGGAAGGTTGCGTCAGTCCTACCTGATGCGGATGAAATTTGATAAGCTTCGATTAAAAGTAAATCAATCTGAGCTTGAGATGTGCATTGCCTCAATCTTGATAGCAGATCTGACTTTTGTCTTGAAAGAGCTCTATTTGCATTATTGCTTACTAGAGCTTTTCTCATACTAGAGACTTTTGAATCAACATCTGTTCTTTTGGTTGGTCTAGAGCCCTTTTGTTCAGTGCTTGCCTCTTGTGTTTTATCTATATTTTTTTGAGCTTGGTACGTAGAATTCTGACTTGGGGCTTTTCTAGATTTTTCTGACTTTGACATGTTAGATGGTGTCATCTTTATTACTTATAGTAAATTATTTTACAATTAATATTTATTATATAATGATATAATTAACTGATCTATGAGAAGTAAGGTATAAATATTAAGTAATATTTATATTATCACTAAAGTATCACATTTAACCTTGGAGGTTTTAGTTCGACTCATTTAGACTGCATAAAATATTATTATTTTTACACTAGAAACTTTATTTTTTGTAGAGGTGGGTTTATAATCCATTTATACATAAGGATATGGGAGGATATTTGAAAATAGATCAAAATTTATATAGGGAGGTTTTTTCATTTTGCCCTGCCGCAGTAGCTATTGTCACAACCAGTATTAATTCCAAACCATACGGCTTCACAGCAACTTCTGTCACTCCTGTTTCGCTTGATCCTCCGCTCGTTCTATTTTGTATCGACAAAAGATCGGGAAGCCACGAATTTTTTTATTCTTGCACTTACTTTGCTATAAATTTTTTGACACAAAACCAAAAAAACCTCGCAGTAAAGTTTGCAAGAAGGATCAAGGACAAATTCGCTGACACAAATTTCACCTACAAGGACGAAAACCCGCCGATACTTCCAGATGCAATATCAAGTATGTTATTAAGAAGATCCAGTAATTATGATGAGGGGGATCATACTATTATTGTAGGGCAAGTGATTGATGCAAATATCTATTCCTTAGATAATATCGAAGCGCTTGGGTATTACAGAAGAAGCTTTATTTCATCCTATCATCCTTCTTCTAATGTCAATTCCGATTCTTAACTGCAGGACGCATAGCTCTTAGCTCACTTAACATTTATATTATTCACTCGTCTCCTAGTATTACTCATTCCATGAGATTTGGACTGAAAGATCTGCTACAAATGAGTTGCAAACTAAGTCTAATAAATAGGACTAATAACAAATCTCTAGAATTAAATAATAGGCCTCTTCGGAAACTACTTAAATGTGATTCGTATAAGGCAATTCGTAGGTTCTAAGCTCTATAACCTTATCCTCTTTACTTTCCGGTCTCAAATTTACCAAAAACATTATCTAGCTTTACTTCCTTAGACCTATAAGATAAAATCCTTGCTTCATCAAAGTTTATATTTGATATTTTAGACTTATCAAACACTGTGTTAGAAATTATTGCTCCATGCATTAAATTTGCATTAAACGTGCAAGCGATAAACTTTACATCACTTAGGTTTGCAAGTTCAAAACTTGCGCGATCGAAATCTACATTTTCAAAGTTTGCTCCGCTTAAATCAGATTTTACAAAAATTGCACCTTGAAACTTTGCATTCTTTATATTCATGCCCCCAAAAACAAGTTCAGAAAAATTATAAAAACTATAATCGCCACTCGAAACAAGATCCTGCACGCTAGATAAAGGCTTATAACCTTCTAAAATCTCAAGCTTTGTGTTACTAGCTGCAATATTTTTCTGTGAATGAATGTTTTTGAAATTAGATTGATCTGATTTAGAATTTTGTATTTGACCAAAATTAAATATCAACTCATTTATATCAACTTGATTAAAACTAATATTATCTAGAAACCCTTGAGTAAGATCTATGTTGTTAAATTTAGTTTGATTAAATGTAAGATTTTTAAGAATTGCCCTATTCATCTTAGAATTACCAAAAACGGAAGAGAAAAATTCTACATTTTTAAACTTGGCGCTCTGCAAGATGCATGAATCGAGAGAAAAATTAACAAAATTCGCCTCTCTTACAAGAAGCTCAGTAAAATCTGTTTTTGACGCGCTAGAATCTGCAAATTTAGATTTTTCTATCGTTGCCTTTTTGACAGTGGATTCCTCGAATTGCAAGTTAACGATAGTAGCTATACTGAACTTTGACGAAGAAAAATCAGAAAGTTTAACAAGTACATCCTCAAAGCTCGAGGAAGCGAAATTATTGTTAACTGCTTTGGAATTTAAGAAATTTAGTTGCGCAAACTTTGCGCCATAGAAGTAAGAGAAAGATATATCTACAGTATCAAAATCTGTATTTTCGAATATTGCTGATTTGGCTATTGAGTTTGAGATATTAACATTTATAAGTTTAGAATGATCAAGCCAAGTTTCGGAAAAGTCTGATGATTCAGCTGCGATATTTTCAAAAGAAGTTTTTTTGAAAACAGATTTGCTAAAATCAGAGCCATACATGTCTGAACCTATAAAACTCGTGGATGTGATTTTTGACTGAGATAAATCAGCCCCAACAAATTTGTCATTTACAAAAGAACAAGATACGATAGTTGCCCTGGAAAATTTTGCATTTGATAGATTATTGTCGCTAAAATCAACAGATTCGAAGCTAGCATTCGTAAAGGTAGCGCCGGAAAAATCATTCGATCTTAAATCCATCTCACTAAACTTAGATGACTCAAAGTTTGCTTTTGCTCCTTTTGCTCCTGAGATATTTGTCTGATTGAAATTACATTCTTGTAGAATAGTATTGTTCAGGACGGCGCCTGACAAATTAGCTTTAGATAAGTTTACTCCAGAAAATTCTGAGCCAGTTAAGTCTATACCACTTAAATCAACTCCTGACAAATCCTGCCTGATCATTTTAATACCAGCAAGGTTGCTGCCAAATTCTTTTTTTAGATTTGGCGCCTCCCCTCGCTTTTTTGATTCTGATATATATGTGACTATTTTTTTATTAAGAGCATCAGTCGTGCTCTCATACGTCTTAGAACATCCTGTAATACACAATAATATTGTTAGCAACCTAGCTAGTCTTGCCATTGATATAGCTCACAATTAAAGATAGAATTATAGTCTTCGCAATTCCTGAGGGAATAAATACTATAAATCCTGCATATATAGCTTTTTCTAATCCTATAAAATTAGATAGTCTTAATATTCCAAAGAAATATAATATGATCAGTAAAATTACCATCAAAAAAACATTATGAATAGTAGACTTAGGGCTGAACCCATAGTACTCCCTTATAAATGATACAAATGTGACTGATACAAGCATTCCTAAAAAATAACCGCCACTTGGTCCTAAAATTTTTGCAAAACCAGAAGTAAAGCCTGTAAATACCGGAATTCCAACAAGGCCTATCAAAATGTAAGATAACATTGTAAAGAATGCTTCTAGGCTACTGAAATATAAAGCAATAAGCATAATCGCAACTGTATGTAAAGTAATAGGTACAGGGTTAATTGGTATTGAAATCTGGGCCATTATAGATATTAATAGAACGCCAAACCAGATTTTGGCGATTGATGAAAAAGATTTTTTTTCTGTAAATATTTTTGTTTCTATCATGCTAACTCCTCTTCTAGCTCTTGATAATGCTCGTCATGTTTTCTACCAGACCCTGAGTGTATACTCAATATCTTGAGTTTACGGTGGAGCGCCGAACGTTCCATTCCAACAAAAGACGATGTTTTTGAAATGTTATTATTAAACCTACTCATTTGAGCTGTCAAGTATTGTCTTTCAAAAACTTCTCTTGCTTCTCGAAGCGGCATAGACATCATATCAAGCCCGCTATCAGCATGATTAATAGAAATGAAACTATTAGTAATATCAGATGGAAGCATATCTGCCTTAATAGGAGTTCTGTGGCTGTTATTCTCAGGATTCATAATCAAAGTCCACTCAACAACGTTCCTTAGCTGACGAATATTGCCAGGCCAGTTATAGGCCTGTAGAGAAGCTATTGCCTCTTCTGAAAATACTCTTTCTCTTAGTCCGGAATATTTCACAAGTTGCTTAACAAAATACTCAACTATCGGCTGAACATCCTCTTTGCGCTCGGAAAGACTTGGTACTTTTAAAAACATAACCTTAAGCCTGTGGTATAAATCAGCTCGAAACTTATCTTGCATTACTAAAGACTCGATATCTTTACTTGTTGCTGCAACCACTCTTATATCTAATTGAATTTTTTTACTAGTTAGAGGTTTTTCGTATATTTGGCTTTGAATGAATTTGAGAAAGCGCGATTGCGCCTCAAGCGTTAGGTCGGTTATTTCGTCTATGAATAAAGTGCCTGTATTTGCAGCTTCTAGGATGCTATTTCTTTTTGCAAAACCTGAACTCACATCACTTGTTGACGGTTCACCAAAAAGTTCTTGCATTATTTTGTCATTAGAAAGGCCAGTTGGACAAAATACAACGAAAGGGGAATGGACTCTTTTTGATTTTTTATGTAGTAATCTTGCTGTTAGTTCTTTTCCAGATCCTGGCTCTCCGTAAATCAATACTCTTCCAGATGAACTTGCAGCTCTTTCTATCTCTGCTTTTAGACGAGACGCAGCAGTTGAATTTCCTATCATCTCGGTTTTATCGACAACTTTTGCTTTTAAGTCTATATTTTCTCTTTTGAGCTTAGCTACTTCACATGCTCTTTTAAGCACAATCATAAGCTTTTCATGGGTAAATGGCTTTTCGATATAATCATACGCGCCCATTTTGATCGATGTTACTGCCGTTTCAATTGTCCCATGTCCACTTATTACAATTACTGGCATAAGAGGGTATCTTTTTTTGACCAGCTCCAAAATACCCAGTCCATCAAGATCACTACCCTGCAGCCATATATCGAGTATTATAGCATTTGGTACTTTTTCCGAGATTGCATTAAAAGCCTGCTGACTATTTGCAGAGCTTCTCGTGGTAAATCCTTCCGATTTTAGAATATCGCACACGAGAGACCTTATATCCGCTTCGTCATCCACTACTAGAATATCCATTTTTATAAAATTTTTAGTTCCTTCTTCACAGACCATACTAGCCTGCTTATTTTTATAATATAAAAACTTAACTATCAATTTTGTATAAATCAATAGAAAAATTACATTTTTGCAACAGTTATTATACTGTTAGCATTTTTTTAATTTTTCTAACTTATTTCTTAATTGCAGATTCTATATTTTCTAAATCGAAAATGATTTTTACTTCAGCTCCTAACGGCTTCAAGTTTGATAATATAATATCACCCCCATGATCTTCTGTGATTTTTTTTGCGATGGCAAGACCAAGGCCGGTTCCTTTATTTGTTGTAGTGACGTATTCGTCAAACAATTTATGTATTAGATCTTTGGGAAAACCTACGCCATTATCCCTTACGAATATCTCTAGGTCGTCTTTTGTTACATTAATGAATATAGACACTATTTTTTCCAGCTGCTGGCTATTTTCTAATGACTCCTCAGAATTTTTAAATAAGTTTACGAAGAGCTGATACATTTGTGTCACATCGCACACGAAATTCAGAGAATCTATTTTAGACTCGAACTTGAATGTGATTTTATCATTAATAATTTGCCTTGATTCTACAAAATCTCTTAGAAGACTAACTATATCAATCGAGACAAACTGGGGAGCTGGAAGCTTTGCAAACTCTGCAAACTCGGTTACTATTTTTTTAATATCATGAGTATGTTGTTTGATGATGGCCACATATTTTTTAAACTCAGTACTATTATTTAACTCTGGTAGAAATTTTTTTAATATTCTATCTGCGGCGAGTGAAATTGGCGTAAGTGGATTTTTAATTTCATGAGCCACTCTCCTTGCAACATCTGACCATGCCCTTGCTCGCTGCGCAAGAACCAAATCTTTTTGCTGTATATCTATTTTTTTGATCATTCGATTAAATGCGTGAGTTAAAATTGCAAGCTCATCGCGCTTATCTTCTTCATCCTCAATTTGAACTGAAAGATCTCCGGCCTGCACTAATCTTGTTGCTTTTACTAATTGCCTTATTGGTTTTGTTATCCTATTTGCGAGTATAGCGCTCAAAATTGTCATGCATGCAAGAAGCGAGGATATGACCAGTCCAAAAGTTAGAGCAAAGTTTAACTTTAGGAGATTTTTACCTGCCATCATTTCTTTATACTTTGAGGCTGCTCCACTTGTTTGATTGACGTAGTTGATAAGCTCTTCATCGATTAACTTGCTGATAATTAAATATTTATCTCCATCAAGCTGCGTCTTAAGCATCATACTTATTTTACCTGCATCACCTTCAATCTCAACTATTTCCCCTGAAGATGCTTTATCGTATAAATATTTTGGCAAGGACCAGAAAGTGATTGCAAAACTTAAGTCAGTCTGAGCTAGAATCGTATTTTTATGCCTATCATATATCAAAGCCTCTGTTATGCCCCGCATATCTGCCTGCGCGGTCAACACTTTATTTAGAAGAACCGGATTCTGAGCAAGCTCAAAATATAAATTATTTAGATCAGACGCTATTTCGATAGCTGATTTTTTTAGCTCTCTTTTATTCTCATCTATATATAAATTAGCTATTTTGACAGATTGATCTATTGCGCCAGAAATTTCTTTATCAAACCATCCTTCGATTGCGTAATAAAATAGAATTATTGAAAAAATAGAAATTAAAATAGTTGGAATTGCTCCTAGAATGCTAAACATCATAATGAGTTTAGATTTTATGCTAAAAGTTACGTTCTCAGTTATCTCTTCAAACGAATGTTTTTTCGCAATTATAATTATTATCGCGCCAAGCAATAATAGATTTACCGCAAAAACCTTAAGTATAACTAGGCTACTTGAATGAATCCATGCAATATATGAACTGTAAAAGAAAGATAATGCATTTATTGACACTAATATTACTATGAAGCTATTAGAGAATACTAATATTTTTAGCTTCTGTGAGAATTTGGAGTTTAACATAATCAATTTTAATATAAATTTACTATCTTATTTTTTTGGGTTTATATCTCTCGTCATGTTTTGCAAGTATATATTTTGCGTCTAATGATTTTGTAAATTTATCAAACACTCCAGCAGCAACTACGCCCTGACCCTCCCTAAAAATCAACGGCACCGGCCCTTGATAAAAGACTTTGATACTATTTTTTTTGTCGGTAACTTCAAACTCTATTTTGTCTATTGATATTTTCACTAGAGTTCCTTCCTTTACGTAACCACCAAGCCTTATTTCCTTATTGTAATCTACTTGCTTTGTTATTAGATCGGTTGGAGTTAAAAAAAAAGATATATTATCTGAAAGATTATAGAGTATTAGCCCTATCCCAAAGCTTATAGAAGCAATAAATAATAGCCAAAAATATAATCTTTTTTTAGTCTTTAGATGCACTTTTTTTGCTTATGTTAATTATACATAGATCCTTGATTATTGAGCATTTTTACACAAATTATTTAGATAATGTAGCATAATACTTTATCCGTATTTTTTTAATGGCAAAAATATCACTGTAGAAATTATAAATAATCATAATATACGTTATTATTAAGTTAAAATGTATTAATTGATCTATAATTACTTTACAACCAAAAAAAAGAGGATATATATGCAAAAATTTAACAAAATAGCTTTAACCTTAATCGGATCATTCTTTTTAACTACAGAAGTCCTATTTAGTCAAATTGCAAATGCAAATAAATTCGAGTCCTGCGATGTTGCAGTCGGATCAAAACCAATTAAATTCCCGCCAAAGAAACGTATAGATCGAGATCAAGATGACGATCGTGCACGCCCAAATCCTATGGATGGACCTAAAGGTGGAGCCAGAAACCCTGCAAGAACTAGGTAAATCTAGCACATAATAATAAAACTTCCTTCATAACCTGTAAATAGAGCCTAGGAATTTTCAGGTTATGCTGGGAGATCTAATACCAAGTCTCTAGAATTAAACTCTTCAAATGAATTTTAGGGCTTCCTTTAGTAAGCCCATATAAATACGTGCGTGCAGGCGAGCCAACCCAAATTCGTATTGATCAATTAGTTTGATCATTGAAAAATGGGATTTGGTATAATTCTCACCCTAGAGCAGACTCAATCTTTGATATAGTAAGACTTGTACTTAGTAGGTCGCAAAAAATCTTTCTTTCTATAGTTAAAATCAACTCCTCTCCGGGAACTCTGGTTGCAAGACTCTTGATTATTGTAGAAGCTATTTCTTTCTGTTCGTTTGAGAAATCAGACATATTAACATCATTCAAATCTATTCTAGTTTTTAGAATTTTTGCAGTTTTTTTTGCGAATTTATTCTTTAGCGCATATTCAAGAATCTCGTTTTTATTTGCAAAAATCTTGACGTTCCCAAGATTCATGTTGATAGCAAAATCCAGCGCCGATGAAGATTTAAAGGCGCGCATTATATTTCTAAAGCGTTTATTCAAAACAGACTGATCACCAGGCAACATTATCATTTCTTTTAGGCCTCCAAAACTTGGCACAAGATTTAAAGATGCTTCTACGAGCCCTGCTTTTAGCTCCTGGTCTGCTAGAATATAATCAGAATGAAGTAGCAGTTCACACCCTCCTCCAAGGGCAATACCTTTAGCGCATGAAATAACAGGAACGCCAGTGTATTTCAGTGCCAAATTAGCCCTTTGACCTAGCGCAAGATATTCGTTTACTGCATTATAGTCATTATTTTTCGCAAGTCCGAGTAAAAGTTTCAAATCGGCACCTGCTGAGAAATAATCCTCATCTGAGTATATTATTAAGTCAGCACTAGATTTTTCCGCAATTTTGACTATTTTAAGAATATCCTCAAATACTTGATTCGTTAATACATGCAATTTTGTGGTTATCTCAAGGCAGAGTTTATTCTTTTCTAGTTGCCACAGTCTTGAAGCGCCTGATTCATAAACCGGCTGTAAATTTTTGTCATGAATAATTTTTGCGAGAGAATTAGTTTTGGTACTAAGTCGGTATTTGTCAATTTGAGCGGGCATTTTCGATTGAAGATTCGAAGGAACAAGATTGCTATATAACTTCATCATTTCATAGGGTCCAATTTTCCATCCGAATCCAAGCTTCATGGCTCTATCTATGTCATGAAAATCGACGCATATTTCCGTTTGTACACTCAAAACATATGCAAAAAATCTTCCTAAAATTTCTTGCAAGAATTGTGCAATATTTGTGCGCGACTCGAAAAACTCCTTGGTGTTTTGTGCTTCAGTTTTGCTTTCGTAGATGTGCTCATATTCGAAACTTTTAAGATTTAGGGCGTATTTTTTCTTATCCCTCCCTTTATATTCGAGTTTATAGAAACCACCTTTGCCCTTTCTACCAGTATAACCGTCATTAATCAGCTTATTAAGTAAAGCTTGCGAAACCGAAACTTTATTAAAGTCATCTTCTTTATTTAAGCTAGATCTTAAGGATTTTGAAATTAAAACCATAACATCAAGACCTATAAGATCATATAATCCAAAAATTCCTGTGCTAGGAAAGCCGATAAATTTATTAAAAGCCTGATCGATATCTGTTATTGACAAGTTATTCCGTTCTGCTTCAAGCAAAGTGAGTTCCATTAAATAACATCCAAGCCTATTCGCAATAAATCCAGGGGAGTCATGACATACAACAACTTCCCTACCTATTGCTTTTGTAAGAAATTTCGACAAATTATTTTTTTGAGCGTCGCTAATTGCGCCTGGAATAAACTCAAGCAATCTTAAGTGACGTGGCGGATTGAAAAAATGACAAATAACTATTTTTTTTGCGAGTGTCTCGCTGAGATTTGAAGTTAATTCCTTCAGTGAAAATGTTGAAGTATTAGATGCTATAATCGCATCGTCTTTTATAAACTTGGCAAGTTTTTTGAATAATTCTTGTTTTACTTCGATTTTTTCTATAATAGCTTCAATAATTAAGTTACATTCAGATAGTTTTGCCATATCCTGCGTTAATGACACAGGCTTTATGTATTCTAGAACAGAATGATGCACAAGCTGACTATTACCTATATCAGTAAGTTTATCTTTTGCGTCTTTTGCGATAAGTACGCCCTCTTTTTCAAGGTCAAATAGATAAACCTCTATCTCGGCATTTGCAAAACAAGCCGCTATACCTGTACCCATTATGCCAGCTCCAATTACTGCTATTTTTTTCATGTAAAATAATAGTTTGTTATCATTTTAGGATCGGTGCCACAAAGCACTAATCGTTTTTGATTTATGTTAGAAGCTGGGTATTTTTAATGCAAAGATAGAGAATAATTTTTAGTACAAATTTTGCGCAATGAGGATTTTGTAACGCATAATTTTGACCAAGAGGAGATGTAGGGTTTTTTATCAAGAATTTAGGCAATACCAAATCCCATTTTTAATACTACTGTGTCGCTCGTCGCTCACCTAACACCAGAGTAGGCTTCGCTTCTCGCTCCTAGTATTATTTAATCTGGGATCTGGTATAATCTATGAACTCAGATAAATATATCGCACCAATTTTATTGTTATTTTGAATAATATGAATGGCATTTGCTGTAAGTTTCTTTATTTCTATTACCCCTTCATTTGATAAAAGCTTGCTTAACACATCAAATAACTCCTTCTCATCTTTGATTTGGATCGCGGCTTTTTGAGCAAGAAATTGCTCTGCTAGCTCGGCAAAATTAGACACATCAGGCCCGAAGATTATTGGAGATTCAAAAGCAGCTGGCTCTAGAAAATTATGGCAGCCATGCTTAAAACTGCCGCCCATAAAAGTTATGGGCTTAATGGCAAAAATATTACTCATTTCGCCAAGCGTATCTAAAATAAAAATATCTGTATTATCTTTAATTTGTTCGTTTTTTGATCTTACTTTAACGTTAAAGTAGCCTAATTCCTTATTATTTATAATATTGCCAAGTCTTCCTGGGTGCCTTGGAGCTATGATCAAAACCAAATCATTGCGAGCATTCTGCATGCGTAACTTTTTAAATAGATTTATAATCATCTCCTCTTCGCCTTCATGAGTAGAAGCAGCAAAAATAACCTTTTTGCCAATAGTAGCGAGCTTTAGCTCATTCAAAAAGACGTGATCAAGATCTACTTCATTTTGGTGAAATTTAAGATTTCCTAGTAATTTCACATTTTTAAATCCTAGATCGATATAATGATTATAATCTATGTGCTCGCGTGCCAATATCTTTTCAAAACTATTTGCAAGAAATTTTGTCAGCCATGTAAAACTGGCCCATTTTTTATAAGATCTTTCGGACATTCTTGCATTTGCGATAATTAACTTGGTTGTCTTTGATGCTTCTACAATCAAATTGGGCCATATCTCAGATTCAATAAAAATGCCTAGGCGAGGTCTCCAGAAGTTTATGAATTGTTTGACAGTAAAATAATTATCTATTGGAACATATTGGTGGATAATATTTTTTTTGCCTGAGATCTTTGCTGCAATAAACTGTCCTGACGTGACCGTGCCTGATGTTATCATAAAGTTTAGATCCTTGATTCTAGTTTCAATCAAGCTAATTATCGTTAGAGCAATTTTAGACTCCCCGACACTCGCTGCATGAAGCCACACTAGATTCGGCAGTTTTGCACGACTAGCAATTCCAAATTTTTCTCCAATCCTAATATAATCCTCTTTTTTTTGTATGATCCTTATTATGAGAATAATGATCTGAGGTACAAGACATACCAAACTCAAAAGCAACAGAATTATTTGCATCATTTTACCTATTATATGTTAAAGATAGGCAAAAATCCTTGATCCTAGAACAAGCTTCACGTAGCTCATTATTTGAAATTGCCGTAGAAATTCTGAAATGATTTTTTAGCCCAAATGCAGACCCAGGAACCACTGCAACTCCAACCTCATCAAGCAAAGCATCGGCAAAATCTGTGCAATTATTGATTATTTTTCCCGTTTTAGTAGTCCTACCCATAAGTTTTGCGATTGAAGGAAAAATGTAAAAAGCTCCATCTGGCCTATATATTTCCATATCAACTACTGAGGAGAGTGTTTTAAGTGCAAGATCAAGCCTTTTGCTAAATGCCGCAGAAGAATTATTAATATATGATTGATCGCCGGTAAGAGCTTCAAGAGCTGCATATTGCGATATTGAACAAGGGTTTGAGGTTGATTGCGACTGAATAATATTCATTGCTTTGATGATTGATGCATCCCCTGCCCCATAACCTATCCTCCAGCCAGTCATTGAGTAACTTTTAGATACTCCATTTGCAATAAATACGCGCTCTTTTAGTTGCGGTACTGCTGTTGCAATATTGTAGAATATCGTTTCATCAAACATAATTTTCTCGTAAATATCATCTGATAAAATATTAACGTGGCTATTTTGATTTAAAACTTCAGCAATAGCGCTTAATTCAGCTTTCGTGTAGCACGCACCACTCGGATTTGATGGAGAGTTGATTATAAGCCATTTTGTTTTGGGCGTTATAGACCTTGCAAGACTATGCGGGGTTAATTTATATCCTGTATCTATGTTACACTCGACTACTACAGGAGTTCCTCCTGCGATCAAAACCATATCTGGATAAGATACCCAGTAAGGAGCGGGTATGATAACTTCATCTCCATCATTTAAAGTGGCCATAAATAAATTATACAAAACTTGCTTACAACCAGAGCTAACTATGACCTCGTTTCTATCATATGCAAGCTTATTATCTTTCATAAATTTTGCAATGATAGCATCTTTTAACTGGTGAATACCATCTACCTTGGTATATTTAGTATATCCTTTGTTGATTGCACTAATCGCAGCAAATTTGATATTGCTTGGCGTATCAAAATCTGGCTCCCCAACAGTAAGAGATATTATATCCTTACCCTGTTCTTTTAAGGCATTAGCTTTTTCTGTAAGAAAAAGAGTGGGAGATTGTCTAATTTTTGCTGATTTAGTAGATAATGATACCATTTTTTTATTTTTTTGATTGAATATTTTGAAATTATCTGATCATATTGCTCTTATTGCAGTACGGGCATTATACCATTACGACAATACAAGTAAATAATATTTATAAATGCGCATATTTTCACCAATCAAAGATAATATTTTTTTGCAGGTAAAGTTAATAAAACACACAGCTTTGCTCTTTAAAAATGCGCTGTCTACTATAATTTCATCTCTACATGATTTACTTTATCACTTCACTATATTAAAAGCGGCAAATATTTCTTTGGGTAAATTTCATTTGAGGAAAGGAAATACTAACGAAGCTATAAGAAGGTTTAAGATTATCGATAAGATATTTTTTCCTAACGACCCGGAGAATTTATATTTTTTATCCTGGGCATACATTAAAAAACGAGAATATGGCAATGCGCTTAAATTATTAGAAAATAATCAATATGACCAACTTGGGGTTGCAGACTATATTTCTAATATTAGCAGTTATAATTCCATCCCTAAAGACATACGCGAGGAATATGAAATGATTTTCGGAGGGTTAGATGGATGTTCAAAACCCCAGCATATAAAAAATTTACTAAAAAAAACAGCATCTGCTATTCTACCTTTTGTTCCAGTGAAAAGCTTTGACGCGACCAAAGCCACATACAAAGTTCTTGAAATATCATCAAATCCTGATTGGCTAGAATCTATAAAAAAATTTTTCCCAAGTAAAACTAGATTTGATACTGTTAATTTTCTTGAAAGAATAGACGAAGAGGTAAAGATTCTAAATAAAAGAAAAAAATTCTATACAAATATCATATCATCAGATAATTTCCCTAAGTCAGCTATTGATGAAAAATACAATGCAATAATATCAGTATGTAGCCTTACAACCTCAGCTAATCTCGATGAAACAATGACAAAGGCAAAAAAATTGCTTGATGATAACGGATTTTTTGCTCTTGTCCTTCCGGGGTCAAACTTTGTAAGACTAGAGCCATCGATGAACCAATTCTCTTATAGCAAAGAGTTTATTGAACAAAGTTTAAAGGCTGCAAATTTGAATATTATTTACACTAACTCTATTAAACTTGATAAATCAGAATATTTTATAATAGTATCGCAATGAAAAAAATCACTCTACTTCTGCTCATAACTTTATTCAGTCAGGCTATTTATGCAAAAGAAAGTAATTATTACTTTCATTATAGTCTTGATCAAGAAAATCAGACAGATTGCAGCGACCTAGAAGATCCATTCGAAAAGGTAAATAGGAGAATTTTTTATTTTAATTCCGCAATTGATCGTATTTTTTTGAAGCCTATAGCCTCTGTATACGGAAGAGTCTTGAGTGATTTTAGCAAAAATAGAATAGGTGATTTTACTGATAATATCAAGGAACCGCTAACAACGGTCAATTTTATCCTACAATTGAACGTACAAAATAGCTTTAAAAGCTTTTGGAAATTTCTCATCAATTCTACATTTGGCCTTGGTGGAACTTTTGATTTATCGCACAGATTCAAATTTAAACATAAGCCACAAACTTTTGGCAGCACACTTGCAACTTACGGAGTAGGCCCGGGTCCATACATTGTTCTTCCGATTTTTGGCAGTACAAACATGAGAGATATGTGGGATATACCAACAGACCATTTTTTAAATCCTCTAATGCATAAAATGACAAATCCCCAGCAGATTGGATATTCCACGCTCAGAGTGATTCACAAGAGAAACGAGGTAATGCCATTTACGAATTATATTGAAACAGCTTCTACAGATCCATATGTTGCAGTGAGAACTGCTCTGCAGCAACGTAGGGAAGAGGAAGTGAAGTATCCTAACGGTTATAAGTGCGGCATAAGGCATAAGCACTAGGACTAAGTTCGATTATTGCAATAATCACCAAATACTCGATGTTAACAATAATATCTAAAGTCATATTTATTTATATAGAAATTAACGAATTATATTTATAATAAAATCCAAATCTTCTAAAATGTGATAAACACTTACTACATTGATAAATGAGTAAAGATTCTCAAGCTAATAAAGTTACTCAAAAAATCTTGTTTTTTGTAAACTTATTCACGACTTTCTGGTCAGGATCCTCGTCCAAAGACCCTCTAATCGCGGCCAAAAAACTTCTTGGTCACAGAGAATACTCTGGGGTGTTTAGCGCGATATATCATAACGATGCATCCTATCACAGAGATCAGGTTAACAAGTTTAGAAAATTACCTGCAGAAATGCAAGAAAAAATTGTTGATGAACTTGCAAAGTATCATAAAGCATTTCGTCAAGAAGGTAACACAACTATTGCTGTAGGAAAATACCAAGAGCCAATTAACTTCCATCTCGCAGATTTATACAACGAAAACCTTCCAATGGATTCAATAGTTAAGCTTGCAAACACAGTTTTGGCTGAAGATTTTGCGAGCCTTAAAATAATGCTTATAAGTAATATAAAAGCAAAAAAAAGAAAAATTGATAAGTTTGATGATTTATTGACATTATCTAAACTTAGCGAGGACAAGGCGGCTTATTTTGATATTCTGCGTACTGATCCTCCAGAAGATACGCCGCAAAACCTTTATAAAGCTTTAGAAGAAGATGACTTACGATCTCAATATTACCAGAATCTATTCCGTAATAATGATGCAAGAGGCATTATATCATTTGCCAAAGATGCTCTTACGGCAGGTATAAAAAATGGAGGTAAAAATGCACGCGAAATATTAGGTACTTTTTATGCACATCTTACGTCTACTACAGAAGAGGATTTTAATGCATTTACTCAAATAAAGCTAAGCGATTTATCTTATATGCTTGATTATCATTTGAAGATGAAGCCAATAGTAGAAAAAGCTGTGCTAGATTTGATTGATATTTTTATGTTAGCAAATGAAAAAGGTAAAATTGAATTTTTGCGAGCAAAAGACGGTATTACATTTGCTAGACTTGTATGTAGCGCAGGGTTTGGGGCACTTCCTTTTGACGACATATTGGGCTTGATTGAGCCACAGGCCTTAAAAAATCAAACAGATAATGATCAAGCAATAAAATTTGATGATGTAGATTACTTGCTTAAATATTATCATGATAACAAATCAATTGACCAAAGCACTAAAGATGCAGCAATAAATAAACTCATTGATATTTTGATACATGCCTCCAAAATAAAGGGAGCTCCGCCAAATATCATGGACTATCTATTAGAGTCTAAAGACAGGAAGGAGCTGGCTACTCTGTATGCGACAAAAAAATCAAGTTCAAATATATTTGAGCCCTTTTCTGCAAACTCTTCTAGTCTAGATCAAGTTGAACAGATAGACCTAGAAAAAACAGCATCATTCGCCTCAAAGGCCTTACTTAGTGGCAATTTTAGAATAGCTAAAGATATACTCAAATCCTCAAATCAAGGGAAAATTCAATTTGATTTATCAGAGCAGAACGCAAGTGCCCAAACTCAATCGAACCAAGACATCTCGCACCGCCGATCTTCATCTAGAAATAATGGATATACAACTAACGAAACAGACTCAGTAATATCAGATTCAGATAGAAACGCGCAAATAATAAATTTAGACGACCTAAGAGAGTCAGATTTAATCCCAGATAATCGCACAAGATCTCGCTCAAGTTCCAGCTCAAGATCCTTTTCTGACCACAGCGGGCTCAGTAATTCAGAAACAGAGTCAGAGGGTTCTTTAGATTGGGATTCAATGTATGACCTTCAGTTCAGCTCAAAATATTTAGCTCAAGATCCTATATTGACCCTCGGGCTACAAGCTGCAGCGATTGATAAATTTATTTATATCAGAGACACGAGCGAATCAGACAAGCAAGAATTAGACGAAGATTCACAAAATGATCTCAAAGACATTATAAGATATACGAGAAATTATGGTTATGACAAAGAATTAGGGGCATTTTATGCCAATTGTACAGACAATTTATTGCAAAAAATTTCAAGCGAAAGCAATTCTTCTGTTAGCTCTATGTTGAGGTTTGTTATTGGAATTGAAGAGCCACTTCCAAATTTTTCAGATGGTGAAAAAGAAGTGATAAAAATAATTTCTCAAGTACCTCAAATATACGAAAAATACCCAAAACTACGCGAATATCAAATTAAGATTAAAAAAGAAGAGGCAGAGAATTATATAGACCCAGAAGAACAAGTAAACGAGATGAGATCTTCATTTCGCACTGACTCCACTTCTTCTGTATCAACAAATAGCAGTGTACCAAAGGTTCGAACAAAAGATCAAAACACACTAGGTAAGTAGACGACCAACAAAAAATAAGTACAAAGCTCATATTATATTGCAATTTATTGAAGAGTTTGGTAATACGACCTAATGTGCTCTACTATATAGCTGAACTCACGTCAAATAAAGAGCAAGTCAAAATAAGCAATAGTAGATTTTCAGATCTAACAAAATATATTATTAGCATTCCATGCTTTGGTTCGACCCGCTTATTTTAGCAAGAATTCAGTTCGCGTTCACTGTGAGTTTTCACATAATCTTCCCCGCATTTACAATAGGCCTTGCAAGTTTTCTGGCAATGGTAGAATTTTTATGGCTTTACACTTGTAATAATACTTTCTTGAATATATACAGATTTTGGATTAAGATTTTTGCTGTAGCTTTTGGCATGGGGGTTGTGTCGGGAGTGACTATGTCTTACCAATTCGGCACGAACTGGTCTGTATTCTCAGATAGAGTATCGAATGTGATTGGACCTCTTCTTGGGTACGAAGTACTTACAGCATTTTTTCTAGAATCGTCATTTTTAGGTGTGATGTTATTTGGAATTGGAAGAGTGAGTAAACTCATGCATTTTGTTGCTACTTGCATCGTTGCGAGTGGCACTTTGCTCTCTGCTTTTTGGATATTATCAGCAAATAGCTGGATGCAAACTCCAGATGGGTTTATAATCGCAAAAGATGGTTTACTTCATCCAACTGATTGGTGGAAAATAGTGTTCAACCCGTCTTTTTTGCATAGATATGCTCATATGGTTATTGCTGCATACTTAACTTCCTCTTTTGTAATTGGAGGCGTAGCAGCACTATATTTGTTACAAAAAAGATTTGAGCAAGAAGCAAGGATAATGTTAGGCATGTCTGTTATTATGGCAGCATTAGCAGCGCCACTTCAGCTTGTGATAGGACACGAGCATGGTAATAACACCCTAGCCTACCAACCTCTTAAAATTGCAGCAATAGAGGCAAACTGGGCACATGAATCATCAGCCCCACTTGTATTATTTGGAATACCTGATCAGCTTTTGGAAAAAAATCACTATGAAATTTCGATACCATTTGGTGCGAGCTGGGTTTTAACTGGGGATCCGCATGGAAAAATTCCAGCCATCAAAAATTATAAAAAAGAAGATAGACCATTTGTTCTGCCGATATTTTTTTGCTTTAGGATAATGGTTGGTATAGGCGTATTGATGATTTTAACCGGCACTATGAGTACTATTCAATATTTTAGAGGAGGTCTTTATAATTGCAAATTATTGCTTATCTGGTGGGTACTGATGAGCCCAGCAGGCTTTATAGCTTTGCTTGCTGGATGGTTCGTAACGGAGATGGGCAGACAGCCCTGGACGGTTTATGGTATAATCAGAACAGCTGAATCAGTTACGCCTGCGATAATAGGACCACAAATTGCTTGGTCCCTTGCATCTTTTGTTATTATGTATAGTTTTGTCTTTGGCGCAGGAGTATTCTACATTGTTAAACTTATATCTAAGGGTATTGAGGCAGCAGAAGATCCGGAGCAATTTTATAAACATAGTATCGAAGCATCTGGAATTGAAGGAAAAAAATAAAACAACCTAAATACATGCTAAATTTTGAGAATTACATAGATCTTCCATTCATTTGGGGTCTAGTTATAGCAACTGCAATTTTTTTATATTCTATTCTTGACGGGTTTGATCTTGGGGTTGGGATTTTATTTCCATTTGCACCTTCTGATAAATGTAGAGATAGAATGATGAATTCGATAGCACCATTCTGGGACGGCAATGAAACATGGCTGGTACTTGGCGGAGGTGGTCTTTTTGCAGCATTCCCGCTTGCTTACGCAATTTTACTACCAGCATTTTATGTCCCCATTACGATCATGCTACTTGGCCTTATAATGAGAGGCGTTGCATTTGAATTTAGATTCAAATCAGGTGCCAGATCAAAAATAATATGGGACTATGTTTTTCACTTTGGGTCTGTTATTGCAACAGTTTGTCAGGGGCTGATATTAGGAGGATTTATCATGGGAGTAAATGTATCTGGTAGAAATTTTGCAGGAGGCCCTCTTGACTGGGCAAGTGGCTTTTCTGCAATGACAGGAGTAGCGTTACTTTCTGGATATTCTCTTCTTGGCTCTACCTGGCTTATCATGAAAACTGAGGGTATAACGCAAAAATGGTCAAGAAACGTTGCAGCATATAGCCTTGGGATTGTTGGAATTTTTATGTTCTTAGTATCGGTTTCAATGACACTGATAAATCCGTATGTACAGCATTTTTGGCTAAGCGCGCCCTATATATATTATCTTTCTATATTGCCTATAGTCACATCTATTCTGTTTTTTTTGATTTGGAGCAATTTATATAGAACAAAATGCGATTTTAGGCCATTTCTTTATACTGTTTGTATATTTACATTGAGCTTTATTGGCCTTGCTTTAAGCATTTTTCCATGGATTATACCTTATAAATTCGATATTTGGGAAGCAGCTGCTGCAGATACTAGCCTTTCTATTATGCTAGTAGGAGTTGTGCCTGCATTACCATTAATATTAATATATACTGCATATTGTTATTATATTTTTAGAGGAAAAACTTCTCACAAAAAAATTTATTGACCATGCGAAACAATCTCAAAAGAAAATTGATCCAACTTGGTTGGTTTGCAGTTCTTTGGATTCTAGGCTTATTCTCAGCCTTCTTTTTAGCGTTAATTATAAAAATACTCTTTAAATTAGCTGGGTAAACACCAGCAAAAATTAATTTAAAATTTAAAATTATCAATTGATTTACTTCAAATAAATTTTGTATAAAGATATATATAGTGGAATCCTAATAGGAGTAGTAAATGATGAAGCAAAAAGTTTTGGGATCAGTTAATGATTATACACAGCTTTCTGACGCAGTACGAAATGGTAACTTACAGGTAGTAGAGCAGTATTTAGAAAATGGATTAAAACCATATATAAAAAGTTTCTATTATCCATCTTTACTTATTAGCGCAATCCAAAAAAGCGATGCTGACATGATAGAGTTGCTGATAGAATATGGAGCTAAGGCCAACCAAGTTTTCGATGGAGAAGATAGTCCGTTGTCTTATGTGATGCACATGATTGACCATTCAAACCCCAGTGTGCAAAATGTGAATCTTCGTATATTGGATCTTTTATTATCATACTGCGCTGACCCTAACAGACCATTTCTTCCTCGCTCAACTGCTTTGTCAATAGCAACTTCTAGCGGCAACTACTTAGCAACGAATATGCTTCTAAATTACGGCGCAAACACTAACTTATTATCGCCTTTAAGAGTATATATAAATTCAAAATTCAACGGATCTTATGACAAATATTTGGTTTCTCCTCTTTATCAGGCAAGCTATAATGGCAATTTAAATATTGTTGAATTACTTCTAAGCAAAGGTGCTTCAGCCCAAATAGACGAATCTCTTAATGCTGCTGTACAAAAAAATTATTTAGAGATCGCGGAAACTTTAATTCAGTGCAATGCCAATACCGATCAAACAATCGATGGCCTTTCAATATTAAACTACAATCTCAAAAATTATCTTCATTATCAAGAATCTTTAACCAATGAGTGTTATAAAAAATATTACAGTGAGGTCAGTAAGCAGTTTAATTTTATAACATGTCTTTTAGAAAATACCTTACATTCTCAAACAAATTTGTCAAATATCTCCATAAACCAAGTAGCAAACGAACGTGGGTATAAAGCTATCCATCTTGCAATACAATATTGCGATATCAATATAATCAGAATTCTGTTATATTATTACGACATTAACGAACTTACTGGCCCGATTCAGCAATCGAGTTTATATTCTAGTCATTTGGGCGCCTCGGATCTTGTAAGTCTTTACCAAACGCCTCTCATGATCGCGCTATTACACAAAAGACAGGATGTATCAAACATGCTAATTTCAAGAGGAGCTAATTTGGAGCGCCAAGATTGCGATGGTAACACATCTCTCCATCATGCATTAAAAATGGGCATGGAAACAATAGCGCATCTCATAGCTTTCAACATGAAAAACGTTAATATAAAAAACTCAAAAGGCACAACGCCTTTGCATCTTTGCGCGCAGCGCAAAAATTATACTCTATATAATATACTCTTTGACAAGCTAGGAGCAGATCCTACTCTAAAAGATGCAGAAGGAATGACGCCTGCCGATAAGTTCAACAATCACATAAACTTTGGCCTACATACCTCACCTAGGTCAGTAAATGTAATACCGGATAAGGGGCAAGATGATTCAGATTACGAAAAGGTAGAACCTGGTAGTTTTTTAACCGGCGTACATGAGGACCTATCTGACTTTTAAAACAATGAATAATCCAAGATTTGAATTTGTTTAACGCCTGTATATTATAAAACCAAAACTATATTAAGATAATGGCCTTGCTCAATGATCTGGAAGCATTACTAAAACAAGCTAACCTACAAGCGGACGAAATAATCTCAAGATTCGTCGCTGAGTGTAGAGGTTCGCAAAAAAAATCCTCAAGCACGGAATGTATTAGCACTAAGAAAAAAAATCCTACCACCGTTAATGACATTAGCACTAAGCAAAAAACTCTTAGCGCCGCACATGAGATTAGCGAAGATTTTAAATTTATGGAGCTTGCTCTAGATAGACATGAATTCAAAGATCATCTAGTACAGATATTTCAGCTTCTAATGCTAGCTGGTTGTAATCTATGCGCAAGAACAAAAGATAGATCCACAATTCTTCACAAAGCAGCGATAAAGAATGCTACTAGCCTTATAAAGTTACTAAAAGAAGCAGGTAATGATATTAACGACCAAGCATGCGAGTACACTCCTCTGCACCTTGCAGTAGGAAATGGGCATTTTGAGTTCGCAAAAGTGCTTGTGGATCTTGGCGCTGAAACTGACCTCATGACTCCGTTTAATCAAACTGCATATGAGATTGCAAGAACTGTAATTAGGTCAAAGGAATTTTACGATAAAATAGAACCGAAGAAGCCACACGTGAACCAGCCTAAAAAAGCAAATGAAGCCTCAATTACAGCATTTGATTTATTTAATAGCGTTGTTAGCTCGATTCGAGAAGGACTAGATCATACGCTTTCAAACCTTGCAAGTGATGAAAATTTTTACTTAAAAGGCCAAAAGATAGATATTTCTTTTTTGAAATACTCTCAAGAAAATAACGAATGGGAAGCACTGGGCAAAGATATTGGCGAATGGAAAAAAATTATATTAACAAGCGAAGAAAAAAAAGATGATAACCCGCCAGAAACAAATGTACCAGAAGGAGTAAACTTATCAGGAAACTCAGCTGATAATTACACAAAAGGTAACGAAGATTAATTTATCACTTAACATTTATTGATATCTTAATCTATAAAAGCTATATTGAAGTTTTTTTGTAACAAAACAAAATAAATTTCTCTAGTATCGCAAATATAGTATTGCAGCATTCAAATATATGAGTTATACCAAAGACTTAAGGAGCCAATAACTACAAAAAAGGAAAATTATGAATAAGTCAGAATTTGTAACATTTATCGCTGAGAAATACAGTATCACTAAAGTGGACGCAGAAAAGTCACTCAATGTTATTGTGGAATCAATTACTGAAGCTTTATCTAAGGGTAAAGAAATTAATTTGGTTGGATTTGGATCATTCAAAGTTCAAAAAAGACCAGCAAGAGACGGACGTAACCCTAAAACAGGCGCACCTCTAAAAATCAAGGCTTCTAAGCTTCCGGTATTCAAAGCTGGTAAAGGCCTGAAAGATTCTTGCAATTAATTCGCATATACTAGATTGCTTCCATCACCGTGGAAACGGGAATTCAGTACAGTTGTCATCCCCGTGGAAACGGGAATGCAGTACAGTTGTCATCCCCGTGAAAACGGGGATCCAGTAACCTTGTCATCCCCTCGAAGGAGGGGATCCAGCGAATATAAATCATCTAGATTCCCGCCTCCGCGGGAATGACAAAAGTGGTAGCGGGAATGACAGTAGTGAGGACTTGAGTTCCTGTGTCATTCCCGTGGAAACGGGGATCCAGTACAGTTGTCATTCCCTCGAAGGAGGGGATCCAGGTAATATAATTCTTCTAGATTCCTGCCTTCGTCGCGGGAAGGTATTGCGCCCTCTTAGCAAAATTTAGCTGAGTAATCTAAAAAAATATGAAAATACTAGTTCATGCAAAACAAAAAAACTTCATTCATTGATAGTTTCGTGTTTTTTTCCAAAACTTATGGAATCGTTCCAGAGTCACTTAGTAAGGCATCAGAATCGGTATACGGACATACTTCAGGATATGTTCAAGATTTTTATGGAGGTATAGCAGACATAATAAAATTCATAGAAAAATCATCTGACGAACAGATCCTAGGCTCTATAACTTCAGATAATATAGTTTCTAAACTAGACAAAAATTTCCATGAAGATTCACATGCGGTTAATAACATAACTCACTTCACAAGAATAGAGAATCAACTACGAGCTTTAGATAAGAAACCCCAAGATAATTGGGATAAAAGCGACGATTCAAATATCAAAACTGCCCTAACTTCACAATCAAATTTATCCTCAGGGTTAAAGTCTATATTACAAAGAGTATTGGATTCCACTTCATTCCAAGGAACCAAAGTTTTCAGCAAATCTACAGAAAATTCAACGGAGTCTAATTCAGGCTCAAATCTAAACAAACAAAATCAAGAACCCAACAATTTTGAATATCTTGACTCTAAAAAGCATACAATAAAACCACATGCAAAATCAGTCACAGAAAAAATTCGCGCTTCGCTAAGGGCAAGAATTATAAATCCACAATATGAACCTGAGTTTATGGTAAAGCTCGCTGAGTTTTACAAAAAACCAGTAAACTTAAATCTTTTTTTACGAAACGTAGCTAAAACCTGCGATTCAATATGGGTAGCAGCTGGTGACAGGAGTCTAGATTTTAACTATTATTCAAAAAGAGGGCTTTTGATCCTCATATACTTAAATTCATACAGAACGACATATAATAACGGGACTCAAAATATCGAGATGGGCTTTAGATCAATAGACAAAGGTCTTGAAATGGTCAAAAAAATCAATATATTCAAAAATACCTTATCGGTCGATAATATACCATTTTTGAGGCTATTTAAATTAAATGATAAAAAATAAGAATTTATACCCAGATGTTGATTCTTCTCCTAATTTTGCCAAAATAGAAGAAAAAATTATAGAATTTTGGAATCAAAATGGAGTTTTTGAAGAGTCGATCGCATCTAGAAACATTCAAAACTCAAATATATCTCTTTCGAAACTATACATTAAAGAGAAGACGTCAGAAAATCACGATATAGACAAAATCGAAAATTCACGCAAGTCTCCTCAAGTTTTTGACCCAGAAGTAAAGACGCAAGACTCACTCGAAACTACAAGGCCCAAAACAAGCTCTAATGAATTTATTTTTTACGACGGGCCCCCTTTTGCAAATGGCCTGCCTCATTATGGACACCTACTTACGGGTTTTATCAAAGATACAGTGGCAAGATATCAAACAATTAAAGGCAAAAAAGTTGAAAGAAGATTTGGGTGGGATTGCCATGGTTTGCCTGCCGAGATGGGCGCAGAAAAAGAGTTAGGTATATCTGGCAGATTAAGCATAACTAATTTCGGTATTGAAAAATTCAATAATCATTGCAAATTATCAGTAATGAAATTTGCGGACGAATGGGAGAAATATGTAAATAGACAGGCGCGCTGGGTAGACTTTAAAAATTCATACAAAACCATGGATATTAGTTTCATGGAATCAGTTCTTTGGGCATTTAAGGAACTATACAAAAAAGGCTTAATATATGAATCAATGAGAGTTATGCCATATTCTTGGGCATGCGAAACTCCCCTATCAAATTTTGAAACAAAATTAGATAATTCTTACAGGGAAAGGGCCGACAAATCAGTTACATGCATATTTAAGATCAAAGGAGTGCCAAAATTTTTGCAAAATTCAGCTAATCTGCGAAGTGATGCAACTTGTTCAATATTAGCTTGGACAACAACTCCATGGACCCTACCCTCCAATCTTGCTCTTGCTGTAAATCCAAATATAACATATATTGCAATACAAGTACCTGCTAAATCTCAAACCACACGCACTTATAATATATATATCATTGCGAAATTTGCGCTTGATCAATTAAAAAAAGACCTAAAAATTGACGATTCTGAAATTATTGCTGAATTTACAGGAAAGAGTATAGTAGGAACTGAATATGAACCAATTTTTGACTATTTTAAAGATCATAAAAATTCGTTTCACATTTTAGACGCTGATTTCGTTACAGAAGGAGAAGGAACTGGAATAGTTCATCTTGCTCCAGGTTTTGGCGAGGATGACCAGATTATATGCCAAAAACATAATATACAACTTGTCTGCCCAGTTGATAACTCCGGTAAATTCACTAAAGAAATTTACGATTTTGAAGGTAGGCAAGTATTTGACACAATCGACGATATAATTAGAAAACTCAAAAATCAGGGCAGCTGGATTAAGACAGAACAGTATCTTCATAATTATCCGCATTGCTGGAGAACAGATACTCCTCTCATTTTCAAAGCAGTTCCATCATGGTATGTAAAAGTCACTGAATTCAAAGACCGCATGGTTGAGTTAAACCAGCAAATCAACTGGATACCATCGCATATCAAAGATGGCATGTTTGGTAAATGGTTAGAAAATGCGAGAGACTGGTCAATTAGTAGGAACAGATTCTGGGGAACCCCAATACCTATATGGAAATCAGATGATCCAAACTATCCAAGAATAGACGTATATGGTTCAATAGAAGAACTTGAGAAAGATTTTGGAGTAAAGATAAAAGACTTACATAGACCGTTTATAGATAGCCTCACGCGTCCTAACCCCAATGATCCATCAGGTAAATCAAGAATGCGTAGAGTAGAAGATGTTTTTGACTGTTGGTTTGAGAGTGGCTCAATGCCTTATGGCCAAGTGCATTATCCTTTTGAAAATAAAGAATGGTTTGAAAATCACTTTCCTGCAGATTTTATTGTAGAATACTCAGCTCAAGTACGCGGATGGTTTTATACATTAATGGTACTATCAACAGCTTTATTTGATAGACCTCCATTCCTAAATTGCATGTGCCATGGGGTTATTCTTGACTCAAGCGGACAAAAACTCTCTAAAAGACTAAATAATTTTGCTGATCCATTTGATATTTTTAATAAATATGGCGCTGATAGTATGAGATTCGCGATGCTGTCATCAAATGTCTCTAAGGGTCAAGAGCTCTTAATAGACAAGGAAGGAATGCTTATATATGAATCGATGCGACTTTACATCAAACCAATATGGAGCGCTTATAATTTCTTCGCTTTATATGGAAACATAGATGAAATAAAGGGAGAAATATCATATGAATCTGAAAATATACTAGATCAATATATTCTCAGTAAACTGAAAATATCTATATCCTCAATAGACACGGGGCTTGCATCATACGATATGCAGGAAGCATATAAATCACTTTCAGATTTTTTTGAGGTATTGAATAATTGGTACATCAGAAGAAGCAGATCAAGATTTTGGCAATCAGAAAAAAATCAAGATAAAATAAGTGCATATAATACATTATATACATGCCTTGAACATATGATGCGAGCTATCTCGCCAATACTACCTATTATCTCAGAGGAGATTTATATTGGGATAAACAGAGGGGTTTACGCAAAAACAAATAGCGTACATTTGAGCTTTTTTCCAGATTCTAATCAAATTCCGTTATACCAAGATCTTGTGCATAAAATGGATGTAATAAGAGATATATGTAGTAGCGCATTATTTTTACGTAATCAAAAAAACTTACGAGTAAGGCAGCCACTCTCAAATTTACAAGTAATTCTACCAAATTCTTCTGATCTTTCGAAGTTCAAATCTATTATAATGGATGAGATTAACGTAAAAAATGTCGAATTTAATCAGGATTTAGAGCAATATGCCGATCTAAAACTCTCAATTAACTTCAAAGAACTCGGGAAAAAACTACCAGACAAAATAAAGGACATTATCTCTGAGTCAAAAAAAGGCAATTGGATAAAAGATGGAGAATATGTAATTATAGCAGGACAAAAGCTGACTTCTGAGGATTGTGAGGTAGTTTTATATCCTAAGGAAACGAATGATAAAAGCGCAAAAGCAACAAAAGCTCTTTCTTATAGCCATGGCCTTGTAATTATAGACACTCATTTAACAGAAGAGCTGAGACAAGAAGGTTTTGCTAGAGACGTTATAAGACTCGTTCAATCGGCAAGAAAAGATGCAGGACTTGAGGTTACGGATAAAATATCGCTTTCCTTAAACGCAAATTCCAACGAAATCACTGATTCTGTGAGCAAATTTCAATCTCTAATAGAAGAGCAAACATTATCAGAGGTCAAGGCTAGAATAGATAATCCTGTATTTAGCACCAAAAGCGAAATTGAAGGAAAAATACTCGAGATTTTCTTAGAAAAATTATGCTAATAAAATAGATGTAGCGCCTTGCTCATTTTAACTTCACATTTAACTTCACAAATCTATCGCTTATTTTTTTGGTACTTTGATAGGGCTTAGTTTGTTTATGTTATGATAGTCCTTATTTTCTTTAAATTTTGGTAATTCAAAGAATTTCCAGAACATTTTATTGCAAGCAAAATATCTCTTATCTGAATATTATACCAAATCCCATTTTTAAGTACTACTTCGTCGCTCGTCGCTCACCTAGCATGTAGTAGGCTTCACTCCTCGCTCCTAGTATTATTTAATCTGGGATTTGGTATTAGTAGTAGAAGTATCTGCGATTTTGTCTTTTTTGCGTAGAGTTTATTCAATAGACCTCTTCGGAAAACTCGCTCCTGACGGGCAAGTAGCTGGCACAGGCGGAGCGCAAAACCGGAGCATACATGAGGTACGTGAGGATTCTGCTATACTTGCGCGGGCGGCGCAATTGCCTCTAGGGGTAGAGTCTTTCGAAGAGGTCTATTAAAAATGGGATTTTGTATTATCACGCCTTATCGCCATGCACTCTCTCTATTTCAGCTCCGCAGTTTCTTAGTTTTTCCACAAGATTCTCGTAACCTCTGTCTAAATGATATACTCTTCGGACTTTAGTTTGTCCATGAGCTCGCAGTCCTCCAATGATAAGAGAACTAGAGGCTCTTAGGTCAGTTGCCATAACTTCAGCGCCATTTAACTCGTCAACTCCGTTGACTATAGCTTTATGGCCTTCTATGTGAATATTTGCTCCCATTCTGCATAACTCAGGTACGTGCATATATCTATTTTCATAAATAGTTTCATGAATTATAGATTTTCCTGATGCAATTGTCATAAGAGCAGTATACTGAGCCTGTAAATCAGTTGCAAATCCTGGAAAAGTTTCTGTTTCTACATTCGATGGAGTAATGATTTTAGCGCCTATTACCTCTATCTTATCTTCTGACAATTTGTTGAAGACCATACCGGTTTCTTCTAATTTTTGGATAGTATTTTCAACAAGTGCATAGTCTATATTTTCTAGGATCACTTTGCCGCCCGTAATCCCAACCGCGCACATATATGTTCCCGCTTCTATTCGGTCTGCAATAATTTTGTGCCTACATCCAAAAAGTTCTTTTACTCCCTCAATCGTGAGTATGTCAGTACCTATACCTGAAATTTTGGCTCCCATGGCATTTAGGAGTTTTGATAAGTCAACAATCTCAGGCTCTATTGCGCAGTTTTTTAATATTGTCATTCCATCCGCAAGAACTGCCGCAAGTATTCCATTAATAGTTGCCCCAACTGTTACTTTAGTAAATTGATACTCCGCCCCTTTTAGTTTTTTTTTGGTTGATGCAACTATATATCCATTTTTGACTTTGATCTTTGCTCCTAATGCTTCCATCACAGCTAAATGCTGATCTACAAGCCTCGATCCTAGGGCGCACCCACCAGGAAGAGAGACTTCTGCGTAGCCAAATCGTGCAAGTAATGGGCCAAGCACCCAAAATGATGCACGCATTTTGCGCACTATGTCATAAGGTGCGATTAGATTTTCAATTGTATCAGACCGCACTGTAATTTCTGACTTACCTGTTCTTTTGCATAAGCCCCCGTGATTTGCAATCAGAGCCTTCATAGTATCAATATCTACGAGGTTAGGAACATTTGATAAAATTACTTCTTCCTTGGTCAAAAGACACGCAGCCATGGCAGGGAGGCTCGCGTTCTTCGCTCCGCTAATTTTAATCGAACCCTTGAGGGTTTTTCCGCCTTTAACTATTATACTATCCATGACGAATTTAATTCAATGTCTCTATATTAATCTGTATGGCGGGTACTTTTCCAATTTCAGCTTTAAGAACGCGCCTAATAAGCGACTTAATAGCTTGCTCAACTTCATCATTTTTAAATTTAGACACTTTGTTTTTTAATTCTCTCGATATAAGCAAAAGAATTTCTTTAGAGATATGCGCAATTATTTCTTGATCTTGCGAGGCATCTAAACATCCTGGAAAATTAAGAATTGGCCTTGTCGCTAACTGCCCCTTTTTGTCAAAAACTAGGCTCGCAATCACAATCCCACCATCTCTTATTCTTCTTCTAGTTTTAAATATATTTGAATCTGCTGGTAGCAGGCTAGATCCATCTACAGCGAGATATCCGGTATCAATTTTATCTATAATTTCACACGTAGTACTTGAAATAAGGGCAACCGATCCATTTTCTACTTCTATGGCCGTTTTTATTCCGCACTTACGGGCAAATTTAGCATGTTCATGTATGTGAGCTGCTTCTCCATGAACAGGAATAACAGCTTTCGGGCGAACAAGTTCGTACATCATTTTAAGTTCTTGTAATGCAGGATGTCCAGAAACATGAACAAAATGATCTCTTTCAGTGATGACCTCAATCCCACGTCTTACAAAACTATTAAACAAACGAAATATCTTTTTTTCATTGCCTGGAATAATTTTCGAAGAAAAAATCACAGTATCACCCTCAGCTAGCCTAATGTTATTATGAGAGTTAGTTGCGATTTTGGAAATGGAAGCGAGCGGCTCTCCCTGGCACCCAGTGCCAATCACTAACACTTCTTCTCTATCAAATCTAGCTACATCCCTTTCATCGTGAATTGTGTGCTTGTCTGTAAGATATCCACTTTCTTGTGCTGCTGCATACATCCTATGCATGGATCTACCAGAGAGTATTATTTTTCTCTTTGTCACCGTACCGGCATGAATTAAGCTATCAAGCCTTGCAAGATTCGAGGCAAATGTAGTGCACACTACCATTTTTTTGCAGCCAGCAATAATATCAATCAGGCTTTCTCTTAATTTACCCTCAGAACCCGATGCTTCTTCATTAAATACATTAGTAGAATCGCACACAAGAGCGTCAACACCTTCATCACCACATTTTCTCAATGCTTCTAAAGATGAAGTCGGTCCAACAACGGGATCTGGATCAAATTTCCAGTCCCCTGTATGGAGAACTTTGCCTCCTCCGCACCTAATCATTAGAGCTTGCATTTCAGGCGCAGAGTGAGTAACTCCGATCATTTCAATTGAAAATGGAGCAAGGTCAAATGTTGAGCCTGGCTTCACCTCTTGTACTACAATATTTTTACCTAGGTTATTTTCTGCAAGTCTCATTTTAAGAAAATTTGCTGTAAAATTCGTAGCATAAATAGTTGAGGCGAGTTGATTTGCAAAATATTGCACAGCGCCTAGATGGTCCTCGTGCGCATGAGTAAGAACTATTCCAACCAAATCCTTTTTTCTTGATATGATGAAGTCCATATCAGCAACTACCATATCCACTCCCGGCAGATAATCATCAGCAAAGCCGCTGCCGCAGTCAACCATTAGCCATTTTCCTTGGTAATGGTAAAGATTTACGTTGATTCCAATTTCGTTAGACCCACCAAGTGGGACAAATAATAGATTTTCTTTATTTTTCTTAAAAATCACTGTTTCTCCTAATATATCTAATTTTTTTTTGATTACGACGTAATACAAAATCCCATTTTTCACAACTTACATCCAGTTCGCCTTATACCGAACATATAGTAGGCTTTGGGGCCTGCTCTTAAGTACTATTTAATTCTTAGATTTGGTATAATACTAGGCGTTTATTAAAAATTTGTAACCCTGTGATTTCGCATTTCCTGAAGATGTTCACACAAATTTTGCAAGTACATAAAACGCGCTTGGAAAAAGATCCTATCAATGTCATACTAATAACACATTTGTAATCTCAAAGTTTTTTCACCTACTTTTTTACCTACAAGTTTATATCTTGCCTCAGTCAATTCTCTCCACCTAATATATCTTTTTAAGTATATTTATAAATAATATGACCAAAACGTTGAGATTAATTTCAATGGATGGCCACGCAAGATCTCAAGCCCATGATAAGTCAACATTATATGATCAAGATTATAAGATCAAGATTACAAGATCTCAACGCAACTCTTGCAGTATGGATAGTATATTCATTCAAAGCCTAAAGTAGGCGAATGCAATATACGCTATATTTTCAAGATAATCCAGAAAAATTATCCATTACGTAACAATCATAGTATTTAATGAGGTCTATAAACAAATGTATATAGATATATTACTTCATGAAAAGCTACATTTATTGACTAAAAGTTTTTTTATTGTTAGTTCTATTATCAGAAGGAGACAGGATAGGATATGACAAAACAGCCTAAAAGAAAAAATGTATATTCAGCGAGCGCTGTGCATAAAGCTAAAGCCAATCAGTTGAAGGGCGAAAAACTAGATAATGAACATAAATCGGTCAATAGACTTATAAAGAAAATCAAACTTTATGATTATGCTGACATAGAATTTATCGATAAACTAGTTAACAATTTCTATAAGTATCATAAATTTGTTACGTGCGAATCTAGAGACAAAATTATAAACGCGATACTAAAAAAATTTTCCAGAGATCATATAAATCATCAGGACGAAACAGGAGCAACTTTCCTGATGCATTTGCTTGCTCATAAACAAAAGCATTTGGTTAAAATCTTCCTTGAAGCCGGCGCGAACTTCAAGATTAAAGATTACGCTGGAAATAACACTTTTGACTATATATCAAGTAACAAAATCAGAAAAATATTCGATAATTTCTTTGTTAAAGATAGGGTTATGAGCGCATCTATCGACGAATTATCATGTCCTATAGTTCTTGATCTAACAAAAGAGCCAGTATTTTTCAGGCCCAAAGGATCAACTGCCATGATTACTTATGATAAACAATCAATCAAACATTACTTAAGCAAAAAAAAGGAAGATCCGATCACAAGAGAGTATCTGTCAAACAAATTACTTATATGTTCTAAAAATCTTACGGATATATACATAGATCGCGCCAAGAATTTAGGAGTAAAACTCAATGATACTAACGAATTTGAAAATAATAGTTTAGATTTAAATGGATCCTCAGATGCACCTCAGGATTTTTGGGGGGAATTTTAGTATTTAAAATGAGATTTGACACAAAAGAAGATTGTACTTATTGTGATATTTTGTTAAGCTCTGAGTCTTACTAGGTGCATCTGCCACAGGTGCATCTGCCACATTTGGCCAAATATATTCCTTGTAATCCAAGATTTGCTTTTGGTTTTATGTTCAAAAAGCAGTTCCTATATAAGCAGTGTAACAACAATCTCAGCACAGATAAATCGGTAGAAAAATATGCAAGTCAGGATTATTTTATCCTTCTTTTTAATGTGTATAGTTTTAGCGTCATTATTCTACTATTTGTCTGGTCAGCAAAAGTTCATACCATTAATTTCACCGCACAAAAAACCTTTCAAGCAAATAATTTCTTCAAATAGCAATAAACAACCACAAGATCGTGAGAAAATGATTTATGAAGGTTTTTCTGGAAAACTTCACGATAAGGATAGTATAAATATTCTCCCTGAACCTGAAGACCCTATTGCAATCCAGACTCATGATCAAAAAAATATATTTAATATTGATGAAACAACTAATGAGTCTGCTCTAGAGCAGAATATGCCAGATGTTTGGAGTGGGTTAAAGGACATAACCGATAAAGATTCAAGTGCAATTGGATCGATTATTGTGAGGGAACAAAATGACCATAACATAAATGAGAACTTAGAGCAGACGCCAAAAAAAACTGTTTTGAAGGAATATTATGCACATCTTGGAATATACTGGGATGAGCTAGACGCAAAAAATGAGTGGACAAAAATAAAAAATATAAACAAACATATTCTGGACTCACATAGCTATATAATAAATAAATTCAAAAATAAGACCTCTAATGCTGTGTTTAATTACGAGCTTCTTGTTGGTCCATTTTCTGAGTTTAAGTCAGCGAAATTATTATGCAGAAAATTGAATTTAAAAATGCAAAAATGTATAGTTATAAAAAAGTAATACCATTTTATTGTTGACTCTTAACACGGTATCATTTCTGTCACCGCGATACTGAACTTTTACAGGGATGACAAAAGTGGTAGCGGGAATGACAGAGAAGTGCAGCTGGAATGACAATTATGGTGTCATCCCCTCGAAAGCGACATTGTCATCCCCTCGAAGGAGGGGATCCAGGAAACATAATTCTTCTAGATTCCCGCCTCCGCGGGAATGACAAAAGAGGAAGCGGGAATGAAAGTTATTACGTCATCCCATGAAAACGGGGATCCAGTATAATGTATCATCCCCGTGAGTTTTACATGTCATCCCCTCGAAGGAGGGGATCCAGGGAGTATAATTCTTCTAGATTCCCGCCTCCGCGGTAATGACAAAAAGGGACGCGGGAATGACAAAAGAGGAAGCGGGAATGACAGTACCGATGTCATCCCTGAAATAGCGATACCAGTCATCGCGAGTGAAACGACGCGATCCAGCTTTACTTTTCTTTGTAAACTTGGAGGTCTACTTAGCAATTATCCAAGTTATATTCTCCAAAATCAGCATAATCATGAATACAACTTTTGTACAAAGCGAATGTAGTTCCTAAAACTGCAATTGAGATAGATGCGCAGAGGACCATGCTAATAGCTTTATCGTCTCTAAAAATACGCCCTGGCAATGCTTTTATCTCCACGTCATGATATTCGTTAAAGAGATGAGAGTATATAACTTCTGTGTTACAAAAAATTGGGGATTTTAGGTCTTGTTCTAAAATTTTTCTCGCCTCCTTTACTCCTACTTCCTTGTTTATGCAATTCTGCCAATATGTCTCTCGCGCAGCCAAAATAGCCCTGTCTAATTGGTCTTTTGACGCTTCTTCTTCGAAGTAAGAATAGATGAACTTTCCCGCGCTTACCAGCAAATCGTGGATTAATAAGTTTTCGCAAGGCTTTTGCTCGAGGCTTGATGCTTCGGGCTCAGTTGGTAATTGTGTGTTAATTTGATAACTAGGATTTTTATTATTTTTTTCTTTGTTAAACATAGCTAAAAACCACTTTAATATAACTTATCCTTAAGATGAGAAGCCCATTTGATCAATTCCTCACATACTCTTCACTCACAATCTTGCAAAAGCAAATACGATAGATCAAACTTACCCTATAGAGTATAACCATTAAAAACTCTACTGAGCTGTCCAGCCTCCGTCTATACTTATAATTTCTCCTGTCATAGTATTCGCGTTAGGTCCGCATAAAAAACACACAAGTGCGCCAATATTTTCCGGTGTTACAAAGCGTCCTGACGGTTGCTTTTCAGCAAGAAGCTCTTTTGTTGCATCTTCTATCGCAATAGATTTTTCTTTGGCTTTTGCCTCTATTTGCTTTGCAACCAAAGGCGTGTAAACCCAGCCAGGACATATAGCATTACATGTAATATCCGATTTTGCTACTTCTAGCGCAACAACTTTTGTAAGTCCTACGACCCCGTGTTTAGCTGCAACATAAGCCGATTTATTCACAGAGCCGACAAGACCATGAGCGGATGCGATGTTAATAATGCGGCCAAAGTTATTATTTTTCATGTAAGGTAGAGCGCTTTTGATCGTGTGAAATGCGCTGGAAAGGTTAGTTGCAATAATTGCATCCCATTTATCATCTGGAAAATCTTCCACGGGCGAAGTAAACTGAATACCTGCATTATTAACTAATATATCAACCGAGCCAAGTTGTTTAATCGTTGTTTCTATCATATTATTGATCTGGCTAGGTTTTCTCATATCCGCGTCTAAGTATAATGCTTTAACATTATACTTCTTTGCACAAGAATTTACGATTTCCTCTATTTGGCTTTTATCTCCAAAGCCGTTGAAAATAATATTCACCCCCTCTTCTGCAAGAGAATGGGCTATCGCAAGCCCTATTCCACTTGTTGAACCAGTAATAATTGCGTTTTTATTTTGCATTATAACTCATTACTCCATATTGAAGAAGTACTTCCTGTTCTTGAAGGTGTACCTCGAGGTCTAACACTACTGCCTGAACTAACGTTACTTCCCGTTTCCAATTCGGTATCTGAACCAACACTTGTAGTACTTCTGCCAGAGAGACTATTCATTATCTCTTTTGAAGCACGTCTCACAACTGTATCTTTATCTTGCTCTTGCGCCTTTCCTCCAAGCTCCTTAAAATATTGAGGAGAAATAGGAAGACGTATCTCTTCGCCACTAATCGCTGCAAATACCGAACCGTCTTTTATTTTAAAATTTTTTCCTTTTACATCTGGCTCTGAGGACACAAATTTTCCCTCCCCATCAAACTCTAGGCAAAATGCTCTTCCCTGTATTTGCTTTCCGTTTTCATCTTGTAATCCAAGATAAACACACGCAGGCCCACTTTTAACAGTTATGGTAACATTCCTTAGATTTTTCTCACCAAGATAATTTTCCTTAATCTGTACATTTGTATTATTTTCTGCATAACTCTTCGTGCGTCCGCTATTAAGAATATGAGAACGTACTTTAGGCTCAATCCCGCTCTTTGGCATTGAAGCAAATGAGGGCTTACTTGTCTCTTGTTTATCGCTCTTACTCGAGCTTTGCGAGTGATTACTTTCACTTGTTAATGTTGATACAGTTGAACTTGATCGGAATCTTTGTGAATCCGACTGTGAACCATAATATGAAGAATCTCCTTGCGAATCCTCAGATAGAGTTGATGTGTCACTTGAACCTCTTTTGTACTCGCTGACTGATGTTCTTGTTTTAGAAAGGTCAGTCAAGCTTCTGTAACTCGTCACTGCATCGTTTGTAAAGCTAAAAGCTTCTGTTATTTTTTTGAGTTGACCCAGAATCATTCTAAAGATTGCAGACTGCTCTTTCTTAATTTCAGAAAACTTGAATTTATGACGTTTTTGTAAATTTGTTATTAGCTTCTTTTTCCATTCATCTGCCTCTACATCTTCTGTAAAAGCTCTAAGTTTTTGTAGATCTTGCTCTAAAGGTTTGCGTCCTTTGATTATTTTATAACATATTTTTCCTATTGCGTCCTTTTTGTAAAAGTCGATATATTTATTAATTTCTTGGGCCATGGCTTTGGTTGTATCGCCTGCATTTCTATCAGTTGTTATGCGTTCTTGGCCTTTTAATAATGGCAAAGGATCTGCGCCGTACGCTAGTAGCAAACTAACTTGCATTAGTTTAGTTTCGTCGGGAGTGTTATACCCAAGAACACTTTCAAGAGGACTCTTGTCTTGAGGACCTTGAAGATTCGGATTCGCTCCATTTTTGAGTAGTAATTTAGATACTTCGAAGTTTTGCTCGATAAGTGCTAAATGCAATGGAGTTATGCCATAATTAGATTTTGCATTTGGGTCTTCTCCTTTTTTAATTAGAAAACTCACATTCGCTATGTTTCTTGATGCAACAGCGGAATTTAGCAAAGGCGCTCCTTCATTGGTCTTAGCATTTGGATCGTTAATTTGCTTATATAGCTCTTCTGCTTGTGTCGCAGCAGGATCACGAGATAAATCCGCCCCCGTCAGCAAACTTGACAATTTGTCTACTGCATCTTGCTTAGTCTTAGCTTTATTCCTAAACATCTTTTTTCACCAATTTATATACTATTTAAAGAATAATATATCTATGACTAATTTACCAAGAAAAATTAAGATGTGAGTTAGAGATAATTATATATGTTACATTTTTACGGATACCTATAGGCAAAAAAACAAAAACCACGGACTTTCAAAGTACCGTGGTTTTTTCTTAAGTGTAATTAGATATAAGAACTTTAATTTATAAGTTTACTTAGTTCAGCGTTTGCTCTTTGCTCAGCTAACATAGCACCTATACAACCTTGGAAAGTTTGCATCGCATAATCAAGCTCGGTTCTAGCTTCTGTAATATCTATTCCGATCAAATCTTGCAATGACGCAGAAAGAGTTTGCTGCGAAACAATCAGCTGCTGCTTCAAGCTTCCTACAGCTACTTCGATAGCTGAAGTATCTCCGATTTCAGAGCTTATAACATTCACAATATCACTAAGTATTATTGTTGCAGTATTCGCATTAGACTGCGAATCTACTGAAATAGATTGACCACCAGTAAGAACAGACCATGTCATATTACGTAATGACACAGATAATGTTTGACTTACATCAGTACCTACGATGTATGTACTTGATTCTTGTGATCCAAGAGCATTTCTAATGTAGTTAGAAATTGCCTTTCTATTATCATCTGAGCTTGCATTAACGTCACTTGCGAATGTAATATCTAAAGTATCACTCGAAGCTGCATGAGTTAGCGAATACTTGGTTCCTCTAGAAAATACGTTAGATGCTGGAAGAGCAACAGTATAATCCTTTGCTGTTCCGTCACCATCAGTGATTGTAACAGTAAGACCGCTAGTATTACATAAAACATTTGTTACTTTTAACTTTGTAAACTTGTCAGTTGTTAAAACCGCAGTCATTCCAGTTACAGATCCGATCGACACGTTATTAACACTGATTTCACCGCCTGTTGTATCAATCTTCATGTAATTACTTTGTTTAAACTTCAGCTTTGGTGCATCCGTATTAAAACCAGAGATAAATGCATTTATACCTGCTGTGTTAAGCACCTGGTTGGCCTGCATGTACATAGTAAATACTTTACCAGTTATATTTCCACCTGTATCATCAGTCGCTTTTATGCAATACATAGTATTATCTATACCTGAAACAGCACCGGCGTTTTGAGTTTGAATATAGCCATAATAATCGTCAGTACCAATTTTGAAAGAAAACTTTGCAAGTGCATCGTTCGCGTTTGTTGCTCCTAATGCTGGTATAGAAGTAAATCCCACTGCATCTCTATAAGTTTGCCATGTAGCAGAAGTACCTACGCCAGTAGTAACATTTACAAGAGCGATAGGTCCAACTTGACCAAGTAAGCTATTGCCAACATATTTTTCAGTATTAACAGAAACGCCAGCAAAACCAGGGCCTGCAGTAAATGCATGGGTCAATCTTACGCCGGTACTTGATGACTGGAAGTCAGCAGTTGTCATAGTTTCATCAGATACTGTGAGCTGAGTGAGAGTAATAACGTTTGAAGAAGTAAGTTCGTACCCAAATTTTTTCACTGTATTATGAGTTGATTTATTTAAAGCCTTAAGTGTATTAAGTGCAGTATCATTCGCGGTAGGTCCAATTAGTATTTGGTTTTGTGTTTCGTCAATATCTGCAGTTTTAAAAGTAAATACAATCGCATCAACACCTGATCCAAGAGTAAATGTATCGTTAAGCTGCGTATTTGCTGCAAATGTTAATGTACCTGTTCTTCTAGTATGCGTTGTCACTATCGTCGAAAGAGCAGCTGTTTGTACTGGACGTGCATTATATATTGGATTACCACTTGCTAAGTCACTTGCAGATCCAAATGTACCGTTTAAAAGTTTGATACCAGCATATTCTGCAGTTTCAGGTATATTTGCAACTCTTTTTAGAATTTGATCAAAAGCTGATTTACTTGATTCCCTTAGAGTTTCTGGTAAGTTACCTGCAGCCTGAAGCGCGATGTTCACAAGCATTTGAACGCCTTCCTTCATTGTTTGCAACATACCGTTTCTGTTTACCAGAGCACTTTCAAGTCTTAGCAAATTCGAAAATGCTGAGTCTGTATATTTTAATCTTGATTCACTTGATGATGCTTCTAAGTTAGCGAAAACGTTTTCAGAAGGCTTAGCATATTTTCTACCTGTTGCAAATTTCGTTGCAGCGGCTGTCATGTCTAACCTTGCTTGGTTCACTCCATATTTTGCCTGAAGTGTAACCGGGGTTGATTTAATTCCACTCATATAATATTCTCCTACTTGGATTGTTAAATGTGCTTACCTAGCAGATTTTTTTCCTATGAACAGAGTTTATGTTATTTATGGCATATTAGTCAAATTTCAGTAATATTTTTCTAATCAATAAATTAATATATAACTTTTTTGCAACAAACTATTCACGTGTATGTGGAATCTAGAAGACTTATGTTTACTGGATCCCCTCCTTCGAGTGGATGACATGTTTCCTGGATCCCCTCTTTCGAGGGGATGACACCATAATTGTCATTCCCGTCTCCTTTTTGTCATTCCCGCGTCTCTTCTCTGTCATTCCCGCTTCCATTTTTGTCATTCCCGCGCCCTATTTTGTCATTCCCGCGGAGGCGGGAATCTAGAAGGATAATATTCCCTGGATCCCCTCCTTCGAGGGGATGACAAGTTTCCTGGATCCCCTCTTTCGAGGGGATGACAAGTTTACTAGATCCCCGTTTTCACGGGGATGACAACGTCTCTGTCATTCCCGCGGAGGCGGGAATCTAGTTAATAAATACCCATACTCTCATCTCTCTACCGAGGTAGCCATAGATAGAATATGCAGCCCTTTATTCTTTTATCTAGGAGAGAGGTTGGTTTGAATCTATCATAGTCATAATTATCTTCGTATTTATCTTCGTAATTATCCTCACCATTATCCTTGTAATTATCCTCACCATTATCTTCATCATTATCGTTTTTTGTTACTTCTATCTCTTGTGTAGTATAATCTGGTAGATTTTGTTCTTCTTTCGTGTTTTCTTCCGTGTTTTCTTCCGTGTTTTCTCTTCCGTTTTCTTCCGTGTTTTCTTCTATTATATTTTCTACCCAGATTTTTCCTTTATGAGCATCTGTTATTTCTTTTGCGATAGAAAGACCAAGTCCTGTTCCTCCTGCTCCTGTTTTTGTTCTTGAGCT
>JANRKH010000019.1:0-23999 GCA_033763595.1 Rickettsiaceae bacterium
GAGATATAAGATGTACGTAGTTCTGGAGACTCTATTGACACTTCTACTACTTCTCTGTCTCCCTCAAATTCAAGTAAACTATTTACAAGACTAATCAGTATGTCCTTATTCTCATTACTACAAAATAACATCTTAAATGTATAGTCTTTTAGGTTGGATTAGATACTAGGCGCGAGGAGAGAAGCCTATGAGTATTAGGTGAGCGACGAGTCAACAACGTAGCTAATTCAACATAAAAGACTATAACATCTAAAGTAGGATCTGCATATCTCTCCTGTAAAGTGTCATTAATCATTTGATAAGTTTCGAAAGAACTTTGGATCTTTAATGGTGAGTATGATGATAATACAGCTGATGATGATGTATCTGCTAATGATGAGTGCTTTGATGCCCCTGGTAATGATGATGAAGCTATTGATGCAGCAGCTGATGATGATGATTGTGGATCTGATAGTTTTCTTTTAGCCATATGATATTTTTCTTTTAGCCATAATTTGAAATATATATTTTGCTATTTATTACAAAATCTAAGATTATTTTCTGTCTAAGATTATTTTCTTTAAAGAGATTATTTTCTTTAAAGAGATTATGTTTCTTAAAGATATTTTACAATTTATAAAAGAGATTTCAATAGAAATCTGGTTGAGATTTGAGATTTATAAAATCTAAGATTATTTTCTTTAAAGATATTTTGTAATAGACCTCTTTCGAAACTCTCTCGAGGCAGACAAGTGATAGGGGCATACGGATGGGAAAACCGGGGTTACAAGTACATGAGGATCTCTTTCTTTTGCCAGGGTACAGCAATTCTCAATCTGAAAGCAAAGTTTCGAAAGTGGTCTATTTTTTTGTTTTGAGAAAAATTATTAATTTACGCCTTAGTTCTTCGGCGCATGCTTTATATAAGTTGATATTAGTTTGGCCGATCTCAAGATTGGTTGAGTAAGGTGAAAATAAAGCATTATAAGAGTTTATTTGGCGGAACTTGCCAGAGTACAAAAGCTTATCTGTACCAACCTCATATAATTTGAAAAATACTTTAAATTCTATATTCTCTCTTAAATTATCAGAATCTTTTTGGATTGCTATAGTCGATGAATTCTTTTCAAAATCCACTTTTAATTTATATCTTCCAAATGCTTTGCTGTTATTTCCAAGTAAATAGCTTAAATGCCTTTTAAACTCATATGTCTCTATGTCATCTGCGACCATATCCAACCGCACCTCAGACAGTTGTTCTAGCACACCGCTATCTGCTATCTCGAAGTTTTTACATCCATAAGTCATGACAAATACCAAAATACAGCTTAAAAGCCTCAAGAAAAACTTCATCTTACAACAAAATTTATAATTTTGCCTGGAACTACAATAGTTTTAGCAATTTCTCTTCCTTCTATGTGTTTTTGGATTTCAGGTAAATTGATGCAGATTTTTTTGAGCTCTTCTTCCTCTGTATCAGGAGTGGTAAGAAATGTCGCTCGTAACTTACCATTTATTTGTACTGCAAGATTTACTTTGGTTTTTTTGCAAAATGCTTCTTTATATTCCGGCCAGTCCTGCTTAGCAAGAATTTCTCCTCCGTCAATAATCGACCATATTTCTTCTGTAATATGAGGGCAAAATGGATTGAGCAATCTTATAATCGTCTTTAGTGCAAATTTGGCTGTAGAGGACGCATGATCTTGTTTTATGCTATCTACAATATCCACAAGATCATTAAATAATTCTCTAATCCTTGCTATTGCTTTATTAAAATGAAAATTATTTATATCAGAAGTAACATCCCTTATTGTTACATGAGTTTTTGCATTAAGTTCAGCATCTATCTGATCTATAAAAGATGATCTTGTTAGCTTTTCTGAAAAATTATAAAGTTTAAAAAGGAATTTACAACACCCCTCAACTCCAGTTGCAGACCACTCAAGATCTCTCTCGGGCGGACTATCAGATAGAATAAAGAGTCTTATTGTATCTGCACCGTAAGCCCTAATAATACTATCAAGATCAACAACATTTTTTTTGCTTTTGCTCATTTTTTCGAGTTTATGCTCAGTGATTTTCTCTCCGGTAGTTTTATGAACAAGGCCTTCTTTTGTTTTTACAACTTCGTCAGGATACACCCATTCTCCATTTGGATTTTTATATGATGCATGCAAAACCATACCTTGAGTTAGGAGGTTCTTGAAGGGCTCGCGCACTGATACTACGCCCTCTTCGTTCATACATTTTGTAAAAAATCTTGCATATAGAAGATGCATGACTGCGTGCTCTATACCCCCTATATACTGATCAACTGGAAGCCAGTAATCAGCCGATTCTTTGTCTACCATATTATTCGAGTGATTGCTGCAGTATCTTGCAAAATACCATGAAGACTCGAAAAAAGTGTCAAAAGTATCAGTTTCTCTTATAGCATCTTTCTTACAAGATGGGCATTTCACATGCTTCCAAGCTTGGTGTTTGTCCAGAGGATTACCAAGTCCGGTAAATTCTACATCATCGGGAAGAGTTACTGGTAAATCTTCTTCCGGAACGGCAACTGGACCACAGTCTTTACAATGAACAATTGGTACTGGACAGCCCCAATATCTTTGGCGGGATATGCCCCAATCTCTCAATTTATAGTTCGACTTTGACGTTCCTGAACCTAGCTCTTCTAGTTTTTTTATTGCAATATCCTTTGCAGTTGTGGCGTCTAGTCCGTTTAAAAAATGGGAATTTATCATTTTTCCTGGCCCTGTATAAACTGTACTATTGTCTGGGTCTTCATCAAACGGCTCAACAACATATTTGACTGGTAGCGAGTATTTTATAGCAAACTCATAGTCTCTCTCGTCATGCCCAGGGCACCCAAACACCGCGCCAGTACCATAATCTTTTAGTACATAATTTGCTATAAATACTGGTATCTCAATTGATTCATCAAAAGGATGTAGTGCGACAAAAACTGTCTTTACTCCCTCTTTTTCTGATTTTTCGATATCCGTGTTAGTAAGGCTTGCTCTTTGGCATTTTTGTATAAATTGTTTTACTTCCGCATCTTGTTGCTTTTCTTTTAATATATCATGATCGTAGCTTATCGAAATAAAACTACAACCATATAGAGTTTCAGGCCTCGTAGAATATACCTCAATATACGAACTTGAGTCTTTAATTTTAAATTTAATGTTTGCTCCATAAGACTTACCTATCCAATTTGCTTGCATGGTGCGTACACTATCTGGCCAGCCCTCAAGATTCTCAAGTTCCTCAAGCAACTCATCAGCATAATTAGTGATTTTAAGAAACCATTGTTTCAATGATTTTTTTTCTACTAATGCACCGCTGCGCCATCCTTTACCGTCCACAACTTGCTCGTTCGCAAGTACAGTTTTGTCCACAGGGTCCCAGTTTACTATAGACTCCTTTTGATAGGCTATACCTTTATTTAACAATTTAATAAAAAAAGATTGTTCATGCTTATAATAATCCGGCAAACAAGTTGTGATCTCTCTTCGCCAATCATAGCTATTACCTATTAGCTTTATCTGGCTTTTCATGAAATCGATATTCTCTAGAGTCCAAGTTTTTGGATGAGTATTGTTGCTTATTGCAGCATTTTCAGCTGGCAGGCCGAAACTATCCCAGCCCATAGGATATAAAACATTAAAACCACATGCTCTTTTAAAACGTGCAATTAAATCCCCCATGGAATAGTTACGTAAATGACCTACATGAATTTTTCCTGATGGATAAGGAAACATCTCAAGAGTATAGTATTTGGGCTTTTGATCATTGATTTCAGTTTCAAAACATCTAGCTTCCTGCCAAATATTTTGCCATTTTTTATCTATTTCAGAAAATTTCATATTGTTAGCTTTTTATTTTATAAGGCGATTGATCAAATTAAACTCTGTAAATGAATTTCTGGTCTTTTTCGCTTAAGGAACTGCTGATACCAAATCCCATTTTTAAGTACTTGCTTCTAGCTCGTCGCTAAAGGCTTACACGAGAGTAGGCTTCGTGACTTGTTCCTAGTATTATTTAATTCTAGAGATTTGGTATGAATACTTATCGCAAGTCTAAAATAAATTGTTGCTAGGAGCAACTCACTAGTCACAATGTAAATGATTGTATTTGGTATTATTACTCTTTCAAGAGGAGTCTAAATTTCTGTTATTTCCTTTTCTTTGGTCTTTACTATCTGATCAATATTCTTTACTTCTTTATCAGTAAGCTTTTGTATTTCATCTGAGATAGAGTGAAGCCCATCCTCGGTTATCAGACTGGCTTTTTCTAGTTTTCTTGCCTCTTCAATACCATCTCTCCTAACATTTCTAAGGGCTATCTTAGCATTTTCTCCATATTTAGCCGCAAGTTTTGCTAATTCTTTTCTTCTTTCTTCGTTTAAAGGAGGAACAGGCAACCTGATATTCTGGCCATCAGAAGATGGATTTAATCCTAAATTTGCGTCAATTATAGCCTTTTCGATGGGCTTAATCATGACTTTGTCCCAAACTTGAATTACTATCATCCTTGGATCTGGAGTAGTTACAGTGCCAAGCGAACTTAAATGCATTCTGTCGCCATAAGCTTCAACGACAACGGGATCTAACATATTAATAGAGGCTCGTCCCGTTCTTAATCCTTTTAGGTCGTTACCTAACACTTTTATAGCTTTAGCCATTTTTTCTTGTAATTCTGATAATAGTTTTTCTTTATGCATAATTTAACCTTCAACAACTTTTGTAAAATTTCCCTGAGATTTGATAACTTTAGTTATACTTCCTTCGTCTTTGAGAGCAAAGACCTTGATCGGTAGTTTATTTTCGCGCGCAAGAGCAATAGCAGCCATATCCATAACATTAAGGTTCTTCTTTAGAACTTCTGTGTAAGTTATATTCTCGTATCTTATGGCATCAGGATTTAGCTTAGGATCGGCCGAATAAATTCCATCCACTTGGGTGCCCTTAATTAGTAAATCGCAGTTCATTTCTATGGCCCTTAAAACAGCAGCACTGTCTGTCGTAAAAAAAGGATTACCAGTGCCTGCTGCAAAAATAACCACTCTACCCTTTTCCATGTGCCTTATGGCCCTTCTTCTAACATACGCCTCACAAACACTCATCATAGGAATAGCTGATAAAACTCTAGTGTATATACCATCCCTCTCCATAACATTTTGTAATCCAAGAGCATTGATGACAGTTCCAAGCATACCCATATAATCAGCAGCGGTTCTTTCCATGCCCTCAAGTCCTGCCTCAACTCCTCTATAGATATTTCCGCCTCCAACAACAACACATATTTGGACTCCAAGACTTACAGAGTGTTTGATATCAGTAGAAATTTTCTGTAGAGTCTGCACATCTAATCCAAACCCCTTGTTGCCCATCAATGCCTCACCAGAGAGTTTAAGCAAAACACGTTTATATTTTATTTCTTTCATTTTAGTTGTATTGAGTACCCTTTAGTCATTTCACTTAATAATATTACACCGATTACAAAATTAAACCAAACAAATAAAATGCTATAGTGAAACCTCTGTTCCGCACATAAATTAAGTGTAATAATACGAGTCTTTCAAATTTATAATTTTACTTAACTTGCCATTTTTTTAAATTTGTCATGAAAAACTTGTTATTTTAAAATAAAACCTGGTAGAATTATATTATACGGAAGAGTGTAATAGACACGGACAGTTTCTAAGATAGAATATATGCTCTTATTGATGAAAAAAGTCAAGAGTTTATGATTCATTGTTGTTGACTAGTCTATTTTCTAATGGCATTATTTTTCTTAAATTAATAATGTTGATATGGCAACTAGAGTTATCATGAAAAAAAAACTGCATATACTTTTGCTAATAATTTTTTTTTGGGGTGTATTAAAAACTAGCGCATTTTCCTCTGAAGAAAGCGCAGAGAAACTAGACATCTTAAGAGAATCCTATAAACAAACGAAAAATAATATACAGCTAGCAGATGACTTCGGTCAGTCCAAATCTAGTATAAGCAAAAATCTATGCATGATACATGAGAATGATTTAGTTGAAGGCGCTAATGACTCCAGGGTTGTTCTTGTTGAGTATTTTTCCCTCTCTTGCCCCACATGCGCTTATTTTCATAAAAATGTCTATCCAAAAATTCTTAAAAAATATATAGAGACTGGCCAAATAACTTATATCTCAAGAGAGTTCATTAATTCGAAGCAAGATTTTGACGCTTCTATACTTTCTAGATGCGCAGGCCCGATGAAAAGGAAATTATTTCACAATTTATTACTTGAAAGACAGTCTGCTTGGGCTTATAATAGGAATTATAAGCAAATACTTACAAACATTGGCCAAATAGGAGGAATAAGCAGAGACCAATTTGAAAAATGTTTAAATAATAAATTGCTCGAAGAACAGATTTTCAATCAATCTAAGCTTGTGACTCTGCATAAAGAATTTACAGGCACCCCAACTATAATTATAAACAACAAATTTATTAAAGGTTCTGTAAGTTTTGAAAATTTATCTAAAGAGATTGATAGTTTATTAAATTAGTTTATAGTGGCTTCTGTTAATTTAGTATCAACTTAAACAAACAAAATAATGTCTGATGCATCTACCCATAATCCTTTAGAACAGTTCGCAATAAAACAGATAATGCCCCTTGAATTGTTCGGATATGATATTAGCATAACAAATGCCTCTGCGACTATGCTACTTGTAACTTTTAGCATTTTGGTACTGTTTTCGCGTGTAAAAAATAATGTAACAGGAGTTCCGAGTAAAATGCATATTTTTTGTGAAAATGCTTATAATTTTGTCAGTAAAATCGTTCTGGAGAATACCGGTTCTGATGGAAAGACATTTATTCCTCTTGTTTTTTCCTTACTATTGTTTATAATTTTCTCCAACTTATTTGGATTAATACCTTACGGCTTTACGGTCACTAGCCACTTGATTGTAACTTTAATTTTGGCACTAATAGTTTTTTTTACAATTATAATATCCGGTTTTAAGTTCAGGGGGATGAAATTCCTTGAAATTTTTGTACCAAGCGGAATGCCAAGTTGGCTAAGGCCATTAATGGCAATTATAGAGTTGTTTGCTTTTTTAGCCAGACCCGTAAGCCTTTCTTTGAGACTTGCGGCCAATATGGTAGCAGGGCATGTCCTACTCAAGGTAATAGCAGGCTTTATAGTGATTATGCCTATTTACGGCAAAATCTTTCCATTCGCTCTAGTTATTGTATTGATTGGGTTTGAATTTTTCGTAGCAATTTTACAAGCTTATATATTTGCAGTCTTATCATCTGTATATTTAAGCGACTCGGTGCAGGGTCACTAGATTGAGCTAGCATTAGATTGAGCTAATGCAAAATTATGGAACGCACAAAAAAGTGAGTAAACCCATATATATTCTGCGTATTTAGCAAGTGGATTAAACCTTTTAATTATCGTAGGATTTGGAGAAAAAATTTGTGGAATACCGCAAGTATATTATGCAAGTATATTATGAATTTCACTGAAATAGCTTAGAGAATTTTGACGATATTTAGACAGCAGAATAATATACAAATTGCTAGTTATACCAAATCTCTAGAATTAAATAATACTAGGAGCAAGTCACGAAGCCTACTCTCGTGTAAGCCTTTAGCGACGAGCTGGAAGCAAGTACTTAAAATGGGATTTGGTATTAAATACCAGGAACAAGTTAAAAAGACTGTCAAACATCTTAGGTGATTAAGCTATAAGAAAGTAGTTAACAATCGGATTTGGTATAAGAGATATAAGATCTTTATATTATATCAAATCTCTATGGTTAAACCTGAACATATGGATTTTAGGGCAGGACTTATGGGCAAAGCTTATAAATACACGTGCGCAGGAAGTACGCGCGCAGGACCGAGCCTAGCCTCAAATTCATACTGATCATTGAGTTTGGTCATTGAAATTTGGTCATTTAAAATGGGACTTGGTATTAAATCAAGAGTTATTTAGTTTAATTATATTAGAGAGTAAAAATTATGGAATTATTATCATTAAAATTTGTAGGAGTCGGACTTATGGCTATTGGCATGGGAGGTGCTGCAATAGGCGTTGGGAATATTTTTAGCGCTTTAATCAGCTCTATCGCGCGAAACCCTTCAGCAACAGATCAGATGCAGAGATTCGCATTCATTGGAGCCGGCCTAGCCGAAGCTATGGGACTTTTTGCATTCGTGATAGCAATGCTTTTATTATTTACATAAGGTACTGTAATGCCGCAGCTCGAAGTTGACACATATTCTTCTCAAGTTTTTTGGCTCTTATTTTGCATTTCGGTAATATATGTTTCTTTGAAGTATATCTTCATACCGAGAATAGAAAATTCTATTAGCGCCAGAAGTTCTAAAATCAAATCATTGCTTCACGAGTCAAACAAATTAAGAATTGAGTCTGCGGCTTTTAATAAAAAATATACCGAGGAAATCAAAAAAATCCACCTGGAAGCTGCCGCTCTTCATAAAAATGCAATAGACGCATTTGAGAATGATTGCACAAGACAATTCAATGCTCTTGCAGAAAGTCAAGAAACTCAATTACTTGAGTTTAAAAAAGAACTTTCAGAACTAAAGCATAGTATTGATCAGCAAATAGCTGAAGAGGTCAAAAAATTGCTCGCTTTATTCATAGATAAAATCACCGGATACTCACTACACCAAAAAAACTAACTATTATATCACCATGGATGAACATATATTAATAGGATTTTGTTTTGTAGTCTTCATTAGCTTTGCTATGAGGCCTATATTAAGGTTTTTGTCCGCAAATATCAAAGAGACGGAAGATGAAATATTAAAAAACCTCAAACAAGCTGAGAATATTTATCAAGAAGCAAAAAAAGAATATGAGGAGGCAAAATCACTTTACGCGCAACTCCACATCAAAAGAAAATACATAAGCGATAAGGAAAAACGAGAGATTGAATTTGACCTAAATTCGAGAAAACAGAAGCTTGAAAAGCAGATAGAGCTTCGTAAAACCCAAACAAAAAATCATATAGATAGGCAAATGCTAAATTTCAAGACAGAGATCTTGTCAAAACTAAATACCGAACTGAAAAATCAATTTATCTCCATGATGGTAGAAAATCAGCAAATGTCAGCAAAATTTACTGACATTGCAATTCATGTCAAATCGAAATAATACCAAATCTCCAACATTAAACCTGAACATATGAATTTTATGGCGGGGCTTATGCGCAAAGCGTATGTATTACCAAATCTCTAGAATTAAATAATGGAGCATGTCGTTTCTTTGCCCAAGTTCGCAATGATAGTATGTATCAAGAGGGTAAGAGGGCTCATTTAAGAAGATGAGCTAGGCTGGTCATATGACGACTTCACTAACGTGAGATCTAGGATATCTGATTTCGTTCTGGATAAAACTCTATTGTATCTTTTTCTTTTTATGATAGTTACGAATTCTGATGCTTTTGAACATTCTTCACCAAAAGATTTATCACTAAATAAGGAAAAAAACCTATTTGACAAGCTAGATCTTGCAGATAACTCTCGCAATGCAGAGTTTTCTATCGCGTAGAATATTCTATCTGAATTCAAAGCAAGTGCGCCGTTAAACAGAGAAATTATCTGGTCAACAGATGCATTCTGAAAAATCGTGTCTAATGTTTTTTTCACGAACTGATCTAAGCTTGCGGCATTATGTTCTGCAATTTTACTAACAAGGTTCTTGACCGCGCCATAAATAACCGCATCGCTCTTCTTAACCGTGGTTATTAAGTCCAGCGATGCTAATTCTAAGGCCCACCAATTAACCTGGCTAATTGCGCTTTGAGCCTTTGTGTTTTTGTATAATAAACAAATCTTAATTGCAATTGCATGATTAGTATATTCCAAAGAACTGTCCATTGCATCATATGTATTAGAGATGATTTTCATCAAAAAAGTGAATTTTTTAGAAAGTATCTTTTTTTGCGTTTTATCTATTCTATCGATCGATGAAGAAAATGAATCTGCATCACTGACTAATTTTTCGTCCAGTAGCGAAAGAGCATCCTCAATCGCTACTACTTCCTTTAGATAGTATTGTAGATTATTTGCCTGCTTTATAATGTCTTTTATTTCATCAATTTTACTATGACGCGAATTTATTGAGACTAAATATTTATTAATCTCGAATAAATCCATTTTATTGATCATCTCCCTTTCTTTTATAGAGAAAATTGAGATCACTTCTCTCGTTCCTCTGTCAATCGTTTGAGATAAAAATTTCTTAATTTTATTGACTAAATACTTGATAAGATAATCCGGTGATTGAAAATCCTGCAATATTGCAAGTTGCTCAAGATTTGATACTACAAACGGTATGAATTCTTTTATTATACCTATTTGTTTGTCATTATTATCAAATTCCATCCTATTGTATGAATTTATAATCACGCTCATCGCTACATCTTGGAATAAATACAATAAGCCAATTAATTGGTCATATTGGACAAAATGCTTAAACAGCTCAAGATTTGTTTGATCAGCTGGATTTTGTGCTAACTTAAACTTTGATGCATCATAAATAGAGTCGATGATAATTTCGGTAATTGTAATATCTAGACTTTCTGTTCCTATTGACCTCTCGTATAGAGCAAGTAATTTTGCTGGGCTTAGCCTATTCACTAATATAGAAATACAAATTTTCGCAGCATCTTTTGCTGTAAATAGCTTGTCTGCCTGATCGCCTAACTTATCCTCAAGAATCGAGTCTTGTTCAATAAAATCAGCAATAATCGGATAGAAATGTAAAAATATCTCTTCTTCTGCATCTGAACTAAACTCAAAAAAAGTCCTGACTACTGTATTCATCACTTTTTTAAAATTGTTTATTCTGTATATTCTTCCATTTTATAGAATAATTATCAACAGATTAGATTTTAGATCTTTCGAAAAGAGCAAAAAAAATTTACATCTATGTCTTTTGTGATTTTCCATTTACCCTTTAGTAATTCATAAGTCATTCCAGAAATATCTAAACACTTCAGCCTATTCTTGGCACAAAAGTTCACTAGCTCTGACGGTTTAAGAAATTTTTGCCACTCATGCGTACCTGCCGGGACTAACCTCAGTAAATATTCCGCTGCATATATTGCAAGTAATTTTGACTTTAAGTTCCTGTTAATAGTTGATAATATTAATATGCCATCTTTTTGGACTAATTGTGACAAAGATTTAATAAAATTCTCTGGATTGTCTACATGTTCAAGTACTTCAAGGCAAAGAACAATATCGAAGACCTTTTTTTGCTCAATCAAATCTTCACATGAAGCAGACAAAAATTCGGCATCTAGGGTTTGCAGCTTTGCGGCATTTGTTGCTGACTCAATATTTTCGGCGCCAGGATCTATACCAGTAACCTTAAAACCTAATCTAGCAAGAGGTATAGATGCTATCCCCCCTCCGCAACCTACATCTAGAACAGAGAGCTTCGTAAAAAAGTTATTATCCTTTACATCATAATGCTTAACTATTGAGCTTACTATATACTCAAGTCTTATCGGGTTTATTTCGTGAAGCATTTTAAACGGCCCACGACTATCCCACCATTTTGAAGCAATCGATGTAAATTTTTCTATTTCCCTTTTTATTCGATTATTGACAACTGACATATTATTAAATTTTTGCTATAACTAGTATTATTCAAAGACTACAATATTAATCAAATTATGTCTATACAGCTATTAAAATTTGGCGGAACTTCTTTAGGCGACGTAGAGCTCATAAAAAATGCAGCAAAAATTGTCAGTGAATATATCTCTCGTAGCAAAAAAGTTGTGGTTGTTGTATCTGCAATGTCTGGAATGACAAATAGGATTTTAAATCTATGTAGAGAAATCAGTCAAAATGATATAGTTGAAAAGGGATTAGAATATGATGCAGCTTTATCTACCGGAGAGTCTTTATCAGCAAGTCTATTTGCTCTTGCTCTTCAAGATATGGGCATAAATGCAAGATCAATCCAAGGGTGGCAAGTAGTGGTGAGGTCTACTAATATCCCTAATTCTGCTCTTATAACAAATGTGGAAACAAAACTTATTACTGACCTTATAAAAGAAAATATAGTACCTGTAGTCACTGGATTTCAGGCATTAAGCGGAGAAAATCGTGTTACAACAATTGGAAGAGGCGGGTCAGATACAAGCGCCGCTGCAATAGCAGCAGCTCTCGATGCAGAATCGTGCGATATATACACCGACGTTGAGGGTATTTATACATGCGATCCAAGACTAATAGATAATGCAAAAATTATAGAAAAAATAAGCTTTGAAGAAATATTAGAATTATCTTCAGGTGGCGCAAAAGTTCTTCATCCAAGGTCGATTGAAATATGCATGAGGTACAATATTCCATTAAGATTATTCTCTAGCTTTACAAAAAAATCAGGAACAGTAATTATGAAAAACATCAACGAAATAAAAAAAATATCTGGCATAGCCTATTTGAAAGATATGCATATTGTAAGGATAAAAAAGTCATTTTACTACACTGATTTGATTAAAGATTTAGCTAGCTCAGGTATAAGTATCTACCAAGTACTAAGATTTAATAGCGACGAGATTAGTGTTATTTGCAAACTAGATATTATAAATTCCTTAAGAAAATTCCTGGAGCAAAGGAGAATATTTTTTGATGAAACACCTAATATATCAAGTATTACAATAGTAGGATCTGGTATTATGAATAATCTTGAGTTAGTTGCAAGTATCATTAATCTTCTAGAAGAAAATCACGCAAATATAATTGATATAATAAACTCTGAGATCAAGATCACTATTATACTTCAAGCCGCGAATACTGAAAAACTCGTTCAGTTACTTCATAAAGACTTACTCGAAAGCTAGAGACAAACTGATGATATTTTGGACCTCTAGAGTAAATAATTTTTTTTTATACTTGCTATTATGTATTTTTGTTAGTTCTTGTAGCGGCCTTCGAAATCACCATATTTCTACAAATGATATAAGAAAAAAAATATGGCGGGATTTTGGCATAGATAATGGCGACATAATAGCAAAATTTGACCTTGTAGGTACTAGTACTAGACAAAATGACTCAAAACTATTCAATAAGTATTATCCGCGGATAATAAATGAGCGAAAGCAATATGCACATTTTGTTGCAACAATTTCAAGAACTCAGGGCTTAGGTCTTAAGGTTAGGCAAAATGCATATCATAAGCTCCTAATGTTAGAGCATCTTCTGATGGAAATTGGCTCGCATCACAAAATACTAAAAGCTAGTTTTCTTAAAAAATTAAACAAAGACCTAAAATCTCAAAACCAACTTGACCCTAAAATAGATTATCTTCAAAAATTAGCAAATGTGCACAATGTTACAAAAACTATCCCTTTGCTTGTGCCTATGTATTTGCCGGCTGTGACGAGTAATTACGGACCAAGATATTTGAAGATCAAAAAAAAAGCTGCATGGCATAGTGGGATAGATTTGTCGGGTCCAAAAAAAAGCGCAATCTATTCTTCTGCAGATGGTATAGTTGAGTCAGTATTAAGATCAAAAGGATATGGCAATCAAGTGATTATTAGGCATTCAGCCTCAATTAAAACAAGATATGCACATTTGAGTAAGATTTTAGTAAAAAATGGCCAAAGAATTGATATGGGCCAAAAAATCGGCATTCAAGGAAATACCGGCACCTCAACAGGCCAGCATTTACACTTTGAGATTATTATTAATAATCATGCCGTAAATCCAAAAGATTTCATTAAAAAAAGTTTGTGATATGGAAGGCGCTGAGATTATTAAAATATTTTGCAAGGATATGTCTACGAAACCAGGCATATATAAAATTATAGACGAAAAGGGAGAGATACTATATATAGGCAAGGCTAAAAATCTCAAAAAAAGACTCACAAACTATACTAAACCAAAAGACCTACAGCCAAGACTTGCAAGAATGGTTTTTTTGGCTCGCAAAGTTGAGTATGAAATAACTACTTCTGAAGCAGAGGCGTTTTTACTAGAGGCGCGGTTGATAAAATTACACATGCCAAGATTTAATATTTTACTAAAAGATGATAAATCTTACCCTTTTATCAAAATAAATATGAGTCATGAGTTTCCGCAAATTTTAAAATATCGAGGCAAAAATGTTAAAGACCCAAATTGCTTTGGTCCTTTTGCATCTAACGGCGACGTAGAGCGCACTATAAAAATAATCAAAAAAATATTTAAAATTCGAGGTTGCACAGACTCATACTTTGCCGGAAGAAAAAGACCATGCCTTCAATACCAAATAAAGGCATGCTCAGGCCCTTGCGTGGCCAAAATCTCTAAACAAGAATATATAGAAAATGTAGATAATGCGGTAAAATTTCTCAAGGGAAAAAGCGCAGCTCTTCAGGAAATATTATCAAAAACAATGAATAAATATGCCGATGAATTAAACTTCGAAAAAGCGGCAGAAGTAAGGGATAGCCTAAAAGCTCTTTCGTATATTCAAGTAAATTCATATAGCGCAAAAGATGGGATTGATGATGCTGATGTAATCTCTGTATTAAATGAGAAAAACATATATTCAGTGCAAATTTTTTTTTACAGAGCCGGGCAAAATTATGGATCAAATATATATTTTCCAAGGCATGCAGAAGGAGCGACAAATGAAGAAGTATTATCGAGCTTTTTAGGGCAATTTTATCAGCAGAAAGTCCCACCTCGCAAAATTATAGTAAATATTAATTTTGAGGATAAAGCAACAATTGAGGATGCTTTATACAGGCTCCACGGCTGTCGTGCAAAAATTAAAACACCAAAAACAGGTCAAGATAAAAAATTATTAGATCACGCAAACGAAAATGCACTTGAAAATCTAAAGAAGCACATAGCATCTCATAGCAAAAACCTCAAAGCTTTAGAAAGAGTAATGAATATATTCGGTTTAGATGAAATTCCAAAAAGAATAGAAGTGTATGATAATAGCCATATTATGGGTAAATTTGCTATTGGCGCTATGATTGTTGCTGGCCCTAATGGACTTGAAAAAAATGAATATAGAAAATATACTCTAAAAGTAGATACTAGTGCAACAGGAGGAGATGATTACCAAATGCTTCATGAGGTATTACTCAGAAGGATCAAAAGATTTGCAAGCGAACCTCATCGTATCCCTTCATTGATTATTATTGACGGAGGAAAAGGACATATGGGCGTTGTGGCAAATTTATTTATTGAGCATAATATAAATGTACCTTTTGTTTGTATGTCCAAGGGCGAAAAAAGAAATGCCGGTTTTGAGACTTTTCATATGATAGGCAAAGAGAGTTTTACTCTTGATAATAGCGAAGATGTGATGAAATATTTACAGTTACTACGCGACGAGGTTCACAATTTTGCCATCACGGGCCATAGAAGAAAAAGGTCTAAAGCTATTGTTGCATCTGCAGTAGATCAAATTCCATCAATCGGACCAAATCGCAAAAAATTACTGCTTAATTATTTTGGTTCCTATGAAGCTATCAAGAACGCAAGTATAAAAGACCTAGCAAAAGTGCCAGGTATATCAGAAAATCTTGCAGAAAAAATATATAGCTATAATAGGTCTCTTCCAAAACGATAATTTCTAATTCCACTAGCCTAAAATTATCCAGCACAAATATCCTCCCCAAAAAACTATTGACAGATATTAACTAGAACTTTACTCTTATCTTTAAGGATTTTACCAATTATTTAAATTGGTAATTATAAGCATTTATCAAAGAATATAGAGAATTTACATTCTCAAATTATACCAAATCTCTAGAATTAAATAATACTAGGAGCAAGTCACGAAGCCTACTACATGTTAGGTGAGCGACGAGCTAGAAGAAAGTACTTAAAAATGGGATTTGGTATTACATTCTCGAAATTAAGCACTCTCTTATATATTCTTTCATAAAAATAGGAACCACTTTTTGTAATTACAATACAAGTTAAACTCTAGGCTCTGTGTACATTTCTAGCGTAACCATATTAGCGCTCCTACAAAATTAAGAAATCCCATAAAGTTTTTTACTGTTTTATCGAATCTTGAGAATATTCTTCTAAAATATTTTATTTTACTAAAAAAACACTCTACTAAGTGTCGCTCTTTATATATATCTTCATCATGCTCTCGTTTGACTTTGCGATTTTTCTTTGAAGGTATTACCGCCCTTGAGCTTTTTGCATATATTGCATCAATCAAGGCATTGCTATCATATCCTTTATCAGCTATGACTGCAGTATTTTCAAATCCATCAATTAGATCTTCCCCTTGAGTGATGTCATTACGTTGCCCTGGAGTAACAATGAATTTCAGAGGATTACCAAGAGCGTCCACGAGAGCATGAATCTTACTTGTGAATCCACCATTGCTGCGACCAAGTCCTTGTTCATCTCCAGAATCTTTCTGATATCCAGCAGAGCATGCATTAGCTCTTATTATTGTGGAATCAATCATTATCCATTCCGTATCTGCTTCGTCATGATGAGATTTAAATAACTCTTCAAAAATACCCTTAGTCACCCAGCGACTGAACCTTTGATGAATTGATCGCCATTTACCATAATACGTAGGTAACATTCGCCACTGACATCCTGTGCGCATTATATAGTAAACAGCTTCTATAAAAATACGCAATTTTGCTTCTTTTTTTGATCTAATGTCCTTTCTTGAGCTTAAAAATTGAAAAATATCTTTCCATTCATCTTCTTTGATGTAATAATTCATTGTGATAGTGTTTTATGTTGAAAATTTATACTATCACACTTTGGTTAATTTTAGGTTAGCAATAAGAAATGTACACAGAGCCTAGTATAAGATTTATATAGTAATTTTATTTACTATAGTGTTAATAATAATTTAGATACTAGTTTAGCTTTATAATGAAAAAACTTAGATTTATCCCATGCAATAATAAATAAAGATTATGAAATATGAGAATGCTCCTAAGTAATAATTATAATGAAATGTGTAATAGTATTGCATCTATTTTTACAAAGACAATAAAAGATTCTCTTTTCCAACAAAATAAAGTTTCGTTAGTGTTATGTGGCGGCAAAACACCTAAATTATTATATGAATTACTTTCTAAAGAAAATTTTGAGTGGCAAAACATAGTTATTACAACCTGTGATGAATATCTTATAGAATCTGATAGTATAAAACGTCCTACTAACTTAATTAAAGATACCCTTTTAAAAAATAGTGCAAGCAAAGCCAAGTTTTATCCTTTAGAAACATTAGTAGATTCTAATATAAATATAAAAGGAAAATCATTTTTTACTTCTGAGCATTTTTATTCACCAGATATACTATTACTCGGATTAGGTATACAAGGACATACTGCTTCTATTTTTCCAGATGCTATTAATATTGAAGAACTATTATATGGGAATGAAGATGTGTTTTTAGTACAATCAAAACTAGCTGAAAGCCAGAGATTAACTATAGGGTTAAATAGTCTTTTTAAAGCTAAAAAAATTTTTTTTATTATTCAAGGCACAGAAAAATTAAAAATCCTAACGTCATCTATTTTAGCTTCAAATATTCAAACGGCTCCTGTAAAGGCTTTTTTAGACAATAAACTAGATACTTTATTTTTTTGGTGTCCTGATGATAAATAGGTATGGAGTATGGTAAAAAATGTAATATTTGACTTGATAAATGTATTGTTTGAATGTAACTATAAGAAGATTTTACTAAAGTATTATCCTTCAACAAAAGTTGATCAAATAATAGACAAGTTCTTGCATCATAAAAATTGGCCAATGTCAGATTCAGGGCTTATAGAAGAATCTAAGTTTCTTGAAATAATACTATCAGAAAATTCAAGTTTTATAGCAAAAGAAGAATTGAGTAATATCTTAAAAGTAATTAGAAAAGAAATAAGACCTATTAAAGAAGGCTTTGAACTATTATGGATTGCCAAAAATTGTGGATACCAAACCTTTCTTTTATCAAATTTACCATTCAAAACCTTTGAATATATACAGAACAATTTTAATATATTTAGTTTAATAGATGGATCAATTATTTCTTGTAACGTTGGACTGGTAAAACCAAATTCTGAAATATTTTATTACGCCTTGGACTATTTTCAAATAAATATCAATGAAACTATTTTTATTGATGATAATTATAACAATACTGAAAGTGCTAAATCTATAGGGTTAAAATCCTACATATTTTACCCTTTACCAACGCATATAAATCAATTAAAAGAAATACTATTAAATTCCAAAATTTGAATTTACAAATGATTATACAATGCAATTCGTATTTTATCGATAAAACAAGAGTCTCACTCACACTATCTACAATTCAAACAAACAATATTAATAATAAGGATTATGTCTTAGCTAGGGTAATATATTGTGGAATATGTAATTCAGATATAAAAGAAATAAATAACGAAAGAATTTCAAGAAGAGATTTTGGTCATGAATTATTGGCACAAATACTCCAGACTTCAACAACAGTAAATATTCCTATTAATCAATATGTTGTACTTGATCCTCATATAAAGATTGAAAGGGGCACAGGTTTTTCGGAATATCTACTACTAACTGGCACCTCAGAAAATTTGGAAAAAGCATTAATTAAAGTACCATCAAAATCTGTTGTTTTTACTTGTGTAGAACCTCTGGCTTGTGCTTTGCATGCTATTAAAAGGTTATTCCCTACTGGAAAAGATATTTTAGGAAAAAGAGTGCTAATTCATGGGTGTGGTACTTTTGGTTATCTAATGTTCTTAATTTTAAAATACTACAAAGCTGATGTTAAATTATCTAATAGGGATTTAATAAGATTGAATTATATTCATGATAGAATTGATCAGGATATACAAAAATTAGATTCTGAGAAAGATTATGATTTTTTTGATTCCATAATTATAGCACAATCGTTTATAAATATTCAAGATATAGAAGCATTAGTTCCATATGCAAATAAATTTTGTAATATATTACTTTTTGGGGCTATTCATAAGAATGAACATTCCCTTTATGAAATAAGAAATAAAGAACTAAATTTATCAGCTAATATATCTAATAAAAATGTTACATTAGTTGGTAGCCTAGGAGCAAAGAATAAAGACTTTAAAGATTCTATAAAATTATTAAATGATATAAAATTTAGAAAAAAAGTTACAAAATACATTGTTGAAATAGTTGATAAAGAGAAAGGATTAAAAATAATCAATAACATGGCATTAAAAACAAAAAAATATTATGGTAAGATTGTAGTAAAATTTGCATAATTTTCCTAGCATTACCTGAATTAAAGTAGGAAGATTTGTAACTTAATCAAAATCAGCCATGACATCTTTTTTAGTATAATGTGCAAAGCATTTTTGTATTTGATCTTCATTCACTCTTTCTTTGGAAAGAGAGGGTAAATTGTTTAGTCCAAAAAAATTGATATCTATAATCTCATCCTTTGAATATTCACTCTGGCAACCATTTATTTCACATAAAAAAAATATTTTATAAACGTGTGGCCATTTTATGATACCGTTGTTTTTTCTTTTATCAAAAATCCCTATTAATTTTAAAATGACAGCATCAAAACCTGTTTCCTCTTTTATTTCTTTTATTATATTTTCAGATGGTGAAAGATTTACATCGGCCCATCCTCCTGGAATAGACCATAAATTATCATTTTTTTCTTTTACAAGTAAAATTTTTTTATTTTTAAATACCGCTGCCCTTAAATCGATTTTAGGTGTAGCATAACCACTGTCATTTGTGAATAATTCCAACACATCTGTATATTTATGATTTGAATTATTTGATAAAAGTTTTGCAGCTATTATCAAAATTTTTTTGTATCTCTCTATATCGAATTGATCTTTAGAATAAGTAATACCTGATTGTGCCAAAGCTTGTAGCTCTGTTATCATTTTTATCATATTTATTAATATTTAATTACTTTAAATTTAAATTAGTGATATTAGTAGGAAGATTATTTCTTATATCCTACTACCTGAAATACACTAGCCATACCAATAATGGAACTAGTACTTTTAGCATAAGAATTTATGTTATTGTATATAATTTCAATTTCTTTTATAGTTGCCAACCCTGAATTAACATAATTTTTTGCTCCCTCTTTTAATGATAGAGCTAATAAATTCTTTTCTGACCCACTAGAAAAAACTGGTTGATAAACATTTATCTCTGTTTTAGAGATATTTTGTTTATTTAATAAATCTATTAACTTGTAACCTAAATCATAATCAAGATTACGTTTTATTCCAATTTCACTAATAAGCCTAATCGCTTTATCTACATACTCATTTTTAGGATAAGAAAACATTGTGCTATGAACTATTTCTTCACATATCAAAATACCATTAGGCTTTAAAATATTTAACATATTAAAAATTGCTAAATCAGGCTTTTCAAGGTGAATTAACAAAAATCTAGAATAAACTATATCACAATTATCAAGTTTTAAATTCTTTAAATTGTAAACGTCGCTAACTATAAACTCTATATTTTTTAAACCTAAAGAATTAGCCCTATTCTTTGCTATTCTTAATTGTTCTTCACTAATATCCACCGCTATAATTTTTGCTGCATCTCCTAATCTTTTTGCTAGCAAAATTTCAACATTTCCTGTTCCACAACCAACAGATAATATTCTCAAATTAGTTTTATTTGAGACTATTCTATCCAATAACATTTGGCTTTTAGGGCCATATACTTTATTTAAAATGTCTAATCTTAATTCTGCCTTTTTGCCTGTACCTAAAACATAGGCTTCATTCGTTACTTCTTTCATTTTACGAAACCCACTTTGGTTTTTATAGCAAGCATTAGCATTAGAAAAAACTAAAACCCAAACAACTAATTGTATAAAATTTAGCCAATATTTAAATAAGTTCATAACAGTTTTGTCTAATTATTAAATAAGCAGTATATTAAAACAATATAAATTTTACCTAATAAGTTTCATTTTTCCTTATCTCCTGCAAATTATTTAAATATGTTGTAAAAAATAAACATACTTAATAAATAAACTTCAGTAAGCTCTTAGTAGGACAAGGTTATTATTTGTTTTTATTATTTAAGTAAATTCTTATTTTTTTTCTTGCTCGATACTTAAAATATATTCTTGTTTCTCTAGCTCATCTTGAGCTAACAAAATTAATTCCAATACTTCAGTAGCAATATCAGAAGAAATTTTAGTATCTTTTAATATTAGTATTGTTTCTTTTAAAGCATTAATGCCTTTAGCTTTAGCATGCTCTACATCGTCTTTTATTTTGCTAAGCAAACTCTGAGACTCGCTTTCATTTTCTGAACCTAACTTTATATTCATCTAAATACAACCTAATTGATATTTAGTGTTTTTTTATATATTAATAATAAACACCTAATAATTAATATTTAAAGAAAACTGAAATAAGTTTTATTTAGTTTCACTTGCCAATCTAGTTTATCTTGAGTAAAACTTAACATTATTTATTATTTACTTTAATATCATCTATAGTTAGAATATATATTTAAGTTACTTTAATGTCAAATTTAATGCTAAAAAAATCTATAATATTTTTTGATGTTGGCTTTACCTTAATAACCCCTGATTATCAACATATTGCTGGTGTTATCGGAAATATTATTTCCCCTTTATCTTTATATAAAACTGAACCAATTGCACTAAAAGAAATTAATAAATGGATGAACGATTGTTGTAAGAATAATCTAGAAAGAATTACATTTCGTCAAATTATTGAAATATATTTTAATCATAATGAAGTACGTTTGACTGATATAATTTATTCACTTTTAGAAAAAGAAAATCTTAAACATAGATTTTGGGGAGTTGTTGATGCCGATAACCTATTAGTATTTAAAGCTCTTAAAGAAAAAGTAATCAGACTAGCTATAATTTCAAATTCTGATGGTAGAGTATCTTCACAACTTGAACTAGTGGGATATAAAGATATTTTTGAATTTATTATCGATTCTACTATTGTAGGGTCTCGTAAACCTAATAAAGAAATATTTGAAATAGCTCTAAATAGAGCTGGTGTTAGATCAGAGCAAGCTATATATATAGGAGATTTACCTGCAGTAGATCTTAAAGGGGCATTATTATCTGGTATGTACGCAATATTATTTGACAAACACTCTGTGTTTCAGAAAGAAGTAGAAATTTATAAAAACACTTCACCAAACTTAATGTTAGGAAGTATAAAAAGAATAAATGAAATTCTAAGTTTTTTTAATTAGTTAAAGTAACTCATATTAGCTTTGTTCGGAATGGGTAAAATAGTGATTTCAAAAAATTAGTTTTTGTTTTAGAATCTACCAGGTATAAAATATTTGCAAGATTAAAATGCCCTACAAAGAAAGACTCAAAACAGGACTAGAAAGAAAAAGAGAGAAGCCTCAATATAAGATTCAGAACTGGACAGAATACAATCAAAGTTTAAGAAAAAGAGGGATGATAAGCCTTTACTTATTCTAAGAGAGATATAAAATCTCAGTTTATCAATGACAATCCTTATGTTAAAGGTGAATCTGGGAGAATGGCTACATATCTAACCTCATATATTCAGCTCATCTACATACTGTATCGTTTATTTGGTTGGAGACAGAGGCAAATAACTGGTTATTTTGAGGATCTGTGGAGGACTAAAGGTCTTGATATTAATGTTCTAAGCTGGTCATCTATGTGATTTATTTTCTCAAGTCTCAATAGAAGTAAAACAGTTTTGTAATAAGCTATGCAAGCGAATTAAGGATGGAGAAGCTGTAGATCTTATAGTGAATAGTACAGGTCTTACTTTTGGTAAAGCTAGCCACTGGTACGAAGCAAAATACAATAAACCTTGTGATAACAAGCCTTGGAAGAAAATGCATATTTCAAACGATCCTGACCTAGCCATAGAGATTAATGATTATGATGTTGCTGATATATTGATGTGTTAGATAAAGTCATTCCCCAAGAGATAGAGGTTAGTAAGGTTATTGCCGACGGTGCATATTATAGTATTGCAGGAACCCAAAGCTTAAATAAAAAGGGAATCACTCCAGTTATTCCGCCATCAAGCCATGCTGTAATGCACGGCAAAGATAGTACAACATGGCATGATAAGATAATCCAATATATTAAGACAAAGGAAGTGTTTACGCATTTCATAAAAAGTACGGTTACGGCAAGAGAGGCTTAGCCAAATCTCAATTCTCCCGTATTAAAAGATGCATAGGTTCATCATTATTAACTCAAAAACCTGAATCTCAAAAACAAGAGGGAAAAATTATTGCAAATATCATTAATCAGTGGAACTCATTTGGTAGGTGCGTTTCTGTGAAAATACGATGATTCCATCTAAATTAAGAAGAAACCATACCCTTCCGAACAAAGCCTTTTACCGCTAGGTTTGCTATCGACAGTTTACGGATACGTCTTGAAACAGTAGTATAATCCGGTACCGGTAAATTAACTCGTCGCTCCGTCAAAAATCTAAAAAATTCACTTTGTGTGCTTAATATCCAAAATTGTTTAGGTTTTTGTTCAAAATTTATTACATTTTTCCAAATTAGGCGTGTATTTTATGCAGAAAATCATTATTTTCCCCAAATTGCTAAAATTTTTTCAAAACGATATTTTGCTATTTCCATAAGATTTTTGCATTTTTATCATCATTTTCTTATGGATTTTGCTACTAATTTTTGACTTCTAAGCCTTTACTTTAAAGCTTTGTAGATTTTTGACGGAGCGACTAACTCCTACAATCCTTAATAATGAGCTAGTGAATCCTTCTGCTTGCCGCAAACGTAAATTGAATATTTGCCTAAAAGTATAGATAGTTTCTAGGGCAACTTTAGAATATTTTATACCAAATACCATAATTAATTAAACCAATTAATTGAGCAAATTTGTGCTACGGTTTCGCTAGATATCGACTTAATAAAGTCACACACTACATCTTCTAGAATATCAAGAGTGTCATAGATTTTGTTGCGAATAATATTGCTTTTAATATG
>JANRKH010000020.1:0-16524 GCA_033763595.1 Rickettsiaceae bacterium
TGACACCGGACCATAAGCCCTCACTACTGTCATTCCCGCATCTCCTTTTTGTCATTCCCGCATCTCCTTTTTGTCATTCCCGCGGAGGCGGGAATCTAGAAGGATAATATTCGCTGGATCCCCTCCTTCGAGGGGATGACATTTGATCATTTATAATGGGATTTGGTATTAGAAATCCATGCCTCCCATACCGCCCATGCCAGGCCCCATACCATGACCAGCCATAGATTTTGCATTATCTTCATCTGGCTCATCTGTTATCATTGCTTCTGTAGTAATTATAAGCGACGCAACTGAAGCAGCGTCTTGCAGAGCAGTTCTTACTACTTTTGTTGGATCTATAATACCAGCCTTCAGCATGTCAGTATATTCCATGGTCTGTGCGTTAAAACCAAAACTAGTATCTTTGCTCTCTAATAGTTTGCCAACAACTATTGCGCCATCAAGACCAGCATTTTCAACGATTTGGCGAAGAGGAGCTTGCAGAGCTCTTTTTATTATATTTACACCAGCTTGCTGATCTTCATTATCCGCTTTGATCTTATCTAATGCTCTTGATGCGTAAAATAAGGTCACTCCTCCTCCTGGGACTATACCTTCTTCCACAGCAGCTCTTGTAGCATGTAAAGCATCTTCTACTCTATCTTTGCGCTCTTTTGTTTCAACCTCAGTTGCACCACCAACTTTTAAAATAGCAACACCACCAGTTAGCTTTGCTAATCTTTCTTGTAGTTTTTCTCTATCATAATCTGATGTTGTTTCAGCAATTTGCTTACGAATCTGAGAACATCTTGCCTCAATATCAGCTTTATTCCCAAGCCCATCTACTATTGTTGTGTGGTCTTTTGATATTGTAACTCTTTTTGCTCGTCCAAGCATCTCTACTGTGATATTTTCAACTTTAAGACCTAGGTCATCGCTTACCACTTCTCCACCTGTTAAAGCAGCAATATCTAAAAGAGTTTCTTTTTTTCTATCTCCAAAGCCCGGAGCTTTAACTGCTGCTACTTTAAGCCCTCCTCTTAGTTTATTGACAACAAGAGTTGCGAGCGCCTCGCCCTCAACATCTTCCGCAATAACAAGTAAAGGTCTAGATGATTGAACAACTGATTCCAATATAGGAAGAATAGGCTGAAGTCCTGATAATTTCTTATCCATAAGTAAAATATAAGGATTATCAAGCTCAGTAATCATTTTTTCTGGATTAGTAACGAAATAAGGCGATAAATAACCCCTGTCGAACATCATACCTTCAACAACCTCTACGTCAAAATTGAAGTTTTTAGCCTCTTCAACGGTAATTACACCTTCTTTGCCAACCTTTTCCATAGCTTCGGCAATTTTATTTCCAATTTCGGCATCACCATTTGCTGAAATAGTACCTACTTGCGAGATTTCCTGCTGTCCGCTTATTTTTTTACTTACTTTTTTGAGTTCCTCAATAATTTTTGCTACAGCAAGGTCAACTCCTCTCTTAAGGTCCATAGGATTCATACCTGCTGCAACAGATTTATGTCCCTCACGTGCAATGCTTTGCGCAAGGACTGTTGCTGTTGTAGTACCATCTCCTGCAACATCATTTGTTTTGCTTGCTACGCTTTTGACAAGCTGAGCGCCAAGATTCATCTCTTTATCTTTTAGTTCTATTGCTTTTGCAACTGACACTCCGTCCTTAGTAACTTTTGGAGCTCCAAATGATTGCTGTATTGCGACATTTCTTCCTTTTGGACCTAGAGTTGTTTTTACCACATCTGCTAGTATGTCAATACCTCGTAGCATTTTTTCTCTTGCAACTGATGCATATGATATTTTTTTTGCCATATTAATTTCTCCTTATAAATTTTTAGTTATTGAGCGATGATTCCTAGAACGTCACTTTCTTTCATGACGATTAGGTTGCTAGAATCGATTTGTACCTCGGTTCCAGCCCATTTACCGTATAATACAATATCTCCGACCTTAATTTGCAATGGTATTTTTTTGCCATTATTGTCTAATGCGCCATCGCCAACCGCAACAACTTTACCTTGCATAGGCTTTTCTTTTGCTGTGTCGGGAATGATTATACCCCCGCTTGTTTTAGAACTTTGCTCGATAGGTTCTACAGCTATTCTGTCGTGTAATGGTGTAAATTTCATAAAAACCTCTATTTAATTATTGTGCCTAGGATTTAGTTAAAATTATAGAATGCGTTTCTATAGAATGCCCCGGAGACATTGACTAAAGAGCAAAATCTCGAAGGTTGCTTACTGGTCACTACCTGTGCATGCAGCAAGCATTATTCGGTTTTTTTGGCGCTTTCTTATAATAGAACTCCCTCGCATACCTCACGCTTTGAGCGGTAATTTTTGTAGTCAAAAATTACTTTTTTTGCCTCAAGGAGGCTACTCTACCTGTGCTTAGGTAGCTAAAGCTGCTTTTTTTCTAAAAATTCCAGGCTCTCATAGGTTTTGAGAGGAGGTCTAATATACTAACTAAAACTTTTGTACTGTATATATATTTCTTAAAGTGATTTATTCAAGTGGTACAGAAGAAAATTTTTTAAAAAAATTATTCTAAACTTTAAATTTAGGTAGATTAATGTAGATTTGTTTTGATGTATAGCTTGGTTAATAAATTTATCTTTTTTTCATTTTAGACAGAACGTTAGACCTTGCTTTTTCAATTTGCGACACACCTTTTTCAGCTTTAGCTTCCATTGCATGTCTCATGTTACCTGATGTGAGTGCTCCTGCGCCACTTACCTCAGAATTTGAAAGATTATTTATAAATTCCGTAGCAGAATTTATAAGATTACTAAAAGCCGCCATAACAATGTAGCACATTAACATGTCTTTTATGAGATTCACGAAAAGTTCCCACACCATTTTTGGACTTTGGGTAAAAACTCCCTTTTCCCATGTAAGATCAAGTTTTGAAACAATATCTATCATATTTGGCTGAGAGGTAGGAACAATTCTACCATACTCATCTGTTCTAACATTAACATCAATTGAGGATGGGTAATTATTCTGTCTTAAGCCTATTAAGGATCCAAAAGGATATCTCAAAAAATAACCTAAACTCGATATACAGCCATTCAAAAGCTCTCGATCATCATCGTAATCACTCTCTTTTGTTGTTATATAGAAAACTCTATATTGTTTTGTAGGTTCAGAATCTTTGTTGTAATTTATCGTAATAGGTTTATATAAGCAGGTACCATAAAATGTTCTATCAAAAATATTAAACATTACGCATAAAAATACAATACCGATTACAGGTTGCAGGCAAAGGCTTAGTAGCATTTTCCACCATTTATCGAAATATTTCTTTGTATAATCGAATAAACAAAATGGTATAATTAACGGGGCTAGAGCGCATAGAACTACTATAAGAATAATGCTATTTGCATATAAAGCAACAATATACGCAACAAAGGAAACTACTAATATAAGATAAGAAATAATTGCCATCACTAAGTCAAAATTACCGAATAATATCGCAGGTAGAAGTAGAAGCATGTATGGAGGTATATTATGAGCCGTAGGATCACCAGTTGTAATGCCAAGCTTCATTTCTGAATGAGCATCATACCCAACATAATATGCTAGTTTACAATCTATCTGATCCCAAAGTCTCATGCTAATTGACCCTGCATTATCTTCATACAATGAAGCAGGAAAATCGCATAGTCCATTAATAGCTGCTGCATCAACGAACCAACTTCCCATATCAGACGCTGTTTTCAATAAAAATGGAAGAATATACTGACTTATTCCATCGTAGCTTGTTGTGCTTGTGCTATTTAGTCCTACTGAAAAATATGTTACTAAGATAATTTTAAACATAAAGTGAACGATCTGAGCTGACTTTGTTTTATCTGGATTTAAAGCTATATTAGCACCGTAAGAGACCACATAAAGAGTGAGCATTGCCATTACAAACCCCCTCATTGCGGACTGAAATCTAAAAAAGAGATTTGTGGAGCCATTGCTATTATTATTCTTTACATAATCAGACAAAACTATCGACATGCCTTTATTTGCATCCGATGTATAATAGGAGCATGTATCTTTGTTTAGAACTGCCCGTACTACAGTATCCTTAATGCAGGTGAGAATGGTGGAGATAATTGGAGTAATTGTCATAGATACAGTTTCTGCTGCTTTTGCGCATCCATATAAGCTTCTGCAATCTTCCATTGAATCAGGTATATCATAAATAGAAGTCGGAAATGGCTCTTTTATATATTTACAACCTATATTTTGAAAACCTAGTGGCGTTAGCATTTGAACGCAAATCTTATCTTGCCAGCGATAAACCCTATATGCCATTGCAAAAACCGGGGTTGGACTACCGGGAATGCCTCCAAAATTAATAGCAGAGCTAGTTGTTCCATTTACAAATACCACATCTCCCATACCGCTATAAAAACCGCTACCCTCTTCAAAGCGAATCATATATTGGTCTTGAGTTGGGAGCTTAAAACTATTTGTGCCAATAGCCTCAAATGCATTTTGGATATATGATGACATTAATAAAACATTGTTACAAAAGCCAAATTTTAGCTTTGGATTATCGTAATCAGCTCTATTTTCTCTCGCGCAATTTCCAGGGAATAAGTCTTCATTTTGTATTTTTAGCCTGATAATCGCCTGAGTACTCAGTCCTAGTGTATAAAGATGTAATGTAAAATAATTGAGTAAAGTATCTTCCACGCAGCTATTTGGAAAATCATATTTCATGAAATCTGCCATGTACCCCGCTTCGCACCCCAAATAACCCATTAAATCATCAGTAGAACCAAGTACACTTGATGCACTTGCAGCATAAGATTTACCGGCAAATATAGGTGAATGTAGAATGAAAATTATAAGAAACTGAGTAATGATTCTGTGCATAATCTTACGTGATAGCTTCTGCTTCTTTGTAAAAAACCTTTAGCCATTTTTTTGGATCGTCTCCAACTTCAGCTCTAATTTTATTTAACAACAATACCGTATCTGTTCTTCCAGACAAAACATTTATTATATCTTTCATACCGGTTAAGTCTATTCGCGCAACGACTGAATTTACACCTTGTTTTACTACAAAATATCTTGAACTTGGATCAGTGGTTTTTATAATCTCATACTCTCTTTGACTTAACATGAAATTAGTTCTGTATGTTTCAGTAGCTTTAAGATTCGGTAAGAATATTTGCGTCGCTGTTTGTTGAATTAGAGTATCGCTTATTTCGCTTTTAGCGGCATCTTCAGGACTCTGAGTTGCAAAAATAACAAACGCATTTAACTTTCTTAGAACCTTTAACCAGTCCTTTACTCTTGGTGCAAAATATGGATTATCAATTAACGCCCATGCCTCGTCTAAAACAATCATAGTTGGGGATCCATCAAGGGATATATTTATTCTGTGAAAAATATATAATAATACTGATGGCAAACAAATTTTGTCTTTGAGTAGTTCTGCCATTTCAAATCCGAAGACTCTTGAGTGATCAAGATCAATCAAATCTTCGTCATTATCGAAAATTCTTGCATGGGATCCTTTACTGTGCCACTTAGCGATTCTACTGGCAAGCGTGCCTGTGCCTTCTATACCAAGAAACGGAACAATGTTTGATAATTTTCTGTCTTTATAGTCAAGTTTATAATTACCATCAATTGCCTGACTTAGAAGTTTTACATCGTCAGATGAAATGTTAGGTTCGTTAATAGTCACAAGAAGAGTTAGCCAGTCAAGTAAAAATGCCCTGTTTTCTCCAGTATCAGGAAGTTTAAGCGGGTTAAAACCACAATTTTTTCCTGGATCAATTACTGTATGCACACCGCCTAGTGACCTTATGAAAATCTCAGCACCTCTATCTTTATCGAAGAAAAAAGTCCTACATTTAAATTTTTGGGCCTGCGCGCATAAAAAATTCATCAGTACTGTTTTACCAGCTCCTGTGGGGCCGATGATAAGACTATGACCAACATCTCTTACGTGAAAGTTAAAGAAATAAGGCGTACCGGAAGTAGTTTCTAATATTGTAACAAATTCTCCCCAGTGGTTACTCTCGATCTTTCCAATAGGGTAATTATGCATTGAAGCAAAACCTGATAAATTAAGTGTATTGATGGTTGATCTTCTTACTATAAAATCTATATTTCCTGGAAGCTGACCCCAGTAACTTGGCTCTAAGTTAATTGTTTCTCGTACAGACCTCATTCCACAATTTGCAATTTCTACAGATGCTTCTGATAATATATTTTCAAGCTGTTTTAGGTCGTCTGCAATACAAAGCATTGAAAAATGATGTAGGCCAAATGCAATATCCCCGCTCATTGCCATATCAAGAGCTATATTAATTTCCTCGATCTGTGATACGGCCTTATCTTCTGACTGTATCATTCTATTTTGTTGAAGCTGCATAGACTGAATTGCTATAGTTCTATTGGCAAAACTAAAGCTTTGAGATACAATAAATTCGAATTGAAATTGTAAAAATCTATCGAAGAGGCAAGCAGTAGAAAATGGTCCATATTCCTGAATAGTAACAATAGCTGCGTATCTTTTTCCTTTGGAGCTACTAGCTTCCATAGATTTATAGCCAAAAAATAATCTATGATTTGGCAAATATTCATCCAAATTACCATGAGGAATTAATGTGGGATAAAAGTTACCGCAATTAATTAATCCACCTAAAAATTCTAGAATTTCGCAATAAGAGCCATCTTCAGTATCTACGACTGAAAGCAGCCTTGCGTCGTAATCTTTGAATGTACTAGTCACTCTAAGTGACATCTCATAGATACTTGTAGACATTTCCTTCATGCTAGCTTCCCACTCGCTATTATCAGTAACATGCCTTAGTTTGTTATACAAGTGTTGTAAGATAGCTACGCCTGCAGTATCTGCCTTATATAAAATCGTTAAATATAATTCATTAAAATACGATTCCTTGTCCTGGTACTTTTTTTTCCATTCATTATTAAGATATGTTACAAAGTCTTCAGGTACATCAGCTGTAGGATCAGGTTTATAGGATGAGTTTGCAAATTCTAATGGCCTTTTTTTTCTCACAGTGTGAAAATATATAGTTATGTTGCCAGAGGCAAGATTCTTGTATAATAAATTTCGTAATTGCTTTTTAGCGTCAATATCCTCGTCATCCGCAGTCTCAAAAGAAAAACCGGAAATTTTTACAACTTGAAGGAGTTCATTTTTTTTGGTGAGAATAGTATTCTTATCCCAATGACATTTGTATGGTATGAACAAAGAGGAATGTACTTCGCGATTTGCAAAATATTTTTTTTGTGTGCGTGGTTTAAAGAATCCCATAAATAATCATACGAAATAAGAATTAGCCCCATAATATGTACGATTTTTGCATAAGCTACATTTTTGCATATTCATAATATTTAGTTCAATAAACCTAGGTTCGTTGAAGCATAATATGAATCCTATTAAATGCAGTATAACGGCCAGAAATAATACTCTTACATCACTATTATATATAAAAATTGAAATACAGAGCATGCCATTTAGAAGAGCAAACGGCATACTAACACCAAATATCATTGGCGGCCTCGTAAGGCCTACAAAAAGAGGATCACGCTCTAACTCTGACATACAAGCCCGAATTTACTATTATTGCTCATATATTAGAGCCAAGTGTATGTAAGTTTCAAATTAATCTTACTTGATTCATCTTTTTCTGATTATTTTAATTTCCAACTGTTGTTAGATAGCAAATATGATGTCTTAGGTTTGTCGTATAGTCTTTTATGTTGAATTAGCTACGTTGTTGACTCGTCGCTCACCTAATACTCATAGGCTTCTCTCCTCGCGCCTAGTATCTAATCCAACCTAAAAGACTATATATAATACCTTGCGTACAGGCGAGCCCAGTTGCAACTCTTGTTGATAATTGAATTTGATCTTTCGAAAATGTTTATAACTTGATAACTGAGGAATGAGAATAAAAATCAGAACAAAGCTCTGGCTCTGTGGTCGATACGAATGTTTGCATTGTCCTTGCATTTAGGAAGCCAGATAATATGCTTTTATTATGATCATCTAGATGCACGAAAAGTTCATCGAGTAGTAAAATTGGCTGTTTTTGCTTAACCTGTACGAAAAGTTCAGTATGAGCAATGAGAATTAGGATCATGCACGACTGCTGTTCTCCAGTCGAGCAGAAGTTAGCATCTAGTTTCTTCTCTTCGTTTTTTACCATAAAATCAGTTTTAAGAGCTCCAAAGTTGGTTTTATGCTGCGATGAATCTATTGCTCTGCTTGATCTGATTGATTTTTTGAATAATTCTATGAAATTATCGCTACTTTCCTTGCTAAGCTCATATATTTCATCCATTTTGCTACAAAGCCTTGCTACTATTCTTGGTAGCCCAATATTCATCTTATCGAATATATTATTTAATAGACCGAGAATTTGGTGCCGTATTTTAGAGATTTCTAGCGCCGTTTTTGCGAGTTTATCCTCAAGAATATCTAGCCAGTGTTCATCGGGCCTTAATTCCTGCAATAGTTTGATCCTCTCCTTTTGATAGTGTTCATATTTTAAAATCAAGACAGCATGGTTTTCTTCAAACGAAAAAACTATTCTGTCAAAAAATTTGCGCCTTTCTGAACTTGATTCGCAAAATAGATTATTTTGCTGAGGCGTCAGCCAAAATATGTTTGTTAGCCTAGCTAGCTCGTTAGAAAATATAGATTTGTCATTAAGTAATATATTCTTTTTTGTCTTATGCTCGTTTAGAATAATAGAGACAATTATATTGCCTATAAAAGATTCAAGGTCATAACTTACTTTTAGATAATTTGCCTTATGGTGAATGAGGTTAGTGGGCTTTTCAGAGCGCAGGCCCCTTCCTGCCGAAAGAAGTGATATAGCTTCTAAAATTGAGGTTTTCCCAGAACCGTTGGGTCCTGTTATTAGTATTTTATTTCCTTCAAATTCAAAAGACTTACTGGTGAAATTTCTAAAATTTTCAAGTAGTATCTTCTTTAAATAAGAATTTTGCACATCAAACCCTTAATGGCATTATGATATAAGAGTCATCTGGAAACTCACGTGACTTTACTAAGATTGGATCTAATTCTTTGTTAATATAAAGCAAAACATCTTGGCCCACCAGATTTTTTAATATGTCAATTAAATAGAAAGGATTTAACCCAATATTTATAGGTTCGCCGCTATAAGAAAATCTTTTATTATCTGATGAGTTTTTAATCTCTTCGTTTGCGCTGCCTCTTGCCTCTCCAAAAGCAGAGAATGTGATAGAACTTTCAGAAAGAGAGATCTTGATTGCACGGAACTTGTCCAAAGTTATTGCTGATACTCTATCTATGGAATCCAGTAATAGTTTAGCAGAAATCACAAGTTCCTTGTCACTTTTTTCAGGAATGAATGGTTGATATGCAGGAAAGCTTGCATCTATAAGCTTTGAATATAAAATTACATTATCAACCGAAAAGCTGATTCTATTCTCGTCAAATCTAATAATTACATCATCATCTTGCGCCATTTTATCTTTGAGAATTTTAAGTAATTCGAAGATAGTCTTTTTTGGAATAATTATGCCAAAATTTTTTCCCATCATTGAGTTTGAATCTAGCTTCTCGCAAATAGCTGATAATCTATGACCATCAAGGGCTGCTGCATAAATATTTTTCTGATTGCCTGAGTGTAAATATATGCCGCATAAATTATATCTTGTATCCTCGGTAGATATTGCAAATTCTGAGCAAGTGATTAATCTTAATAATGAGTTAATGCTTATTTTAAGTTCACCTTCTCCTTCTATATTATTATCTAGGCTTGGAAATTCTCTTGCTGGTAGGGTGGAAAGGTTTGAATTGAATAAATTGCCCTCGATTATTAGACTTGAGTCTGCTTCTTTGAATCTTAGGGTGATTGTATCATCTGTAATTTTTCTAATAATATCATGCAACGTTATCATATTTACAGTAGTGCTACCTTCCTTATCAATTTCCCCTGCAAATTCGATTTTAATAGACATATCATTTGAGGTTGCGGTAAATGTCATTTTCGATTCAAATGCTTCAATCTTTACGTTACTTAAGATAGGCTTGAAAGATTTTTTCTCCGCAATGCCTGAGGCGAAGTTTAGTGCCTTGTTTATCTCTTTCGTTAAAACTCTTGCGCGAAAATCATTCGTGTTTTGTTCATCTCTTGAGTATAACTCACGAGCATCCTCGCCTTGATATTTATAAATAATAGCAGCGCAAGACATAATTAACCTTTCAAGACTCGTTCTAGCATGTTAATTTCTTCTACTAGTTCTATATCTGTTTTTTTAAGCTTTTCTATTTGTTTACATGCATGAAGCACTGTTGTATGATCCTTTTTGCCAAATTTTTTTCCTATGTCGTTTAGGCTTTTAGTTGTTAGTTTTTTAGCTATATACATTGCAACTTGCCTTGGTCTTGCTATGGATCTATGTCTTCTTGAAGACGACATATCGGCAACTTTTATATTATAAAGCTCTGCAACTTTCTTTTGAACCTCTTCTACTGTGACGTATTTTTCATTTGATCTTATAAGATCTTTTAAAATTTCCTGACAACTACTTATAGTTATTTCCCTTCCCACTAATGTTGAATGTGCGATCACTTTATTTAACGCACCTTCTAGTTCCCTTACATTAGATGTAATTTTTGAGGCCAAAAACTCTAAAACATTTTGGCTTATATTAACATTAATCTGCTCTAACTTTGATTGTAGAATACCAAGGCGTAGTTCGTATGTTGTGCTGTGAACATCAGCTACAAGACCCCAGCCAAGTCTAGATCTTATTCTTTCCTCTATATTACCAAGATCAGTTGGAGATCTATCGCATGAAATCACCATTTGCCTATTATTATCAATCAGTGCGTTAAAAGTATGGAAAAATTCTTCCTGCGTATTTTCCTTGCCTGAGATGAATTGAATGTCATCTATCATTAAAACATCTACAGATCTAAAATGTTCCTTGAAAGACATTACGTCTTTATTTCGCAGCGCTCTAACAAATTGATACATGAATTTCTCTGCAGACATGTAAATTACTTTTCTCTGCGGAGTGTTTTGCCTTATATGCCATGCAATAGCATGCATCAAATGTGTTTTGCCAAGTCCAACTCCTCCGTAAAGAAATAGAGGATTTGACTCAGCCACAGATCCTTGAGATTCGGCAACAGCTCTTGATGCTGCGTATGCTAGTTCATTTGGTTTTCCAACAACAAAATTGTCAAAATTAAATCTCGGATCTAATTGCGAAGTAAAAATGCCATCATCGTATGAAGGCGAGACATCTTCTGTGGTTTGAGTTATGTAGTCTATACTGCGTTCGAGCGAACTTGCTAGAGTTTTACAAATTCTTATCTCAACGTCAAAAATAGATCTATCATATGAAAATATTAGTCCTTTTATGGTTTCTAAGTAATTTGTTTTGATCCAGTCTCTAATAAACTGTGTTGGTGCCCCAATTACAAACCTATTTTGCTGACTTTCCAAAACAGAAAGCTTGCTAAACCAGCTTAAAAAAATGCCTTCACCGTACTTATTTTTAAGGTCCAGAAGCAGTCTACTCCATATTTCCTTACTAGGTGCACGAAATGCGACAGAATCATCATGTATTATTGCAGTATTCTTCATAAAATTTCAAAAGGTAAATTTGAGTTAAGCCATCCAGGGCCAGATTTTGCGCCCTCGAATCCATCAATTACTACATAGCAATTTTTGTACCCAAATTTTTCTGCATTTGTGGCAGCGATCGTAGACCTCGCTGAAGATCTACAAATAAAAATTACATCTCTATTTAAATCTTTAATCCTTCTGTTTAATTCGGTTATAAAGTCGGTATTAGGATCCATGTAAGGCGCTAAATGAGAGGATATTCTTAAGACCTGATTTCCGACAACAGGTGTACCAACAGAGCTCCATTCTATCTCAGTTCTTGTATCAACTAGTACTGCCTTATCATTTTTGCTCAAGATTTCGTAGGCTTGTATTGATGTTATATCTTTTGGCATATTTAGATTAGGTAAATAAATTTGAAGTTTGTGACTATATTGATTATATATTATTATCATTAATAGAATAAAATTTGCAAGTAGCTTTATGAACCAAAATCATCAAGAAAAATTAAAAAAAATCGCGTACCAAAGCCTTTACCGAGGCTGCAAGGAAACAGAAATTATTTTTTCAAATTTTGTAAAAAAATATTTAAAAACTCTTGATAATGAAGAGCTTAAATGGTATGAAAATTTTTTGTCTTTCTCAGACGCAAAAATACTAGACTGGATCTTATACCAAAAAAACATCCCAAAAGAAATATCTAATTGCGAAGTTTTTAAAAAGATTATGGAGTGTACTGGGAATTACGTTTATTAATTTTTTACCAGTTTTTTGCTTTCAAATGAAGTCAATCTCTAAGTATCTACTAGACTTAATTGATAGAAATATAGATATAAACTCCGATATTTTCATTGTCAGTGCATCAGATGATGATGCTGCAAATTATTATGAATATTTAAACTTTTTTTTACCAACTAGAAGGATTCACTATTATCCCTCTCTTGATACTCTGCCATATGATAGAGTATCGCCATCTAAAAAAATTCTCTCAATGCGGGCAAGATGCGCAGCTGAGCTTGCAGCCGAAAATAGGCTTTCGGCAATAGTAGTGACGAGTATCAAAAACTTATTAACAAAGTATCCCAAAAAAGAAGAATATGTTTCAAGCTCTCTCAGGATCAAGGCCAAAAGCAATTTATCAAGACAGAATATTTTAGATTTTTTACAAAATAATGGTTACGAAAGAAGTTCTGTTGCCTATGACCCAGGCGAATACAGTGTTAGAGGTGATATAATAGACATTGCTCTTGAAAGTGAGAATAATCTCGGAATCAGGATAATTTTTGAATGGGACAAAATTAGCTCGGTAAGATATTTTGATACAAATACGCAAGGCTCAAAAACGAAAGACGTAAATGATAGACCGAGTAATCTTGAAGAAGAAATTACAATTTACCGAGCGCAGGAACTTCTTTTAACTGCAAAAAACATAGAAAATTTTAAGCTATCTTACCTCAAGAAATTTGGTATCCCAAGAGCAAGAGAGCCTTTTTTTGAAAAAATATGCGCTAATATTAAAGACGGATTTGCTGAAAATATCGTACCCATCTTCTATCAAAACACAGTATTTTTTACCGATTATCTCAGATTACCAAAAATTTTATTGTCTGGTTATGCATATGGCGCGCTGAGCGAGCACTGCAATGATATTCAGGATTTTTACAAAGCAAGACTTAATTCTTCGGAATTTTATCCAGCTTTTGAGCCTTCTGATTTATATTTTTCCGAGGAGGAAGTAAAAAACAACTTATCAAAATTTGAGCAAGTAAAGCCAGAGACAAAGAGCGAGAACAATTTGCCAAACTTTGTGTTAAATGCATTTTCTGTACCTAATATAACTTCGTATGCATCATCCATTCAGCTTTTTGTAGAATATGCTAAAAAACATATAAATGAATATAAAATAATCATACTCTCTAAAGATTCGGGTTCAAGGGAGAGGATGAGACTCATACTTAAAGATGATTTTGAAAATATAAACAACATAAGCAACTTTAACGAAGCAAAGCCTTATTCTATTAACATAGGAGTTGCACATTTAGAATATAGCTTCAAGTTTAAAGATGCTCTTATTTTTTCCGAAAATGACATTACCACGGTCAAAAAAGGTTACAAAGCCTCAAGATCCGGCGCAGAGAATCTCAAAAATATACTAAAAGATTATGAAAATTTTGCCGAAAATGACCTTGTTGTGCATAAGGATCATGGCATAGCGAGATATTTGGGCATTGAGCATATAGATGTCGAGGGTATAAGACATGATTGCTTAAAATTACTTTACCAAAAGGGAGATAGACTATTTGTTCCGGTGGAGAATATCGAACTTGTCAAAAAATATGGCGAGGGTCTAGCGCAAATAGATAGTCTTGGCAGTGCATCTTGGCAAAGGAGAAAGGCTTCCTTGAAAGATAGAATAGGGCAAATAGCTCATTCTCTAATCGAAGCTGCTGCAAAAAGAGCAAGCTTCAGGTCAGAGCTACTAGAAATCGATCTAGATGAATATAACAAATTCTGCGACAAATTCCCTTATGCAGAAACCGAAGATCAACTTAGAGCATGTAATGAAGTTTATGAAGATCTTTCTAGTGATAAAATTATGGATAGGCTTATATGCGGGGATGTTGGTTTTGGTAAAACAGAGGTTGCAATACGTGCTGCATTTTTAGTCGCAAGCTCAAGACAGGTTGCAGTTATAGTGCCAACCACAATACTCGCAAAGCAACATTATAATAATTTTACTAAGAGGTTTGAAGGTTTTAATGTAAAGATTCAGTACATCTCAAGACTCGTTAATAAAAAAGATCAAGAGCAAATAAAACAAGATCTAACAGACGGAAAGATTGATATTATAATTGGCACTCACGCTGTTCTTTCGCTTGGGTCTGTGTTTAAAAATTTGGGCCTTATTATAATAGACGAAGAACAGCATTTTGGAGTAGCGCAGAAAGAAAAATTGCGTAGGCTCAGTGAAAAAATACATACTCTCTCGCTTTCTGCAACGCCTATACCAAGAACATTGCATATGTCTATGTCAGGCATTAAAGACCTAAGTTTGATCACTTCGCCGCCTATAGATAGATTAGTACCGCGTACAACTATAACTGAATTTGATGAATTAATCATTCGGGAAGCTTTGATAAGAGAGAGAGAACGAGGAGGAAAATCACTATTCGTTTGCCCAAGAATAGAGGATATATCAGAAATATTAGCGACTCTTACGAAATTAGTTCCAGAATTAAAAATAGAAATAGCGCATGGCAAACTTGCGCCAAGCAAAATTGACAAAATCATGTCAGATTTTTATGACGGAGTATTTGATGTATTGCTCAGTACAGCAATAGTTGAATCTGGGCTCGATATAGACGGCGCAAATACAATTCTAATATATAAAGCGGAGATCTTTGGTTTATCTCAGCTATATCAGCTTAGGGGAAGAGTAGGGCGAGGCAAACTAAGGAGCTTTGCTTACCTAATAACTGACAAAAAGAAAATGCCAACAAAAGAAGCATTAAAAAGGTTAGAAATAATTCAATCTATAGATTCGCTTGGTGCGGGATTTATGGTTGCAAGCCATGACATTGATATGCGCGGATTTGGGAACATAATCGGAGATGAGCAATCAGGTCATATCAAGGAAGTTGGAATTGAGCTCTATCAGGAACTTTTAGAGGAAGCTATAAATAAACTTAAACAACCTGATTACAAACAAGTATCAAGTAAAGCTGATATTAAAATTAGAGTGCCTGTATATATTCCTGAGGAGTTTATAGATGATCAGAAATTACGATTATCTATTTATAAAAGAATATCAGCGCTAGATAGAGTAGATGCTGCTGACGAATTAACTGCAGAACTTGCAGATAGATTCGGCTCTTTACCTGAGCCATTAATAAATTTAATAGAGATTGTCAAAATTAAAATTCTATGTGAGCCTATGAATATTGAGTCTATTGACGTTGGAACTAATGCCTATGTTGTAAAGTTTTTCAATAATGTTGACGCAGAATCTATTTCAAAATTTATATCAGCAAATGTTAGCCAGGTAAAAATTAGACCAGATAATAAACTGATTTATAACAAAGATCTAAAAAGTACAATACCAATCAGAGGTTTAAAAGATTTCGTTACCTATATGCGAGAGTTTTTTGATCCACCTGCCAATAATCAAATTGGAAAGTAAAGGTGAGTCGTTGAGATTCTCATCCACGCGTGGAAAAAGGAGATCCAGTAAACATGTCATCCCCGTTTTCACGGGGATGACACTGAACAATAATTCGAGTAGTGCAGAATATTGTAAGCATCGTAACCTAGTTCTATTATAAGTGCCAATAAAGTTCATAATAAACTCATTTCGCTCTTCATGGGAGAAAAAGGAATTTTTACCCACATTCTCATTAATCATTGAATTTGATCATTTAAAAATGTGATTTGTAGTATCATTCTATTTTTAGGCTTTAATTTTCAAGTCTATCTAGTGCTATAATGTAAAAAAAACACAAATTAAAAGAAACATAATAAATATCACTTGAATTAGAAAATATCATTTCTATTCTTTAACGATAATTTGTTAAAGTATAATAAGTATTTTAACCATAGTTACATAATGTCTAAACCTCAAAGTGATAATCAAACAAAACCAATAGAAACGATACGTAAAGCTAGGGATATACAACAAACTTCCGATTCACCGAGTCTAAACTCAAGTCAGATACTGAGTGATGACGCTCATAAATTAATTGAGGAAGTTATACCAAATCCCATAATTAATTAAACCAATTAATTGAGCAAATTTGTGCTACGGTTTCGCTAGATATCGACTTAATAAAGTCACACACTACATCTTCTAGAATATCAAGAGTGTCATAGATTTTGTTGCGAATAATATTGCTTTTAATATG
>JANRKH010000021.1:0-65172 GCA_033763595.1 Rickettsiaceae bacterium
GACGATTTGACTTAAAAACGCAAAGTGAAGAAGAAACTTCGCGGGACAAGGAAGATTTTCCGTTACCTATTCAGCGTGGTGATGCTGGTTTTGATGAAAATCAAAACTCAGATAGAAGCCTAAGCTCAGAATTAGACTCTATGCGGCAGATAGGTGATCAGGATAATATTTAGACTTAAGGTCTGATAAACATTAGCAATCGATTAGGAAGGCTATAATAGCAAAATCCCATTTTTAAGGTTGCATAGTTGCCCTACTCTCACCTAATAGCAAATCCATGTTTTTATAAAAAGCTGCGGAAGTATAAGGATGACTCATTTGCCTTGCGCTCATATATCAAAAATTCCTTGTAGAGCTTTTAGTGGCATTTTTTTAAAAAATCCTGAAGTTTCGATGGGTTAGGCGAGTAAACCAAATAAACAAAGGTTTAAAGGCAGCAATAAGCCGGATCCTGTACATACCGAAGTATGCGACGATGATTTATCTTGCCTTAGCGTTTCCGCTAAGGTCTAGCGACCTACCCAGGATTCTAGAGTCAACAAATCCTCCCCGAATATTCATATGAATTTTTCGGACAAATCCTCTATTTGGTCTTGCTTCTGGTGGGGTTTACCATGCCTTTTCTGTCGCCAAAAAAGCGGTGCGCTCTTACCGCACCTTTTCACCCTTACTTGCTTTTGGCAAGCGGTTTATTTTCTGTGGCACTTTCCTTAAAGTTTCCCTCACTGGGGGTTACCCAGCACCACTTTGCTGTGAAGTCCGGACTTTCCTCAGTTCTAATTTTAACTGCCATCGCCCTGCTGCCTTATAAACATATTATACACAATAAAATTTAATATTGGAAGAACTAATTCATGCTTAATTAGATAGAAAAATTTTAGTAGTGCTGGTTAATTATTATAAAAAATGTAATTAACGACTTGATATTTGCGAATAAAAAGTGAATTATATGCAAGTAAGTTTTAAATTGATTTTAAATGAGTTCGATCGGAGTGCTGCCAAGCGTAGTTGTGTTATTATCAGCTGCAATTTTTATTGTTTTTACATTTAAAACTCTCAAGCTAAGTCCTGTGTTAGGATATCTTGTGGCCGGGGGTATAATAGGTGACCATGGTTTAAAAATAGTATTCAACGACCAAATACATATAATTGCTGAATATGGAGTTGTTTTTTTGTTATATGCCATAGGACTAGAACTGTCTTTTGCAAGGCTAAGAGCGATGAGAAAATATGTTTTCGGCCTTGGATCAGCGCAGGTTATTTTAACCTCATGCATAATTGCAGGAGCGGTAACTCTTTTTGACGGGGAGGGTCACAAGCTTGCCGTTATCGTTGGAGGGAGCCTTGCTCTTTCTTCAACGGCTGTTGTACTACAGGTGATACATGATGCAAGAATTCAGTCGACACAAGTTGGTAGAATTGCGCTTGGTATCTTGCTACTGCAAGATTTTGCCGTTGTTCCTTTGCTTGTGATTGTGCCCAAACTCTCTGGAGGAAATCTAGGATCTATACCATTTGAAATTTTAATAGCAATAGCAAATGCTGCGCTAACTTTGGCGACAATTTTTATTGTTGGTAGGATGTTTTTTAGGCCTTTATTTAGGATGCTTTCTAGCGACGGAGAGGTTAGCAGCTCAAACGAATTATTTATAGCAGCAACATTGCTGATCGCGCTTGCTTCTGCTTTTGCAACCGAATATATGGGTCTTTCTCTTGCTCTTGGAGCTTTTACTGCAGGCGTACTCGTTGCGGAAACTGAGTTTCAAAGAAAAGCAGAAGAGAGCATATATCCTTTTAAAGGATTACTACTCGGTTTATTCTTTATGTCAGTTGGGATGACAATTGATGTTAAAGAAATGTACAATCAAATAAGTACTATTTTGATTTTTACAATCGCTTTAATTACGCTTAAAGCGCTCATAATAACGGGTCTTTGTATCATTTTTGGCTTTAGTACAGGCGTTGCAATACATTCTGGCTTGATGCTTTCTCAGGGAGGTGAATTTGCTTTTATTTTATTTCAGCATGGAATTAATCAGGGTATCATATCAGAAGGAGCTGGAAAGTTGCTGCTTCTAATTGTCACATGCTCTATGGCAATTACCCCACTAATCTCTTTAATTGGAAGTAAAATAGAAGATATGCTTGAATATGATCCTGAAAAAGCGCCGGATAATATACTAGAAAAAGGTACTCGGGATCTTACTAATCACGTAATTATAGCTGGATTTGGAGTGGTAGGTAAAATGGTTGCACGTTTTCTTGCGGCAGAAGGGGTGAAATACGTAATAATTGACGTGAATCCCGATGTTGTAAAGGAAGGGCAATCTAACGGGTTTCCACTTTTTTATGGTGATATTTCAAATAATCAGACCCTTGGATTGGGGGGCGCAGAAAGGGCGCTTGCTCTAATTCTTTGCATGAAGAATAGAACCACGCAAAAAAAGACGCTTAAAACAATCTCGTCAAAATTTAACCAACTAGCAGTGATCGTGAGATCAGAAGATCTTAAAAATTCATATGAACTTTATGAACTTGGGGCAACGATTATTGTCCCAGCTGCATATGAAACCGGCCTTCAACTGGGGGGCGCTGTTATGAAAGCACTTGGGATAAGTGAGCTTGAGATTGCTAGAATAAAAGAACAATTCAGAGCTGGAAATTATGTAGCCACAAAGCAAGCGGAAGATTTAGTAGATGAATTTTAGAAAATATCGCACCTTAACCTGATACAACAGTTTTATAGCTTTAGCTATACAATTGTGTTAATTTCTGCCAATAAGTTATACCAAATCCCATTTTTAAGTACTTTCTTCTAGCTCGTCACTCACCTAGCATTTAGTAGGCTTCGTGACTTGCTCCTAGTATTATTTAATTCTAGAGATTTGGTATTATTTGCCTGTATTTTGTTATTTTGGGTTCTTTTGGTTTTTGATTAAGGATTTACTTTATAAAGCCGAGCTGCTTGATTTCAAATCACATTTTGTTAAGTGGGGTAATTCCAAGTATTAATAAACCATTTCTAATCACAAGCTCAATTGCGCTTATGAGCACAAGCCTTGCGGCTGAAAGCTTAGTATTATCACTCAAAAATTTATAATCCTGATTTTCCTTGCCCATGTTCCAAAAAGCATGAAAAGATGAAGCAATATCTTGTAGATAGTAAGGTATTTTATGGATTTCTCCGGTTTTGGCAGCTTGTTCAACTATGCGCGGAAATAGCGAAAGATCCCTGATTATCTCTATCTCAACATCCAAAGTAAGTAAGCTCAGGTCATATTCCGATCTTATGAATTTCTCATATGTTTCTTGAAAATTTTCTTTTGCATTATTAAGCGAAGAAAGGGCTCTAACTCTTGCGTACTGAACATAATATACCGGATTTTCCTTTGAAAGTATCTTTGCGGTGTGAAGGTCAAAATCAAGTATAATGTCATTCTTTCTAGTAAGCATCATAAATTTTAGTACATCAGCCCCAACTTCTTTGACGACATCAGATACTGTCGTAAACTGACCAGCTCTTTTGGACATTTTTACTGGCTCGTTATTATCCATTAAATTCACCATCTGGCAAAGCTTTACTTCGCAAGTTGCGCTCCCATTGCTCAAAGCTTTGTATAGGGCTTCAAGTCTTTTGACATATCCTGAATGATCCGCGCCAAGAACTATTATGTTTTTAGAAAATCCCCTTTCGATTTTGCTAAGTGCATAAGCTGCATCTCCTGCAAAATAGGTCCATGAGCCATCTGATTTTGCAAGTGTTCTATCCTGATCGTCACCAAATTCTGTTGACTTGAAGAGTAACTGCTCTTTAGGCTCCCAGTCTTTATCCTCCTCGCCTTTTGGCGCCTCAAGTAAGCCCTTATATATTAGCCCTTTATTTGTTAGTATCTCGATTGCTTTTTCTATCATTTTATCATCATGAAGTTTTTTTTCCGAGGAAAATACGTCATGAAATATCGAAAGATCCTTTAGATCAGATTTGATGATTTTTAATATACGCTCTAGTACTATATACCTAAATTCCAGCAATTTTGGAGTTGGCTCAATCCGCATATCGAAATTTTCATCAAGGTCTAGAAATTTATCTCCAAATTCTTCCTTAATAGAACCTGCAATATACTTTAAATATTCACCTGGATAAAAACCAGATGGGATATTTATTTCATATCCAAATACTTCTCTATATCTTAGAAGGCAAGATTTTAGTAATACTCCTATCTGATTTCCTGCATCATTTACATAGTATTCTCTAACTACATCAAATCCACAATTTTCCATTACGGATGAGAATGCTTCGCCGTAGATCGCAGGTCTTGCGTGTCCAACATGCATGGGGCCGGTAGGATTTGCTGATACAAATTCTACATTCACCCTTTCTCCTTTTCCTATATTTGTTTTGCCAAAATTAGTACCAGTATCTAAAATCGCCTCTAAGATTTTATGCCATAAATTTTTGGTTAGGGTAAAATTAATGAAACCTGGACCTGCGATTTCTATATTCTGAAAAATGCTTTTCTGGGACAATTTTTCGCGAATATACTCCGCTACTTCTCTAGGATTCGTTTTGCAGTAATTTGCGATAATTAAAGCTGCGTTAGATGAAAGATGTCCAAATGATTTGATTCTAGGAATTTCTATCGCTATTTTATCAAAAACATTACTGTTGATAGTATATTTGCCTGCCGAAGCTTCGTTTATGAAACTTTTGAGCAGTTCATATATATTATTATATTGCATATTTAAAAATTAGTATTTATAGAAAAGAATGAATTATACTCGTCTAGAGCATATCTATCAGTCATGCCTGCAATAAAATCTGCTATAACTCTTGCTTTTTTTGTTTCTGATAAATTCTTAGTACGATTGAACCAATCTGGTGGTAAGCAGTCATTATTGTGAAAGTATAAATCGAATAATTCTCTGATAATTTTTTTGCATTTGAATCTAATCAAAATAATTCTATGGTTTTGATACACTTTTTCTTTTAAAAAAGCTCTAAGGATTTTAATTAGTGTAACCACATCTTCAGAAAATTCTACAACTGGCTTGCCTAGGCGCCTTACTTCATCGGATGTTTTTATATTATTAGTTTGTATATTTTCTCTAGTTTTTGCGAGTAAATCTTCTATGAAAATATGCGCCAGTTCTCTTACAATTTCAAAAATAATCCTGCTTTTACTCATTCCAGTGAATTTAGATGTAACGTTGCTTACGATTTTGTCTATCACATTAAGAGATCCTAGTTCATCAATTGTTATCATCCCTGCCCTTACTCCGTCCTCAAGATCATGACAATTATAAGTTATGTCATCCGAAAGAGAAGCGACTTGTGCTTCTATTGATGAATATTCATAAAGCTTTAGATCGCTAATCATGTTATATTCAGCTATAGCTTCCGGTATTTCGCCTGTTAAGGGACCATTGTGCTTTGCAATGCCTTCGAGCACTTCCCAGCTGAGGTTGAGTCCGTCGTATGCGCAATATCTCCTCTCTAATTTTGTGAGAAGTTTTATCGCATGAGAATTATGACAAAAACCTCCGTAGTCTTTCATGCATTCCTTCAGCACATCTTCTCCAACATGTCCAAATGGAGTGTGACCAAGATCATGTGCAAGCGCGATACATTCAGCTAAGTCCTCAGACCCTCCAAGATCTCTTGATATAGATCTTGCGATCGCTGCAACCTCAATTGAATGAGTTAGGCGGTTTCTATAGTGATCTCCTTCATGGTTAATAAAAACTTGCGTTTTATACTGTAGTCTTCTAAAGGTATTTGAGTGTATTATCCTATCCTTATCCCTTTGGAATGCGTTTCTATAAGGCGTAGGTTTTTCCTCGTATAGTCTACCCTTTGAGTTTTCTGGATCAGATGCATATGATGCTAACATAATTGTGTATTAAAATTTATATTAATCTATTCAATATTTTGTAGTATATTAGTTCATGAAACAATAGTCAATTTAGTAGAATTTTTATGCGTAATTCTTATAAATAATCATAAAGCAAACTAAAGATAAATTAACAATAGATTGAAATAAAATGACTGTAAATATTATAGTATCAGAAAGTGCAGCGCAGAGGATTATCGAGCTTGCCAAAAAAGAAAAAGATGAAGTTAAGGGCCTTAGAATATCAGTTGAAGCTGGAGGATGTTCGGGCCTTCAGTATAAATACGAACTTACAAATATTAAAAAAGAAAATGACATAGTTATAAGGCAATCTGGGGCACAAATATTCGTAGATCCCGTGTCTGCTAAATTTTTGAATAATTCTGATATAAATTTCGTTGAAAATCTCGGAGGGGCCTATTTCGAGATAAAAAACCCAAATGCTTCTCTAAGGTGCGGATGCGGCAATTCTTTTGCTGCCCAAAAACAATAACTAACACTAGTATCTCTATAAATTTTAACTGTTGCGCGAAAGTAACGAAAAGTCACTTATTTAAAAAAATAAGTTTAAAAAGAATAAAGATGTTAACGAAACCTTTGATACAAAAGAAAAAAATAATATAATCATACCATAACAAATGATAAGGTTTTTATGATAAATAATTACAAAATTGATGGTGAATTGATCTCTAGAATATTATTTTTTTTGAGCATTTTTGCAATGGTGTTAGGTACTTTTGATAATGTTTGGGCAGAGGATGCTTCAAGTGGAGATACTACAGAGGATCCTATCGGAACTCAGCTTTGTAAGGTTATTGACGCAATCAACTCGGGAACAGCAAGGGCCGTTGGAATATGCGCTGTTTTTGGTTTAGCAGGAGCTCTGATGATGGCAAAAATACAGTGGACTACGGCTCTGATCACATCTTCAGGAATTATAGTTATGTTTAGTGCGAGTTCAATGGTTGCTTTTATTGGAGGAGATGGCGCGTCAGGTTGCTAGTAGAATAGTTATCTATACCAAATCTCAAGGAGTTAATCTCTCATATGAATTTAAGGGCGAGCTTAATAAGTACCTTAAAAATGGGATTTGGTATAATTCAAGAAGATAATCATTTTCTTATAAGCTCTGAGATATATTTAACATAAGAGTTTTGGTTTGGGTTTTTAAACATCGAGACAATTTGCTCTTTGTTTATCCAGCCTTGTCTAAAAGCTATTTCCTCAAGACATGCGATTTTTTTTCCAAGTAACTTTTCTGAAAGCTGAACATAAAGAGAAGCTTCCATTAAAGAATCAAATGTACCTGCGTCAAGCCACGCAGTATATTCGTCAAGTATTTCTACCTTTAATTTACCCTCTTGCAAGTACAAATTCTGAATATCAGTTATTTCGAGTTCTCCTCTAGCTGACGGCTTAAGTGATTTAGCTTTACTAACAACAGTTGCATCACAGCAATAAAGGCCAGTGATCGCATAATTTGATATATATTCTTTTGGCTTTTCTACAATTTGCTTCACGTTACCGCTTTGATCAAACGAAACAACACCATATCTTTCTGGATCTTGTACTTTACGTCCAAAAACTATTGCACCGCTATTTAGGCTACTTGCAGCATTGCTTATTTTACCAGCAAAGTCATCTCCTACAAAAATATTATCGCCTAGTATCAAGCATATTGGTGAATTTGCTATGAAGTCTTCTGCTATAATAAAACTATCTGCTATTCCAATGGGTTTTTCCTGTATTTTATACGTAAGTTTTATGCCAAATCTACTTCCGTCACCTAACATTTTCTCATACAAATACATATGTTCACGGCTGCTAATCACTAAAATCTCTCTCATACCTGCACTCATTAGATTCGCAAGAGGATAATAAATCATAGGCTTGTCATATATTGGTAGCAATTGCTTACCTGTTGCAGAAGTTAAAGGGTAAAGACGAGTACCAAGTCCTCCTGACAAAATCATTCCTTTCATATGTGTAAATCACTTTAATTTAGTTGAAAATCTTTAAGCGCGTATTTTACCGCCCATTTTTTCACAAGTATCAATAATTTTAGAGGATATTTGCTCTATTTCTTTATCTTCAAGAGTAGATTGGTCTGATTGCATTATCACTCTAAAGGCAATCGATTTATGACCTTCTGCGATTTTGTCTCCTCTGTATATATCAAATATATCAACATTTTTTATATATTCACTTAAGCCTAGGATTTTTTTTATTAAATCGCCAGATTTTAACTCATCTCTAAATATAAACGCATAATCTCTGGATACTTGCTGATACGGAGAAATAATAATCTCATCCCTTCTGCCAAATTTTTTTCTTTTGACCGGTACATTATTGATAAAAATTTCAAATGCGTAAACTGGAATTAGAACTTTGCCACTAGCGTTAGGTATGATGTCATATAATGTCAGAATTTTTGGATGAATTTGACCAAAATTTGCAATCACTTTATTGCCAAGTAAGTAAGATCCGCTTTTATTTGGATGAAAATATTGCTTTTCGCATTTAACCAATAAAAGATTTGTAAGATCTATCCCTGCTTCTTTGAGTAAAATTTCCAAATCTGATTTAATATCGAAAATATCAACCCTTCTTGTTTCGGCCAAATGACTCTCTGGTATTTTATTGCCGTATACTACAGCTGCTTGCACTAGCTCTTCATCATGTTCTAATGTTCCATTAAATATAGGCCCTAGCTCAAAAAAAGCCCCTTGGTTTATAGATCTATTTAAATTGCGTGCTACATTTCCGAGTAGATTCGGAATGACAGTTGGTCTCATGTAATTTAGCTCTGAGCTAATCGGGTTTTTTATAAATAACTCTTGTTTCTGCGCGTCAAAATGCTTCGCATACTCGTCATTCATAAATGACCAAGTGATTACCTCATCATAACCTAGGCTTGCAGCGCATCTTCTTAATCTTTCGCTTTTTTTCTGATCTGAAGTGACCAGAGGCGTTATGACAGGACTGATCTGTAAGAATGATGAGTAGATATTTTCGTATCCATATATTCTTGCTACCTCCTCAGCTAGAATCTCAGGACAGTTTATATCGTGCCTCCAAGATGGTATTTCAAGCTCTATTATATCATCTTCACGGCAAATAATTCCAAATCCAAGTCTCTGCAATATTTTGATAGATTCATCATGATCTATGTCGATTCCTATCCTTTTTTTGATAAGTCCAAGCTCAAACTTTATTCTTGATTTTTCTGCAAGCTTCCCAAAACTGGAAATAGAGCGCAGCTTGCCTCCGCATATTTTTTCTATCATATTAGATGCGTAAACCAGCATGTCTAATGTGCTTGATTCGTCTATCCCTCTTTCAAATCTTGTTCTTGCGTCTGTATTAATCTGATATTCTCTTCCTAATCTTGCAACTGATACTTTATCAAAATTTGCAGCTTCAAGTATAATAGACTTAGTACTTAAATCACATTTACTCTCATCGCCTCCTATAATTCCTGGAAGGGCACATATTTTACTATCATCAGCAATTACTATAGTATCTTGCTCTAAAGTATATTCTTTTCCATTTAGCGCTTTAAAGCTTTGCTTGCTTGTCAATTTATCAATTGATATATGACCTGATATTTTTTCTGCATCATATGCATGTAAAGGCCTTGCAAAAGAGACTGCAAAGTAATTCGTTATATCTACAACAGCAGATACTGGCTCTATTCCAATATTTTTTAGTAGATTTATCATCCAGTCCGGAGACTTATTATTACCAATATCGGTAATTCTAGCAAAGGCAAAAAAACTTACCTCATCTATTTTTACTTGTGTATCATGCAGACTTAGATTGCTATTTATGCTGATTGGATCTAAAGATTTAAGCACGCCGCATCCAGAAGCTGCAAGATCTCGTGCGATACCATAAACACCAAACCAATCACCTCTATTAGGAGTAATAGAAACGTCGTATACCACATCATCAAGGCCCAAGTAACTAATTGCCTTTTTGCCTATTCCAGAATTAGGATCTAGTTCTATAATACCCTCATTCGGTCCAGTGCCAATCAATAGCTCGTCAAAAGAACACAGCATTCCATTGCTTTTTACTCCTCTAATTTCTGAGGCTTTTATCTTAAAGCTTCCATTTGGTATGATTGCACCGACTTCTGCTAACACTACTTTGATCCCAGCTCTAGCATTAGGCGCGCCGCAAACTATTTGCAACACCTCACGCCCGTTATCCACTTTGCATACTTGTAATTTATCAGCGTTAGGGTGTTTACTCGTTTCTAAAATTTCTGCTACAATAAAATTTCCAAGATCACTGGATCTATCTGTTATTTCTTCAACTTCAATCCCAATTTTTGTTAAGCTTTGTCCAATTTCATTTGGCTGCAGGTTTGTATCTAAAAATTGTAGTAACCATTTATATGTAAATTTCATCTTGTAAGACCCCATGTAACTGAGGGAACATCGAACGGAGAAAAATTATAATGTTTAAGCCATCTTAGGTCGCTATCAAAAAATTGTCTTAAGTCTTTAATACCATATTTTAACATAGCCATTCTCTCTATCCCAAGACCCGCTGCGTAACCTTGATGTAAATTACTATCAATCCCCACGTTTGTAAGAACTTTAGGATGAATCATTCCGCATCCAAGTATTTCTAGCCATTTTCCTCCTTTAAACCTAATGTCCACCTCAGCTGAAGGGGTTGTAAATGGGAAGTAACTTGGCCTAAACCTAACTTCAGGACCTGTATTTTCAAAAAAACAAGAGATAAAATACTCTATTAATGATTTGAGTTTTGCCATAGTTGCCTCTTTACTTATTTCTAGTAATTCAATTTGATGAAACATCGGAGTATGAGTTTGATCAAAATCGGAGCGATAAGTTCTCCCAGGTGCTATAAATTTCATCGGCGGATTATTACTTTTCATAGTTCTTATCTGAACAGGGGATGTATGGGTTCTAAGAACTAGGTCATCAGATTCCTTCATATAAAAAGTATCATGCATTTGTCGTGCCGGATGGTTTTCATCAATATTTAAAGCTGTAAAGTTATTCCAGTCTGTTTCTATACTCGGACCTTCTTTGACCTCAAAACCTAAATGGGCAAAAATCTCAATAATCTCGGCCCTTGCTTGCATAACAGGATGTACCGAACCTATGGACTTTGGCCTACTGGCTAGTGTTATATCTACTTGCTCTTTAGATAAAAGATCTTCAAACTCTTTTTCTATCAGCTCGTTTTTCTTGCGATTTAGCTCCTGTTCAAACTTTAGCCTTATGTCATTTATGATTTTTCCAAACTCCTTCTTATCCTCAATAGTCATAGTGGCCATTTTCCTCATCTCCTCTGAGATCACGCCCTTCTTGCCTGTAAACTCTATTCTTATATTTTCTAATTCTACACTTGAGTTCGAGTTATTTATTTTATATATTGCATCTTTTAGTATAGACTCTTTCATCGCATAAAAATTTTTTTGATCAAAATAACAATAGTAGGACTAAATGTCTAATTTAAATTTAAGAAGAAAATCTATTATTTTTATTTTATCAGGACCATCTGGCGGCGGTAAGACAACAATTGCGCAAAAAATACTACAAAAAGATGAAAATATTACAAGATCTGTATCATTCACCACTAGGCAGCCAAGGCCAGGAGAACAAGACGGGAGGGATTATCACTTTATATCAGAAATAGACTTCAAGGATCTAATAGAAAAAGGTGTATTATTCGAACATATTGAGGTATTTGGTAATTTTTATGGCATAACTTTGGGGCAAATTCAAAGTAGTATCGATGCAGGCAAGGATGTTGTACTTGTTATAGATTATGCAGGCACAAAAATAATACAAGAAAAATTCAAATCTAATGTAGTCACTATATTTATCACACCAAGCTCCATAAAACAATTAAACGAAAGATTAGATAAGAGATCAGAGGGCTCATCAGGTGATGATTACCTAAGGCTCATGTCTGCCCGCGAAGAAATTTATGAAGCAAAAAATTATGATTATTTAGTCATCAATGATGATCTAGAAAAATCTGTTCAAAAAGTTTTATCTATTTTACATGCCGAAAGATTAAAGCTTTCAAGATTATCTAACATAAATGATTTTATAGGTTTTTTTTATGAATAAAGATACGGAAACAATTGACGAAATTAAGATCATACTTGCAAAACTTATCTCTGCAAAATCAGAAAGTCCAATTGACGCAGGACTTATTGATTACATAGGAGGCATACTCTCAGAAGCTGGATTTAAAACTTATATAAAAACTTTCGGAGAAGGCCCTCTTGCTACAAAAAATCTCTATGCGGAATATGGCGAAAATGGAAAAAACTTATGCTTTGCAGGTCATGTAGACGTTGTACCAGCTGGTGACGATAGTAAATGGCTTTATCCCCCATATGAAATGACCGAGGATAATAATTTGATCTATGGACGTGGCGCTGTTGATATGAAAGGAGCGATTGCGTCAATGCTGTATGCTGGCATAAAATGGGCTCGCGCGGGCCGTAAAGAAAAAATTAGTTTTCTGATAACTGCAGACGAAGAAGCAAGTGGTGAATTTGGCACTAAAGAAATGCTAAAGTGGCTACGCACTCAAAATATCAAAATTGATTTTGCTATCATTGGCGAACCCACATGCAACGAAAAAATTGGAGATACTATAAAAATTGGGCGCAGAGGCAGTATCAACTTTGAACTTGAGGTGTTCGGTAAACAGGGTCATGTAGCCTATCCAGAGCTCGCAGATAATCCAATTGATAGAGCAATCAAAGCATCACAAGCTCTTTTACACCACCAAATAGATGAAGGCTCTGACTTATTTTCACCCTCGAATCTTGAAATTACATCGATAGATACTTTTAACAATGTGCGTAACGTAATACCAGGATCTACAAAGATCAAATTCAATATCAGATCTGGCAATGCAAAGTCACCCGAAGATATAATAAATGAAATTGATAGTATAATTGCGATAAATGCAAATGAATATAAACTCTCTTATACCATAAGTGGAAGGAGTTTTGCTTCTCAAGCAACAGAATTCACATACAATTTCAAAGATTTAGTAGAAAAAATTTGTCATACAAAGGCTAGTTTTTCTACAAGCGGAGGTACGTCAGACGCAAGATTTATAATTGAATACTGCCCTCTACTTGAATTTGGCTTATTAAACAAAACTGCACATATGATAAATGAAAATACAGAAATTAGTCATTTACAAAAACTTACGTCTGTGTATACTCAGGCGATTGGTTTGTTTCATTCGTACTAGGGTAATTTTAAATAGTAAATAATACAAATTGTCAAACTAATTCTAGGAATAATATACAGATCGAGCTATACCATATTCAAGGAATTAACTCTACATATGAATCTTAGGGCTGCCTTGAGTAAGCTTATATAAAATTTGCTCAATAGTAATTTTGCTGAAATTCGTAATGACTATTTAATTTGATCATTTAAAAATGGGATTTGGTATTATATGCTTTTGAATAATCGAAGAATAGAAATACTATCTTGAGATATGCAAAGGTTCACAAAGGTCTAGAGACATTTGTTGTTATCTAAAGCTATACCCAAAATAGATCTCCTCAAAGATCATGAGCGTAAGAAACATTAGCGGATGTGGCGGAACTGGTAGACGCACTAGACTTAGGATCTAGCGCCGCAAGGTATGGGGGTTCAAGTCCCTCCATCCGCACCAAATCAAATATTGCTTGATAAAAATAGACAGGTTGCAAAACTTATCTCAACTAGCAAAATGCAAGTAGATTTTAAGACGCGAAAATCTGGGTCTATTGATATACATAAGGATCAGAGTGTAAGTTCTGGACTTACAAAATCCTAATCCTATGGGCTCGAAAGTTTAAGTAGATTTCATAAGAAGTGGGATTTGCACATAAAGGTCTAATGAATTTTTTAGATCAATCAATTATTGATTAAAGAATTAACTTCACTTTAAGCATTAAGGCAAAAAAATAAGTCAAAACATAAAATTATGCAAAATATAGACTTCCAGCTTAGCGGTAGCGAAAAAAATATTAATCAAGATAATCACAACTCATTGAGCGTAAAGTTCCAGTTTCAAGAAATTAGGAAAGAAGGCCTCGAGATAGATTATTCTGTATCTGTACCCAACTCTATTATTTCATCAGAGGTGGATGCAAAATTAGCGGAGATTGCTAAGACTGTTAAGATAGAGGGATTTAGGCCAGGTAAAGTCCCTCTTAAGATACTAGAGAAAAAGTTTAGACCATCCATTTTCACTGAAGTTATAAATACAAGCATCACTAAAGCAATTGACGAGATTATTGGCCATAGAAATTTCAAACTTGCTGCAAAGCCAATAGTCGATGAATTAAAATTTGATGTCGAAGAATCGATGAATTTTGTGCTAAAGCTAGAGACCTTCCCAAAATGCGAACTTATAGATTTTTCTAAAATTACCATAGAGAAGCTTGAGGCGGAACCTGCTGAATCAGATATTTTAGAGGCCGTCGAAGATATGCTTGAGCATCACAAAGAATGGACAAAAGCAGAAGAAAAACATAAATCTCAGCTCCAAGACAAGCTTATAATTGATTATGAAGGTTTCATCGAGAATATACCTTTTGATGGCGGTAAAGCAGAAAATAGTGAGTTAATACTTGGGAGTGGAAAATTTATTCCAGGGTTTGAGGATCAGCTCATCGGCAAGAAATCAGGATCAAATATTGACGTAAAAGTTAAATTTCCTGATGATTATGGCGCTTCTTCTGTAGCAGGAAAAAATGCGGTTTTTAAAGTTTCAATAAAAGAAATATTGTCACCACGGAAATTGGAAATGAACGATAAATCTGCTCAAATTGCAGGATTTGAAAGTTTAGCTGATTTAAGGGAGTCTGCATTAGCTTTTTTAAATACTAAATATCAAGAATTTTCTTATTCCTATTGTAAAACTAAATTGTTTAATGCTTTGGAGAATATGCTGCATTTTGATATTCCTAAAAGCTTTATAGACAAAGAGCTTGAGTTAATAAATAAGACTTTTAGCCAAAATAGAAACATAGACGAAGATATTAAAGACAAAACAGATGAGGAAGTTCAGAAACTTGCGCTCAAGATCGCGCAAAGAAGAATCAGGATAGGCTTTGCTCTTTCTGAATATGCTGAAGCAAATAATATTAAAGTTACTCCAACCGACTTAGAACGCGAGATTTACCATAGCTTAAGTCATTTGCCCGGACATCTAAAAAATGAGATGATAGCAACAATATCAAAAGACAAGGATTTACGCTATAATATTAATGGTAAAATTTTGGAAAATAAAGCCGTTGAAAAGATTTTAGCCGAGGTAAATCTTGTGGTAAAAAAATGTGATAGTAAAACACTCATAGATGCAGTAGAAAACCTAAGCGATAAAACCTAACCGATAAACCTACTTATACTAACTCCCTAATAAATGATCAAATTAATTGATCTAAATGAATTAAAGCTAGAAGCAAGTACTTAAAATGGGATTTGGTATTATACCAAATCCCAGATTAAATAATACTAGGAGCAAGTCACGAAGGCTACTACAGGTGAGCGACGAGCTAGAAGCAAGTACTTAAATGGGATTTGGTATAACACATAGTATCAAAAATTGGATAGGTATCACAGCAAATCATGACCTTCGCCATCTGAAGTATTTACGATGCCCGTTAAATCTAAATTCGATTCTGGATCTTTTGTATCTTCGATCGTTTTTGAAACTAAAGACTTTGTGCCAAATAACGCGCTTATGATATCAGAAAAAAATATGCTAAAGATTAGCCCTATAGCCGTCCCAACAAACCCTCCTTGCTTTATTCCAACATGCATACCGATTCTGCCACATTCTTCGCTGATTTCACTAGCACTTTTGCCTTGTGATGCGAGCTCTCGTCCTCTATTGCCACATTTTTCTCTTAAATCATCAGAAATTGCGTGACGACCTCCGGCAATATAACATATAGCGCAGCCTGCACTAGTTAAAGCTATTGTCGCTGGAAATGGAATCACTGGAAAAAGAAGAGCTGTTGTTACAGCAGTTACTGCAAATGTTGCCATGGCAGACTCCCCTGAATAAGTTATCGCTTCGTTCAATCCTGACCCTCTGCCAATCCCATCTCCAACATCTGGGTCAATAGACACTGAGTTATTAGACAATTTACTATGTATCATAATTTCCGTAATTTTTTTATTAATAGAAAAATAAATATTGTTTATTATCCAACATCTTTCCATGTCTCGCCGAAAAATTCACCCACTATTTCAACGTCTTTCCATGTCTCTGAGGCTTCGCACCATATGTCTGATTCTGACATATCAGAATTTTTGTGAGACTGCTTTTTAAAAATTGTAGCTGGAGAAGGTTTCTTGCTGGGTGTATTTTTTTGCGCCGGATTATCCTGCTCTGTTGCTGCGTAAGCAACTGCAGTTACTACTCCTCCTCCGCCTAATATATAAGAAGCTCCCTCAGAGCTAACGACAAACTCATAGACCGGTTTTGTATATTTTGCCTTGTTAAATGCAATATCAGCAGCTACAATGCCTGTTACAGCTCCTGAGGCAACTCCTACGTTTACTCCGTCTCTAAAAGCATAGCTCCTTACTTCTTCAATAATTTTTTCGGGGTCATTTTGATTATTCATATGAGCAACTTCTGCATGTTCATCGCGCATTAATTGTGCGAATCCTGCTCCGGTAAGACTACCAACTACATATGCCACGCCATAAGCTGCAGATGCAGCTGCAACAATAGGCATCAGAGGCGCGCCAACAAAAATACCTACCCCTACTGTAATTCCCGCTCCAGTTACCGCTGAGGTATTACTAGACCACGAAATAGTATCGTTACTGTAAGTTCCCTTTGCTTTAGAGAGCAGTTCCTCTTTTGTGAGTTGTTTGTTTTTCATAATATTTTACTCCTTTTATTAAATTAATAATTTCATAAGGAGGTTCCACAGTAAAACCTTCTTAGGCCCTCTGTTTATATTTTACATCACTGGTTTTTAAAATTTTACATACAACAAAACAAGATGCAACAAAAAAATTTAACTATAGTTTGTTTATTTTTATTTTTAGTTAACTATTTTTTTAGAGAATACACTGGTTCTTGTAAATATATCAGTCACAAATCATGATCTTCATAATCTGAAGTATTTACGATGCCCGTTAAATCTAAATTCGATTCTGGATCTTTTGTATCTTCGATCGTTTTTGAAACTAAAGACTTTGTGCCAAATAACGCGCTTATGATATCAGAAAAAATAGCACTAAAAAATAAGCCTATTCCAACCCCGATAAGTGCACCTTTCTTTACTCCTTCGTATCTGCCTATTTTGCTACATTCTTCTCTAATTTCATTTGCGCTTTTGCCTTGTTCTGAGAGCTCTCGTCCTCTATTGCCACATTTTTCTCTTAAATCATCAGAAATTGCGTGACGACTCCCTGCTAGATAGCTTAAACCACAGCCTGCACTAGTTAAAGCTATTGTCGCTGGGAATGGAATCACTGGAAAAAGAAGAGATGTGGTTATAGCAGTTACCGCAAATGTTGCCATGGCAGACTCCCCTGAATAAGTTATCGCTTCGCTTAATCCTGACCCTCTGCCTATCCGGTCTCCATCATCAGGAGTAACAGTATAGTTACCATTTGTCATATTTATTACCTTTTTTTAAAATTACCTTTATAGAGGCTTAGAAGTAAAACCTTCCTAGGCATTCTATTTATATTTTACATCACTGGTTTTTAAGATTTTACAAGAAACAACACAGGATGCAACAAAAAAAATTAACTATAATTTGTTTATTTCTATTTGTCATTAATTATTTTATATAATATACTAATTTTGAGTAAATTTAGCAATATCATATTAATACTATTTTTTTGATATACTGCATGGTATTACTGAAAAATTGGTTGGTATAATTCATAGTCCTACGACTTTATTGGCCTAGAGGTTTATTTATCACCCTTCTTTCTGGTATGATTATGCTTACTTCGGTTCCAACACCGACTTCACTATCTATTTCTAGTTTTGCATCATGAGCCTTTGTGAGCATGGTTACAATAGAAAGCCCAAGACCAAATGAGTCAATAACCGTTCCAGGTTTATTGCTATGAACTTTTCCGTATTTTGTGAGGGCTATTTTTATTTCTTCTTGAGTCATTCCTATCCCCTGATCCTGCACGGATATTTTTATTTTTTTCCCGCTTCTATATGCACTGACAGTAATTTTAGTATTATCAAGAGAATATTTATACGAGTTAGAAATGAGATTATTAAAGGTCTGAAGCATTTTTATTGGGTCAGCTAGAATTTTCGGCAGTTTTTCTTCTATTTTTAGCTCAATATCTACTTTTCTAATATGAAATCTGGTTTGATTAATTTTTATTGATTTGGATATAATTTCTTCTAGATCGCATTCCTCCTCAGTAAGCACGAAATTACCCGTTGCGACATTTTTTTCGTTTAAAATATCGTTAATAAAATCTAATATTAAATTTGCATTGTGATGAATACCTTTCATATATTCTTTGTATTTTTCGGGCAAAGGGCCGAATAATCCTTTCGACATGATCTCAGAGCCAGTTAGTATAAATCCCAGAGGAGATCTAATTTCATGTGCTGCATAAGCAAGAAAGTCAGATTTTGCTATCATAGCTTTTGTTGCAACGTTCGATGCCCTTTCTGCTTTGGATCTTAGAGTAGTTTCTCTTTTGTAGATAATGAGAACCATGATCAGAAAAAATGATGCAAGTATTGAAATTTCAAGAGATTTTACAGCAACTTTTTTTGTGAAATTCGTCGTTATATGCCCAGGATCCAAGCTCACTACTAGTAAGTAAGGCTTATTTTTTAATTTACGCGCTAAAAAATTTGCTCCACTAAAAATTCTGATGTAACAAATCTCCTTTTGTTTTTGGGAAAAAAAGTTAATCTTACTTACTTCTTGTAGTAAAGAACTATTTGTTATTGTTTTGCCGTTAGAGCTTATCCTTACAGAGTTTAATGGATAAGATGTAATAACATTCATTCTATTATCAAGGATAAGAAATTCTGTTAAATTATTTCTCCTATACATTTCGATGTCGTCTAGCAATGAGGATGTCTCAACTTCGAGTAATATCGTACCTACGTACTCGCCCTCATCGTTAGTTACTCCGTAAGCGAGATCTAGAAATGGTATAGCATTTTTCTTGATATTAGGACTTTGACATAAAAATACTTTACCAGGATGCATTTTCGAGAGCCGAACATTAGACTGAAATCCTAAATTTGAGCCAACCAAGGCAGAATGTTCGTGATTAGAGTTCCTTATAGTACCTGTTTTATCGATCCAGTAAAAACCTCTCCAACCAAAGAAATTTTTATCATTTATATTTAAGCTATAATGCGAGAGAATTTCATCTATTTTTTGATTCGATTGATAGTTGTTTTTAATCAAGTCGCCCATCTGGTCAAGAACGTAGCTAGAGTAATCTATGTAATCAAGGAATATTTTCTCTAAAATTTGGACCTCATCCCTCATTCTATCTAGCGTACTATGTTTTCTGTCTATATAAATTTTTACGAAAGAAATACATACTAGAATGATAACCTCAATTGCTATTAGCATAATTACTACTTTAAGGTTAAAGTTGTAATCACTTGAAGTCGTAAATTTTTTCGGTTGCGCTACTTTCATAAACTATTTATAAATACTCATAATTTTAGGTAAGCTCTTGTCTCTATGATTTTTAAGCAAAGCTAGCAAAATAATAAAATTAACCTTATAAGAATTTTTTGTAAATTTAACAGATCCACCATATGAATCTTACGAATATTGTACTCAAACTAACTAATACTGCAACAGGTAAGTTAGAAAGTTTTGAGCCAATCGACAATACAAAAATTAAAATATATGTTTGTGGTCCAACTGTATATGATGACCCACATATAGGTAATGCTAGAGCTTTAGTTGTATATGATCTGCTTTATAATTTGCTTTCAAAAATATACAAAAAAGATTCAATTATTTTTGTGCGAAATATTACAGATATTGATGATAAAATAATCATAAGATCTAAGGAGGAGGGTATAGACTGGAAAGATCTAACTGCAAAAGTGATGAAAAGCTTTCATGAGGATTGCAAATATCTTAATTGCTCTTCTCCAACTTTTGAGCCAAAGGCGTCTGAAGCTATTCCGGAAATGCTAGACATAATAGGTATTCTAGTTGAAAAGCAATATGCTTATGTAAGCAATAATAGCGTATATTATGATACAAGAAAATTTAAAGAATACGGCCAAATGGCCAATAAAAACATTCAAGACCTAATGGCAGGCGCAAGATTAGATCAAGACCTAAATAAAAAAAACCCTGAGGACTTTGTTCTCTGGAAATCAGCGCAGGAAGATGATGAGCCAAATTTTGATTCAAAGTGGGGTAAGGGTAGGCCAGGGTGGCATATAGAATGTTCGGCCATGAGCAATATTTTTTTGGGAGAAGATTTTGATATTCATGGGGGCGGTGCTGACCTTATGTTTCCTCATCATACAAACGAAATTGCCCAGAGTTGTGCGGCCTTTCCAAATTCCACATATGCAAGATACTGGGTTCATAATGGTTTTGTCACCGTGAACGGGGAAAAAATGAGCAAGTCTCTTGGCAATTTCGTTAAAATAAAGGATATAGCTAGTACTGGTGCTAGAGGCGAGGTATTACGTATGTTTTTGTTAAATTGTCACTATAGAGCACCTATGGACTTTAGTAATAAGGGATTAAGAGATATAGAACAAAACATGAATTATCTATATAGATCGCTAAGGGATTTTGCAAACCTAAGCGAACTTGAGTTAACTGATATGCCGGTAGAATTTATAGATTATTTGTTAAATGATCTAAATACTAGCGCTGCATTTGCTTATTTACTCTCAAAGGCGAATAAATTAAACAAAACAAGAAGTATTAGTGACGCTAATATAGTTTATTCATGCGGCAAATTACTTGGAATCTTTTCAAGTCTAGATGAATGGTTTACAACAAACCTCGATTCACAAAAAATAGAGCAATTAATCGAAGAGAGAATGCTTGCGAAGAAAGAAAAAAATTGGCTAGAGGCTGATAGAATTAGGAAAGTTTTAGAGGAGATGGGTGTTACACTTGAGGATAAAAAAGATGGTACCACATCATGGCAGGCTCGCTAAAAGCCAGATACGAAAACTCTATTATTACTCCTGTTGACAAGTTGGCAATTACAGTATGTATAATACCAAATCTCTAGAATTAAATAATACTAGGAGCGAGGAGCGAAGCCTACTACATGCTAGGTGAGCGACGAGCGACGAAGTAGTACTTAAAAATGGGATTTGGTATAAGAATTATATATATCAAAATCATCACATTCTCAATCCTTTTTCTACTTAAAGCTTCGTATAATTTGACTTAAGGATTAATTATCGCTTATCATTATTTAGATAGTAAAAAAAATATTTAACAGAGAATATAATGAAAATAGCAACTTCTGCAAGTAGCGCTTTAAAAGAAGTACTTAAGGATGGCATAACAATAATGGCAGGAGGCTTTGGCCTCTGTGGTATTCCAGAAAAATTAATCGAAGCTATTTTGGAATCAAAAGTCAAAAACCTAACCGTGATTAGCAATAATTGTGGGATTGATGATTTTGGGCTTGGGATTTTGCTAAAAACACGCCAAATCAAAAAGATGATCTCATCTTATGTTGGCGAAAATAAAACATTTGAGAGTCAGTATTTATCAGGCGAACTAGAACTAGAACTTACTCCACAAGGAACGCTTGCTGAAAAAATTAGAGCAGGAGGAGCGGGGATTCCTGCATTTTATACAAAAACTGGGGTCGGTACAATTGTTGCAGAGGGAAAAGAAGTGCGCCAGTTCAATGGGCGGGACCATATACTCGAACATTCTTTGTTTGCAGACCTTGCAATCATCAAGGGCTATATAGCTGATAAATCTGGAAATATTGTATATAGAAAAACTGCGAGAAATTTTAATGCTATTATGGCTACAGCCGCTAAATTCACCGTTTGCGAGGTAGAAAAAATAGTGGAAAACGGAGAATTAGACCCTGATTCTATTCATACTCCTGGTATTTTTGTTGATAGAATAGTGCATGGTATTAATTATGTTAAGAAAATTGAAAAAATGACGGTTTCAGATGAATAAGGGATGGACGCAAGAAGAAATGTGCGAAATTGCAGCAAGAGAAGAGCTCAGAGACGGTATTTATGTTAATCTTGGTATTGGCATGCCTACCAATGTTGCAAATCATATACCAAATGGAATGAATGTAATTTTTCATAGTGAAAATGGCATGCTTGGCATGGGGCCATTTCCCAAAAAAGAAGAGGTGGATGCTGATCTTATCAATGCCGGAAAGCAGACTATTTCCGAACTAGATTATAGTAGTTATTTTGATAGTGCAACCTCTTTTGGCATGGTTAGGGGGGGTCATATAAAAGTATCAATACTAGGAGCATTCCAGGTAGCGCAAAATGGCGATTTAGCTAACTGGACTATTCCAGGTAAAATCGTTAAAGGTATGGGTGGAGCTATGGACCTAGTAGCGAATGTCCCTAGAGTTGTCATAATCATGGAACATAACGCAAAAGACGGTAGTGCAAAACTTGTAAAAAAATGTAACCTGCCATTAACTGGAACAAGAGTTGTAGATAGGGTAATAACCGAGCTTGGAATTTTCGATTTTAAAGATGGAAGAATGTATCTTAAAGAAGCAGCTCCAGGAGTGTCTATTGACTATATTCTGTCAAAAACAGATGCGGAGTTCGATCTTATGACCTGAATTTTGGCTCATATATATCGAACTTATACAATTGATAAATTTGACTGGACAGGCTCATATTTATCTCTTATAAAGAAGCTTTATTCAACTACAATTTATAACTTATACCAAATCCCAGATTAAATAATACTAGGAGCGAGGAGTGAAGCCTACTCTCGTGTTAGGTGAGCGACGAGCTAGAAGAAAGTACTTAAAAATGGGATTTGGTATTAAATATTATTTAGTTCTGTATTTGCTATTACAAAAATAGACCATTTAAAAAAGTAAAATGTGTAATGTGTAATGTGTAATATGCAATGGTGCATGTTCTAGAATTCTTTTTGGCTCGGTAGCTCAGTTGGTAGAGCAAAGGACTGAAAATCCTTGTGTCGCCGGTTCGATCCCGGCCCAAGCCACCATCTTCATTTATATTATTTAAAACAAATATACCTATTGCAAAACCTGCCGCAAGAGCGAGTGATAAAAGCATATAAAGCGGAAAGATCAGGGATGTATAAATGGCGCATGAGGAATATGCTTTCTTCTTCTATTGACAATACGATGTAATACCAAATCTCTAGAATTAAATAATACTAGGAGCAAGTCACGAAGCCTACTCTCGTGTAAGCTTGAGCGACGAGCTAGAAGAAAGTACCTAAAAATGGGATTTGGTATAATCCCCTGAGATCAAGGCGCAGTTGTAATCCCCGTGAAAACTGGTATCGTCGTTGCAAGCTTAAGCGAAGCGATCCGGTTTTACATTTTCTTTTTAGTATTGACATTATTCGCAGTTTGTTGCTTAATTATTTCCGTAAATTTATAAAAATATCATGTTTAGTTTTACTTCAAGCTACGCGACAAAACTCCTCGTAATATTTCTATTAATATGCTCTAATATTTTCATGACATTTGCATGGTACGGTCACTTAAAGTATAAATCATCCCCTCTATTCCTAACTATACTTGTTAGCTGGGGTATAGCCTTTTTTGAATATTGCCTTCAAGTCCCCGCTAACAGACTTGGGTCTAATTATTTTTCAGCAGCTGAGTTAAAAACACTCCAGGAAATAATTACTTTGGTTGTTTTTGGATTATTCTCAATCTTCTATCTAAATCAAAATTTAAACTGGAATCATTTTGCAGGATTTATATGTATAATACTTGCAGCATTTTTTGTGTTTTATAAATAATACCAAATCTCTATAGTCTTTTAGGTTGGATTAGATACTAGGCGCGAGGAGAGAAGCCTATGAGTATTAGGTGAGCGACGAGTCAACAACGTAGCTAATTCAACATAAAAGACTATAAGTATTATTTAATTCTAGAGGTTTGGTGTTACTTGGATAAAATCTACTGAAATATACATGAAATTTTAGCGCTTTTGAAAAAAAATACGATTCGAAAATACGCTTTGAAGATAGGCGCTAGACGCAACCCGCTCATAAACCATTGCGGCTGCTTACTTTCGGACCTGACCGGTTCCATGGACAGATCGCCCACATCTAGCAACTGGGCATAGTATAGATTTTTATAGGATTTGCAAGTGATAATCTAAACATGATAATCTAAAAAAAGTTTCTTCTGTTCATATAAGTAATTGATCAAACAATAAAAATTAAAGCCTTCTGTAATGTTCTACCCTTTCCCCCGGAAGGAGTTCTTCTGATTTTCTTTTTCTTTTTCTGTCCATGAATTACCAGTGTTTGCGCTCGTATTTTGTAAACTTTGAGAGGTTTCAATCCGCTTAGAATTATTAAGTAGTTGACTATTTCCAATCTCTTGCTTAGGCGGTTGTACTCTTATTGGCCGCATGGCTTTCTCAGCTGCAGTTTGTGCTGAATAATAAATTTTTTTAGATTTAGCTATCTCTGGACTATCAAAACGATAGCCTAAGTAACCAGTAGAGCATAACGTACCAGCTACAATAGCAAAATAAAGTGGACTAGGAGCAAGGCCTATCAAAACAAGAGAAACAAAAAATGTTACTAAAATTCCTCCAAACATTCCTCTTATGTCAGTTTTAATAGGCGTATCGTCTGTTGAAGACATCCTTGGGTCGTATAATTTTTGATATTTTTCAAAGAGACTGACTTCTGAAATTGAGGCACCAGATGATTCTTGTCCTGATATCCCCTGACCTTCTAGTAGCTGCTCTTCAGGCGCGCCAAGATTGGTAATTATATTACCAATCTCTTCATCGGTGAATAGCTTCTCAGTACTTCCTTGTGTTGTATTATTTAATTCTTCACCAGCATGTGTAGTTTGTTGTTTATTATATTCCTCTAATTCTTTCCTAATCAAACCTAAAAAATACTGTTGATTAAACCTTTCATTGATAAAATCAGCTACTGCTTGATGGCAAGTGTTTATTGCATTTATTTGTTCGCGGACCTTGTCTCGCTTATAAAACTGTTTGAGAAAAGGATCCTCTGTTGCCTGTAGACTAGCACTGCTTACTTTTAGAGGTTGGGAATTGTAACGCTCCCATGCGGACAATGCTGCTGCATGGGTTTGCTTTGTCGGAAACTGGTTGTACAAGTATCGAGCTTGAAAGTAATCTTGTATTGTTTCGATATGACGAGATGGATCTGCTCCATAGACTTTGGCAAGAAGTTTCTCAAGGAAGTCTTTTTTGGAAAGATTGTAATCTTCGGTTTCAATAACGACTTGGGCATATAATGATTCCTTGAATTCATTGTTGGCACCATTATTGGTGCTAGTATTACCAGAATCGTTATTTTTTGCCACAATTATTGCTATATATGATTAACTATAATAATTTTAGCAATAAATATTAAGTATTAGCAATAATAAACACATACTAAGTATTATTTGTAAAACATATGTTTTGTATTTACATCAGTTCACAGTGCAAGATCACTTTTTAATCTGCCAAAATTATCCTACGATTTGGCAATCTTATGTGTTTTTACGTAAATTTATATAGAAATATAGGCGCGGTATAGTTGTAGGCCTTGCCAAGTTTAATTGAGAGAGTATAATTTCGGTACATAATATATAAATGCCAGATCCAAGAATTAAACAATGCTAGAAGCAAGTAACGAAGCCTACTATACACTCTTTAAGCTACGAGCTACGAAAATATACTTAAAAATAGGACTTGATATTATATGATTGTACCACGGAAATGAAGCTTGATCAATTATGGAGATTGTGGTTGTAAGATTGTGGTTTTTTTGGGGGGTGATATTAATGAGAAGCTTTGCTTTACGTTCAGTATAAAGAAGTTTGTTCTTAAACTATAGTCTTTTATGTTGAATTAGCTACGCTGTTGACTCGTCGCTCACCTAATACTCATAGGCTTCTCTCCTCGCGCCTAGTATCTAATCCAACCTAAAAGACTATACATGCGAACGGTAAGTATTATACCAAATCTCTAGAATTAAATAATATTAGGAGCAAGTCACGAAGCCTACTCTCGTGTAAGCCTTTAGCGACGAGCTAGAAGCAAGTACTTAAAAATGGGATTTGGCATTAGATCACTCAGAGCATTATATATAGCATATGTGTAGAGCCTAGGAATTTTTAGAAAAAGAGTCAGCTACTTGAACTTAGGTAAACTATTGTAATACCAAATCCCAGATTAAATAATACTAGGAGCGAGGAGCGAAGCCTACTCTCGTGTTAGGTGAGCGAGGAGCGACGAAGTAGTACTTAAAAATGGGATTTGGTATAAGATATCGCAATAGGCCCGAAAAGCAATCCATCAAGTCAAAATTACAGATCATAATAAGGTCATGCTGGGGGTTTATTGATTTAGTATTATTGCGAGGGGTCAAGTAACGAACAAAGAGATAAGCTGGCTTTAAAGAAACACATTATTTTTTTTAGAAGAAACTTCCAAAATTTTATTAGCAATTAGTGGATTGTTGGAATAATTGTTTTAATCAAGACCCCATTGAATAAATTTAGTAAATTATGGTAAATCAACCATTAGAGCAAAAAAATAATAAGGAAACATCTTCGGTTTTTATCTCAAAGCAGGAAGTACGAGGGACATGGTATGACGACAGGTTGTCTAATGTTCTATTCCAAAGGAATATCTTAATTATAATCTCACTTCTTTGTCTTGTATGCTTATCTGTTGCGACTTATATAGTTGGACACGTAGCTACATCAAAATCTTTTGCCCCATTTGTTATAAGAATTGATGAAATAACTGGTAATACACAAGTAGTGAATCCTTCTACATTAAAAATTATTGGAGGTAACGAAGCGATCGCTAGGTATTTTATAAAAAAATATATAGTAGCGAGAGAGTCCTATAATCCAGTTGATTTTAAATATAATCTTCAAACTGTTGTAAGGTTACTATCAACTCAGCGTGTATATAAGCAGTTTACTTCTTATATAAGGAATCCTGACAATGACCCATCAGCTAGATATGGACAAAAGAATGTCACATACATAAAGGTCAAATCTATTTCTAAGCTAGAAAATAAATATTTCGTAAGGTTTGCTTTACATGAAGTGCAAGAGGATCAGAAAATATATGACAAAATCGCAACTTTATCTATAGACTATTTGCCCATGGAGCTTAGCGATCAAGACAAGGATGTTAATCCGATAGGTTTTCAAGTAACTGATTATAGGGTAGATGATGATATGGCTTAAACCGGCAGATCTTTTGCATAAACTAATTATTTTTACATTATGCCTCTTTCGTAACCTTAACTTAAGTGGCAATTTTCTCGTCAAAAATGCTTTTCGCTACTCTTTATATTTATTTATGTTCCGGTGCTCAGCTGCTTTTTTACTAAAGATTCCTAAATCATTTATGGGTTATCCAAGAGGTGTGGTATTAGCATTAGTGGTCATTAGCATGAACCATTCTGTTTATGGATTTGATAGTGATATTCCACTTACTAAAGACACAAGAATAAAGTCTTACATATATAACCCAAGTGAAGTATATTTGTTGGTTTTGCACTTTGGCTATCAATCACATATAGAATTTGCTAAGGGAGAGCAAGTTGAAACTATATCAATGGGTGAAACTTATGCATGGAAAATTACCCCTTTGCATAATATTCTATTCATAAGGCCCCTTGAGAAAAACATTAAGACTAATATGACAATTATAACTAACAGAAGAACGTACCAGTTTGATCTTGTTGCAAAGGAGCTTGAAGAAGGCGAAGAAGAAGATTTAGTATATAAAATTAAGTTTATATACCCAAAAAAATCAAAGAAATAACTCTTTAAGGAGGTATGAAATGAAAGGGCAAAAAGAGTCAAAAGAAGTTCAAAAAACTGATATTCCGAAAGTGAATGTTGAGCTTTCTAAAATAGCTTCTAACCCAAAACAAAAAAACTTGCTAATTTTGATTGCGGTGGTAATTGCGGGATATGCTACATATAGTTTTATGTTTGTTAAAAAAGAGCAAAAAATCGTCGAAGAGAAGATACCAGAGCCAAAAAAAGTCTATCAGCCAGCAAGGCAAGTTGATTATTCAAGCACACTTCAGCTCCCTGAGTTACCAGATGCTCCAAAACTTTCTGCTCCTAAAACTGTAGAAATTACTCAAAAAGATAGCGATGCGCATAAAGAGGACTCAGAACCTCTTGTGGTTATTAAGGAAGTAGAGCAAAAGCAAGATTCTACATTGCCTATTCCCCAGGCTGTTGATCCTAATGCAATAACGGCGGCAAAACTAGTACCAGCAGATCTGCCAGAACTCGCAACATCATCGTCTAAAAAAAATGATGATATAAGTGTCCTACCATCAAAAACCGTATCTGATGCAGCTAAAAAACGAAAGCAAGATAAGAGGAAGTCGTCTATAATACTTGTGTCGGGAGTGCAAAAACCAACAATAGAAGAAATTGATAAAAATTTATCATTTATTAAACGCCCTGCTTTAGAGAATGTTCTAACGAAGGGTAAAATCATTGACGCTGTTACTGAAAATGCCATAAGCTCAGATTTTCCCGCAGAAGTAAAGGCGGTCATAGTTAACGACGTGTATTCTGAGAGTGGTAAAACTATCTTAATACCTAAGGGTTCAAGGGTTTTCGGAATCGCAACCCCTGTGATTGATAGCGCAAAAGCAAGAATAAATATTAAGTGGGCAAGAATAGATTTACCAACTGGTTATATTTTAAACCTAATTGGCACCGGGATAGACGGACTTGGTAGAGGTGGAAATATGGCGAGACTAGACGCAAGAATTAAAGAAAAGCTTGCGAATTCAGCTCTTAGCACTGGTCTTAATGTCGCGTTTGCCAGTATGCTTGATGAACTTGTAAAGCCTAAAGATACAGCCTCAGGTAGCACAAGTAGCACTGAATATACAAAACTCAAAGATTCAGTTCAGGCTGCGTACGATGATACAAATACTACAGATTCACAGAAGCTTGTAACAATGTGCGATGCGGCAAAAAATTCTATAAGTGATGCATCAAGCACAACATATTCATCTATCCAGTCATATTGTACCTCAATTTACTCTTATAATGTTTCTGATGCTCAGAGAAAAGATATTTTATATAATGAGCTTATCGGACTAACACAGACTTCCGAGGCTACTAATGCTTCTGGTGAAAAGTCCAAAGCTCAGTTAGCAACAGAGCAAGGCATGCAGGATTTCTCTGCTACAGTCAAGGAGATATTAGTCCAATCAACGCCAAAGCCAGCTGTGACTCTTGATCAAGGCTCACATGTAAGAATTTTTGTAGATAAAGATTATTCTTTTCCTAAATCAGCTATTTCAGGTTCGAGGTTGCTACAATGAGCTACGCTGCCTTAGAGAAATATCTACAACCTTTTAGGGCATTATTTGCAGAAGAGGGTCTAAATGAGATAATGGTTAATAAACCTGGAGAAGCATGGGTAGAAAAAAGGGGCGAGCAAAGAAAGGAGGTAATACCAGAAATTGACCTAGATCACCTGCTAGGACTTGGCAGGTTAATAGCACAATCAACTGAGCAAGTAATTTCCGAAGAGACTCCTCTTTTATCTGCTACGCTTCCTATTGGATATAGAATTCAGGTAGTGTTCCCGCCTGTTTGTGAGCCTGGTAACGTTGCAATGTCTATAAGAAAATTTAGTCAGGTGCAATATACTTTGGATGATTATGAAAAAATGGGAGCATTTAGTACAACAGTCACAAAGTCTCTCGAAAATCCTGATGATAAAATTCTATCAGATTATTTAAAAAATAATAAAATTAAAGACTTTATATCTCATGCTATTAAGTGCAAGAAAAATATAATTATAAGCGGCGGTACTTCAACCGGTAAAACAACTTTTACAAATGCCGCATTACTTGCAATTCCTGAAGATGAGCGGATTATTACAGTAGAAGATGCAAGGGAAATTCAACTTCCGAAACATCCAAACAGGCTCCATCTTGTTGCGTCAAAGGGGGGGCAGGGAAGAGCAAAAGTATCTACGCAAGATCTAATTGAGGCATGTCTGAGGCTTAGACCAGATAGAATTATTGTAGGAGAGCTAAGGGGCAAGGAGGCATTTAGTTTTTTACGTGCTATAAACACTGGTCATCCTGGTTCTATTTCAACTTTGCATGCAGATACACCGGAGATGGCGCTAGAGCAGCTTAAGCTTATGGTTATGCAGGCAGGACTTGGTATGCCGCCTGATGAAATTGGCAAGTACATTCACTCAGTCGTTGATATTGTGATTCAGTTAAAAAGGGGAGATAGCGGAACAAGATACATATCCCAGGTATATTATAAAGACAAGGAACTAAAAAACTAAAGGAAATCTATGAATTATAGTGTTAGTGTACAAAAATTTTTCAGTCAGATTTTTTTACATTTGTTTTTAGCGTCAATAATCATTTGGGCGTCTGGATGTTGTATATCAGTTGTTACAGGCGAATACTCGGCAGTTGGAATAAATGCTGTACCATACTCGATATTTTACAAATGGGCAAAATGGCTAGTAGAGTCATATAATGATATAAGCATATTAGCAGATATCGAAAATTTTGGATATTTGAAGATCAAAATTATAACTGCAGGACTAGTACCTTTTGTGTTAGCATCTATTCCTTATTATATTTACTGGGATAACATTGTAGAATTGAATATTTTTGCCGAAGGTGAAAAAATTCACGGCGATGCCAAATGGGGTTCATCATACGATATCAAAAGAGCGGGTCTTAGGGCAAAAAAAGGTATGATTTTGGGTGTAGATAACACAGGTTACTATGTCGCAGGAGATTTTCAGCATGCTCTATTATTTGCCCCTACTGGATCTGGTAAGGGCGTTGGGTTTGTAATACCAAATTTGCTTTTTTGGGAAGATTCTATAATTGTGCACGATATAAAACTCGAAAACTATGATCTCACATCTGGCTGGAGGGCTTCGCAGGGGCAAAAATGTTATGTTTGGGAACCTGCAAATCCGGACGGCATATCTCATTGCTATAATCCACTTGATTGGGTAAGTTCTAAGCCGGGGCAAATGGTCGATGATGTGCAAAAAATATGTAATTTGGTGTTGCCAAAACAAGATTTCTGGGAAAATGAAGCAAGAAGCTTACTACTTGCTGTGATATTATATTTGATCGCGGACCCTAATAAAGTCGCAACATTTGGCGAGGTGGTCAGGACCATGAGAAGCGACGATGTCGCCTATACTTTTGCAGTTGTTTTAGATACAATGGGAGGAGAGATTCACCCAGTTGCATATATGAACCTAGCTGCGTTTTTACAAAAAGCCGATAAAGAAAGATCTGGCGTAATTTCTACACTAAATTCTTCTCTGGAGTTATGGGCAAACCCACTTATAGATTCTACAACTGCAAGGTCAGATTTTAATTTCATGAATATCAAAAGGGAAAAAACAACAATATACGTCGGCCTGACTCCTGATAACATAGCAAGACTAACAAGGCTTATGCAGGTGTTTTATCAGCAAGCTACAGAGTTTTTAAGTAGAAAAATACCAGATAAAAAAGAAGAACCTTACGGTGTTATGTTTTTAATGGATGAATTTCCAACCCTTGGGAAAATGGAGCAATTTAAAACAGGTATAGCATATTTTAGAGGCTACAGAGTGCGGTTGTTTTTGATTGTACAAGATACTCAGCAGCTCAAGGGAATTTATGAGGATTCTGGTATGAATTCTTTCCTATCAAACTCAACTTTCAGAATCACATTCTCAGCTAACAACTACGAGACTGCCAATTTAATCTCTCAGTTATGTGGTAATAAAACGGTTGAGTCAAAGTCTTATAGTAGAAAAGTGATAGAGTTCGCTCCTTTAAATCAATCTGTGAGTATTTCTAAAACATCAAGGGCGTTACTATTACCTCAGGAAGTTATGTTACTTCCAAGAGATGAGCAAATTTTACTCATTGAATCTTACCCGCCTATCAAATCAAAAAAGATCATATACTTCAAGGATAGTTTTTTTACCGCAAGATTACTTCCTCCTGTTTTTGTCCCTACTCAAAAGCCATATGATCCAAATGCAAATTCAGAGCAAGAGACAGGAAATCAACCAAACGACGATGAAGCTGCAGATGACTTAGAAAATGAAGAGCAGCAGTAATAAACCAACTCCTTAAAATTGAGCCTAAACATATGAATTTTAGCCCAAGGTCCTCTGCGGAAAGCTTATGTAAATAAGTGCGCAGGGCCTGTGAGACCAGCCGCACTTTGTATTGATCATTTCATTGGATTATTTATAGTCTTTTAGGTTGGATTAGATACTAGGCGCGAGGAGAGAAGCCTATGAGTATTAGGTGAGCGACGAGTCAACAACGTAGCTAATTCAACATAAAAGACTATAGTTCGGTCATTGAAAAATGGGATGCGAGATTATACTGCAGAGATTTGATCTGCATGATGAGGGATATGAACTTGTACAACTAGTACAAAAATCAAAAACACACTTGACATGAGAATGTTAATAACCTATTAATAGTTTTATGTGAGTTTTATGTCACAGTTTTTGTTTTGTTTAAGTCAAAGTAACGGCATAAGTAAATACGTTTTGGTTAGTGTAGGTGGTTAATTGAACTAGCTGAGATATGTTGATTTTCTAACTCGAAAAATTTTTCCGGACTCCGGACTATTTAAGATTTTAATTTGCAAGTTTAGTTTGCTGATTTTTGAGTTTGTGATTTTGATGGCGGAGTTGATCACTGATTGTATCTTGATTTGTAGAGTTATTTCTCAGATAAATTTTTCGTTCATGTTTTGAAAATTAGGATTTATTTTGAAAGTAAATATTACGGATAGATTTAGGCGTATATTTTGATCGTTATTTTGATTAAAGCAATACTCCGATCCTTAGTAATATATAGATTTCAATATAAAATTACCACTTATGGGCTCTTCAAAAACTTATATTCGTGAAATTTATTTTAAACTAATGTAATACGAGGTTTTTATGTTTCAAACAATTATAGATTTTTTCAAATGGTTCATTAACGGTTGCCAGAACTTTTTCTACAGAAATAGTCAGCTTCTTACTGCCGCTAAAGAAGGCGATGCACAAAAGATTGATGATCTTGTTAAAGCTGGCGCTTTTGTGAATGCAAAAGGCATTTTATCGGGAGATTCAGCTCTTATAATAGCTATTAAGGAAAATAAAAAAGAGGCAATCGCAAAGCTTTTAGAGCTAAAAGCGGATCCGAACCTTAAGGATGCAAAAGGCAAAACCCCGCTGGAACATGCCGTGAGAACTCTGAATTCAGATGCAATCAAGGCGCTGTTCGATAATGGCGCAGATGTTAACCAAGTTTCCAAATCAGGTGAGAATTTATTTAGCGTTGCGTTTTCTTTGCTCAAAAAACAATCAGAGGATTATCAAGATGATTCTGATGACCAAACCGTGGCAGATGATAATCGCTCAGTAAACACAGTTATTAAGACGCTTTTTTCAAATGAAAAACTTGATTTTACCAAGTTTGGAAAAGAAAACCCGTTATTAAAAGCGTATAAGAGTGATATTGACTTGGCAAAAAATATTCTTGAGGATAGTGTTATTAATCAAATCACAAAAGACAAACTGATTTCATCTGCTATAAAAATAGTTCAGGAGACTAAAGATGATGCTTTATTGGAAGATTTTGTGCAATTTATTAGAAAATCTACTCAAGATCCTTTTGTTTCAACTACTTCAGCTCCTTTATATTCAGCACTAACACTTGGCGGTAATGAGGCAGTCAAAAAATTACTCAAATTAGCGGCTAGCAAAGCAGAAGTAGACAAGATTGTATCTGATGCATTCGTTCAGGCAGCAAGAGAGGGTGACTCTGATACAACTGAAAAGCTATTAGCTGAATTGCAAAGAAGGGTCATCATAGATGATGAATTGGACTTTTCTGGTAAGTTTACTCAAGCATATTATGAGGCATGGTCTAAAGGTCATACTGACGTTGCAAAAATAATATCTGGAAAAGTGTCTATAGATCTAACGCAAGAAATAACTTTAGGGGGTGAAGAAAAAGTTGCAGCTAATATTGCTTTACCTAATGTATCTTTCGTAAGAAATACTTTAGCATCTAAATCAGGGGATCGTATCTATGTTGTTAAGGATGACTATACTCAAGAAGAATTGAAAGTTATGAAACACAATATTCCAAGCTACTTAGATTTTGACCCTAAAGATCTAGATGCCAGTGGGCTTGGCTCCATCCTCGGCGCACCTACGTTTACAGGCGTAAATATAGACGAACATTTTGGCTAATGATCGACCGAATTCTTGTGTTTTATTGATAAATTAATTGTGATTAATGGAGACCTCGGATTTGTTTATGCTCTAATGAACAAACTAAGGAGTCTCCATGGAATCAGTGTATTATTAGATACAAGAATAGATCTCTCCGGACACTCGCTTACTTGCAAGCTAGTAGCAGGCGCAGGCGGAGCGCAAAACCGCAAGCGTAACAGAGGCACGTGAGGATTCTGCTATACTTGCGCAAGGCGCAATTGCCTCTAGGAGTAGAGTTTTTAGGAGAGGAGCTCTAATGAATTTCGTAGGTTTCGCCTATCTACGCTCGTATTTTTATACGCTAAAGCTTGCTCGCCTTAAAATTTATGCGCAGAGTTTAATACTATATACTTTTTATGAATTATAAAGCTGGATTCAGATGTAAGGACTCTGATTCACCAACAAGACCCTGGGTATCATTTAGTTCTATTGTTTGAAATTCATCCTCTGCGACTGTATGAGAATGTTTATCTTGTTGTTTTAGTATTGCTATTATATCGTCTTGAGATGCTTCTTTTTGATCAAGTGAGTAATAATACTCAAACATTTCAACAGCTAACACTGCTGAAAATAATACTGTGTGCACTGCCGCAGCATATAAAAAAATGCTAGCAGCTGTATCGCAAAAAACCATTAAACTTACAGGGATTGACATTCCGATAGCTTCCATTATAAAAGCAACTGATGTTCCGCCCGTCCAAAATATGTCTGATGCTACTGGACCGATTACACTCGCAATCCCAGTAATTATCGCATAATCCGCTGCGCCCTGCAATGCTACAAAGGCATTTGTTTTAAGCGTGTCAAGATAGCTACTAATTGTGATCATACATTTCTCTTGTAAATTTATCTCGCATTATACATTAATTCAATAAAATAACAAGTAAATTTTTTAAGAAATATGTAGTAATTTTTTAGAAATATTTTCTATTTTTTTCTATTATGTTTGTAATGATACTATAGTCTTTTAGGTTGGATTAGATACTAGGCGCGAGGAGAGAAGCCTATGAGTATTAGGTGAGCGACGAGTCAACAACGTAGCTAATTCAACCTAAAAGACTATATATTATACCAAATCCCAGATTAAATAATACTAGGAGCAAGTCACGAAGCCTACTACATGCTAGGTGAGCGACGAGCGACGAAGTAGTACTTAAAAATGGGATTTGGTATTATATATGGCACATATTCTTCATATAAATCCGACAAGCAATTCTTGTTGTACTTGTGTGATATTCGTGATAATTGCAAAATTATCACTCTTATAATTTGCTTTAAAAGCTATATAGTATTTTGTATTTACTAATTGCTTCTAGGAAATAATATGACATAACAAATCTAAAATTTAGCACGATAACTAGTTTTGTGTACAAATATAATTCACTAATTAATAACGATATACATTATGCTGAAAAAAACCTTTTATAATCAAGTTTTGTGCATTTTGCTAATGTTTACATTTTTTAATGCCAAAGCTACTTCTAGCTCTTTCGCAGGCGCCAGTGACTATAAAACACTTGGTTTATTGTATCAATATTACGGCTATACTTTGGTGACAAAAGCAGATGCAAAAATAATTATGAATAATTCTGAGTTAATGTCTTTGAATGTTGGTGATATTGCTCATTCTAGCGCTGCTCTGAGGATGCAAAAGATAACATGCAAAAAACCAGAAAAGTGTCATGAGCATAATTTTGAGGTTTGGATTAGAGGAAATGCATTAAGAGGTGAGCAAAATCATTCTTTCGAGAAAGATTCCGATTACTCAATAGATCTATACGGCAAAACTATAGGAATAGACGGATATCTTAGCGAAACTTTATTGACAGGTATCTCGTTTAGTAGAGTAGGCGGAAATACTACTGATACAAGTTTGAACAATTATAGTAACTCTACTACAGTTTATCTGCCAAATAATTCCTTCTCCTCGAGGCCATATACAATATACTTGGCATATGATACTGGTACTGACATTTTTTGGAAAAATATCTTTAGTTTAAGTGAAAGTATCTTGCAGAAGAAATCAATAGTTACTGGGACTATCGACGGCTATTCAAAATCTACTTTGCACAAATCCATAGCGAATACTCTATCCAAAAATTTTGAAACTACATTAGAATATAAACATCTAATAAATAAAGATGAGAATTGCTATATCGTGCCTTTTGCTGGAGCTAAACTTGCGCAATTTAAGAATAGCTTAGATATAAGTTACACCGATGAATATAAGGATTTAGAAGGTTATTCGTATGATATAGTTAAGCCAGTTTATAAGTCCGTCCTGAGTGGCCTTGTGGGCTCTAAGCTAGTGCTTTCTCGTAAAATCTCTAACGATATGTACTTCATTCCCACAATCAGCTTAGCTGGTGGAAAAAAATTACTCAAGCAAGACTCAAGAGCTAATGGATTTGACCTGGCTAACCTAAAAAAATATGGCAAAAAAGGTTATTTCATGAATTTCGGAGTTGATGCAGCCCTGGATAACTCATATCTGAAGATACAAGCAGACTATAAGTTGTACGCAAGAGAAAAGTATATAGCGCATCAGGCTGGTCTTGCTGCTATCTTAAACTTTTAAAGATAGAATTAATTTTTAGAATAATTAAATAAGAAGGGATATATTATGAGCATCAATATTCAGACATACTTGCGTTTTATTATGCAGGTTTTTGCTATAAGCTTAATATGTGTATCTAACGCTCAATCTAGTTCTCAGACGGTAAACAAAAACGCAATTACACAAAAAACTACCCGTAATCAGTTTGGTTCAGCCGCTTTGTTTTATGGCTATGATTTCATTGATCCGTCAAATGCACAGCAACTTCAGACTCAAACTCAAGTAACAAGTGCTAATAATACAAGAATTATTAGTAATGTTATTGCAGATCGCCTGTCATTTAGTAAATATATTGATCATAAGAACCATGATAATCACAAAAACAGAGATTTCTGGGTTTCTATGTTAGCATATAGCTCAAGTTCTAGGAAAGAAGAATATCCAAACATTACACAAACAGAATTAGCTTACTCAAGTTATGATACGATTATGTATGGTCCGGTTATCGGGTTAGATAAAAAAATTGTCGATAATTTTACCGTTGGTCTTTCTATCTCAAAACAAAAAGGATACTCAAAAGCTAGAGATGTGAAACCTACACCTCGAAATAATTTTTCAAATGTTTTGTATTATGAATTAATGGATGATGCATCCGTTGCATCAAGAAATCAAAATCTTAATGTTTATGCAAGATATGACTTTACCGATTCTATTTCCTTAAGCGGTATTGTTTCTGCAAGTGAGCAATCTCTTAAAAAAAATGCATTGTTTTATTACAACTATCAAGTATTTGATCCATACACATTATACAAAATAATGATGAATACCGAAAGTAAGAATTTTTTTGCAAAGCTTGAATATAAAAATGACTCGTTAAGCAATAAAATAGAAATTATACCATACATAGGCCTTGCTGGGGGCAAATATAAAACAAAAGTAGATTACTCATATTTTGATACTTCGAATCAAGAGTCTTTCAAGAGAGACTACGTTAGTCCTCAGCATTATTCAGAGGTGAATGGAAAAATTGGTTCAGCGATTCTTACGAATTTCGAAATAAACAAAAATTCTACACTGGTTCCATCTTTATCCATAGGAGCTGGAAAAAGGTTATTTGATAAGTCCGCAAGATCATCTGGCCTAGATTTTAAATCTTGGCGTATAACAGGTAATAATGACTATAATTTTGATTTAGGAGCAAATCTTGGGCTTTTTAGTAATGGATATGAAGCGCAAACCGAGTACAAGCTCTTTGCAAAAGAAGGATATTTGTCGCATCAGCTTGCACTGACTCTTGGGATTTCATTTTAGGAATATCATCACGACTGGTACAAAATCTCTATATTTAAACCTTAACATATGAATTTTAGGGCAGGGCCAGCTTTTAGAGTATATAAAAGCACTTACAGCTGAGGTCTAGCTGCAATTCAAACTAATGATTTAATTTTTAATCATTAAAAAATGCTATTTAATGTAATGAGCAAGCAAGAGCACCCCACATTCTCGTTTAAAAAGTAGCAGTTAGCATAATATAATTGACTTTTACAAAAAAATCGTTATAAGCGAATTCATCTTCCAAAGCGCCCTTAGCTCAGCTGGATAGAGCAACAGATTTCTAATCTGTGGGTCAGAGGTTCGAATCCTTTAGGGCGCGCCAAATATTTTCTTATCGCAAATCTTTACGAACAATCTTTTAGCCTTTGTCAGTCCTAAAATCAAATAACTCTAACATGACATGATTCATGACATGACTTTTAAGATGTTTATTCTCAAAGATAGAATGATAAATATTGATCAAATGCTATAATTTCAATATGTTTATTCGCTAATTCACTAAACGTAACACTTAATGCTTAGATTATTTCGCAATTTTTTTGGTACAGCAAATGATAGGATTGTAAAAAAGCTATTTACAAAGGTTTCCTCAATAAATAGATACGAACCTAATCTAGCGTCTCTACCAGACGAACAACTAAAAAATAAAACAGAAGAATTTAAAAATAGACTTTCACTTGGAGCAACTTTAGACGAAATATCAGAAGAAGCATTCGCAGTCGTAAGAGAAGCATCCAAAAGAGTACTGGGGATGAGACATTTTGATGTACAATGTGTTGGCGGGCTCATCTTACATCAAGGTAATATCACCGAAATGCGGACTGGGGAAGGCAAAACATTAGTTGCAACGCTAGCAGCTTACCTCAACGCGCTTGAAGGTAAAGGAGTCCATGTAGTTACGACGAACGATTATCTAGCAAAAAGGGACTCAGAGTGGATGGGTAAACTCTATCATTTTCTTGGTCTTTCAACAGGCTGTATAGAATCTAATATGGATGATTACGAGCGTAAACTAGCATATAGTGCAGATATAACATACGCAACAAATAACGAACTCGGGTTTGATTACCTCAGAGATAACATGAAATTTGATCTTGAATCAAAAGTTCAAAGAGGTTTTCACTACGCGATTATAGACGAAGTTGACTCAATTTTGATTGACGAGGCAAGAACTCCTTTGATTATATCGGGCCCAGCAGATGATCACTCTGAGTTATACATCATTATCGACCTTCTAGTAAGAAAATTAAACAAAGAGGCATATGAGTTAGACGAGAAAACTAAAACTGTCAATCTTACAGAAATTGGTATAGAGCAAATTGAGGATCTACTCACCACAGCGCAACTAATCAATAAAGATTCCAGTCTTTACGATTTTGAAAATATGCATTTAGTTCATTATGTAAATCAGTCACTAAAAGCACATCATCTATTTTCAAAAAATGTAGACTACCTAATTCAAAATAATAAACTAAATATTATTGATGAGTTTACTGGGAGAGTAATTGATGGGCGGAGATACTCGGATGGCTTGCACCAGGCTCTCGAGGCTAAAGAAAAAGTGCCTATACAGCAAGAAAATCAGACTCTTGCGTCCATCACGTTCCAAAACTATTTTAGACAATATAAAAAACTTTCCGGTATGACTGGCACTGCTATGACGGAAGCGGCTGAACTAAAGGACATATATAACCTTGAGGTTATAGCTGTTCCAACTCATCATCCAGCTAAAAGAATCGATCATGACGACGAAATATATGGCACAAAAAAGGAAAAAAATAATGCCATTTTAGACCTTGTAACTCAATGTTACACAAAAGGTCAGCCTGTACTGGTGGGAACAGTTAGTGTTGAAAAATCTGAGGAAATCTCAAGTATCCTCAAGAAGGAAAAAATACCACATAATATTCTGAATGCAAAAAATCATGAAAAAGAAGCTCACATTATTGCACAAGCAGGTAGGTTTAACTCAGTTACAATTGCAACAAATATGGCAGGTAGGGGCACTGATATCAAACTCGGAGGAAATGCCGAAATGCTTTTTAGTGAAGTAGAAAAAACCCTCTCTCCTTCAGAAAAACTAGTGAAAAAATTAGAAATCGAAAGACAAGTAGAGCATGAAAAGCAAAAAGTAATAGAAGCAGGTGGTCTGTATGTAATCGCAAGCGAACGCCACGAGAGCAGAAGAATCGATAATCAACTCAGAGGAAGAAGTGGTAGGCAAGGCGACCCAGGCGAGACTAAATTCTTTTTATCTCTCGAAGATGATTTAATGAGGATTTTTGCATCCCCAACTATATCTGGATTACTAAGGTCACTAGGTCTTAAGGACGGTGAAGCAATATTTCACCCCATGATTAGCCGATCTCTTGAAAAAGCACAACAAAAAGTTGAAGCGCACAATTACGACATGCGAAAAAGCTTACTGAAATTTGACGATGTAATGAACGATCAAAGAAAAGTAGTGTACGAACAAAGGGATGATATAATAAGTGCGCAAGATCTAATGCCTACCTTATTAGAATTAACGTATAATCTTTTAGATGCATTAATAAAAAAATATATACCTCAAGACTCTTTCAAAGAGGAATGGAATCTTGCCGACCTAATTCATGAAATCTCGAGAATATTTATGTTTAAGCTTGACCCAGAATCTTATCTTGCTAGAGATTTGCTTGAAACTGATTTACTAGAAGAGATAAGTAGCTCCCTAGAAATGAGAATAAAAGAAAAAAGGCAAAATCTTTCAGAGAATATTTTCGATAACTCAATAAAATTTATATTTTTATCAATTCTAGATAATTGCTGGAAAGATCATTTGAGATCACTCGATCATTTAAGGCAAGGTATATATCTTAGAGCTTATGGACAGAAAGATCCTCTAAATGAGTACAAAAGAGAGGCTTTCGAATTATTTAATAATATGCTCGATAATTATGCTGAACAAGTCGTTTCTGCATGTTTTCAGTTCCAAATTGACACGAGTAACGCAAATAACATCGAGCAAATAGCTAAAAGAAAACGAGGAGTGAGAAAAACTTTTGCAACAAGAGATGATCCGGCATTCGAAAAATATAATAAGACTGGCGCAACAGTAGATGCAATATTGTCCCCTATTAAAACCTCAGTCCCTAAAGAGCAAAGAAAAAAAGATGACAGTTCAACCTGGGGCAAAGTTGCTAGGAATGAGGAATGCCCGTGTGGATCTGGCAAGAAATATAAACATTGTCATGGGTCAATAAAATAAACTCAATCAAAAAAACTCTCTACTGGTCCTAGGGAAGTTATACCAAATCTCTAGAATTAAATAATACTAGGAGCAAGTCACGAAGCCTACTCTCGTGTTAGGTGAGTGACGAGCTAGAAGCGAGTACTTAAAAATAGGATTTGGTATTACGAGTGAAATTAAGGTAGATTTATACATAAGGAAATCCTAAGTAGGTTCATGGTTTTATAGGTTATGCAATTTCACATTACAATATTTATTGAGCTGTTTTAATTGTATGTTAGTATTATATAAAATTCTTTAATAAACTCATTGACAAATCTTAATTTTTATGTTAATATCCCCGGGTTAAACAGAAAAAATACAAGAATCATGGGCATTATAGGCGCAATAAAAAATTATTTTAATCAAGGAAAAACCTCAACCATAAATGAAATAAAGGCAAGAGAAGAGGCATGGAACCAGGCGGAAAACGTTATGTCAGGCGCTTCAGCAGAAGGCGTCGCTAAAGCTATATTGCCTACATATTTGATAAAAGGAGCAAAATTCGTTGGATTTTTTCCTGGCACAGACCAGGCTGCGCATGACAGGGAAGAAGAATTTAAGGATAGAATTTCTAAATTAGACAAAATTAAGCAAGCAGTTGATAAAACTGGTTTAAAAATTATGTTATCAAATGATGAATCATTTATCAATGTTTCTGAAGTTGATTCTACGGGGCTCGATCTAGCAGGTAAAAAACCCGCAGGAAAAGATCACAGAATAATCTCAAATGAATATATAAAGGAAGCAACGGGATCAGTTGCATTTAAAGGAACTGATGTTATATTTAATCAATATGGATGGAGAGCTCCAGATCACATTGAGCTAGGGCAAAAATTATCTAGCAAGAATGGTATTACTATCGCTACAATAGAAACGCTTGAGGATAAAATTTTCACTTACGATACTGTAAAATTAGATGATTACATGGTCGGGAAATTTGGCGAAGACAAATTTTATAAAGCTCTAGAAAATAATTTGTCTCTTGAGGAATTTACCCAAAAAACTCTAAATGAACAAAAGAGCTGGCGTGCATTTTTTAGCAAAAAATTAAGCACGGCAGAAATTAAGGCAATCTACATAGAGCTAGAATCAGTAAAACACGAATATTTGACAAAAAAGACAGAGATCGAACAATTACCAGTAGCAGAGGCTCAGATTGCTTATAACGATGACTACGTAATGGTTGAAGCGCATACTATAAAAAATAGCGAAAATCATGAGCTTGAATGCTTTGAAGTAGATGGTTATAGTATTGTAGGCGAAGAGGTTGAAGGAGAGTTTTATTACTAAGATACTAGCAATAGTTTAGTAATTACTTTCTGTTTTCAACATAGATGGTGTAAGTGCACTAAATGACACAGAAAAATCTATTTTGAAAATATCTTGCATAGCTGTATTGATCTAAAAATTTAATCTAAGAATTTACTTCATAATCTTTTACAAAAGTGTATAATTGCGACTCATAAAATAGAAATAATTTGGCACTAAAATTATGAAGCCTAAGATTAATAGCTACTTTATTGGAGTAATGTGGTTTTTGTTAAGTCTTGTAACAAGCGTTTTCAACGACACTATTTCAAAATATATAGGTCAAACTCTAGATCCCAGCGAAGTAGCTTTTTTTAGGTTCCTTTTTAGTGCTTTAACATTAGTTCCATTTATTGTGTTTTATGGTATCTCTACTATTAAAACCTCCAGCTTTTTTATACACTGCGCCAGGGGCTTTATACTTTTTTTAGGTATTATGGCCTGGACACACGGCCTATCATATCATCCACTCGCAGTTGCTACTCTCGTAAGTTTTACTATACCTTTGTTTACCCTAATTTTAGGATACTTTTTTTTAAATGAAAATATCATATGGCAAAGGTGGGTTGCGACCTTTATAGGATTTACAGGTATCGCTGTTGCCCTTGGGGTAAATGGTTCTGAATTTTCTTCATTTTCACTTATATTGATTTTGTCAGCCGCTGGCTTTGCAGGGCTTGACGTAATTAACAAAATTTTTGTTGTGAGAGAAACGATGACGAGCATGCTATTCTACTCTGCTGTAGTTACTGCTATTTTAGCCTTCGTTCCTGCAATTAACCACTGGCAAGATCCAAGCCTAATGCAACTTACTCTTTTTGCGTTACTTGGTGCAAGCGCAAATCTTATATTATTTTTCATACTAAAGGCCTTTAGCGTGCTTGATGCTACTGCAATTGCACCATATAGGTATTTAGAACTTCTAATATCATCTTTATCGGGATTTATTTTTTTTGGAGAAAGTATAACTCATCAAATATTGTATGGTGCTCTGATAATAATACCAAGTACCTTTTTTATAGTATATTCTGAGGCAAATAAGTAATTATTTTTATGAGCAAAAAAAAGGTGATATTCGCTTCAGCCGCTGCCAATATTTTCGAATGGTATGATTATGCTTTATTTGGGTATTGTGCTCATCTAATTGGGCGTAATTTCTTGCAAGCTCACACAGAAACGGGAGAGATTTTTAATGCATTTATAATTTTTGCAGCTGGATTTTTTGCGCGCCCCTTAGGGGCAATATTTTTTGGCGTAATGGGCGATACAAGAGGTAGAAAAACTATACTTTCAAATTCTGTTATGATTATGTCCATCCCTTCAGCTATGATAGGGTTGCTACCAAATTATACTCAGATAGGAATTCTTGCGCCTTTTGCTATCTTTATCATCAGGATTTTACAAGGATTTGCGATGGGCGGAGCTTTAACCGGATCAGTTACTTTTTTAATAGAACATATGCCAAAACAAAATAGGGGTCTTGCTGGTAGTATTACTATGGCATCACTATGTATTGGTATTTTGACTGGCACACTTACATGTATATTTTGCAAATTTATTCTTGGGGAAGATGCATTTGAGGAATATGGCTGGCGTATACCTTTTTTACTTAGTTTTTCATTCATTATTGTAAGCTACGTAATCAAAAAAACTAAAGAAACACCATCCTATAATTCTATAAAAGTCATAGTAGATAATCCAATCAAATATTGCTTTATAAACCACTCAAAAGATATGCTATTTTCTGCGCTGATCAACTCAAGTGGGTCAGTTCTATTTTATTCCGTAGTGGTTTTTATTCCTAATTACCTAAGACAAGCCAGAAGCTTTAACGAGATTAATCTTGACTTATTATTATGTGCAACTCTTGCCATGATGTCTTTAGTATGCTTGATCTCTGGATATATATCGGATATTACAACAAGAAGGAGTGTATTTTACATATCTTTGGTAATGGCTGTTATTTCAACTTACTTCTCTACCGTTATTTTGCAAAATGGCAGGCTCGAAATCATAATTATCATGTATATTTTTCAAGGTGTTATTGCTGCTTTTTACATAGGTCCAGAACCAGGTCTTCAAACGGATCTTTTTCCAGTAAACATTAGGGCAACTGCTCTTGCTATATCTTATAATTTTTCAGCCAGTTTTTTTGGAGGTTCTGCACCTCTTGTGATCTCTTACTTACATGCCAAAACTGGTAAATTTGAAAGTTTTGCTTTATACTTTACAATAACTTCACTTATGAGCTTTGCGGGCTTATATTTATCAAATAACAACAGATATGGAAAATAAGGAATTGACTATCTTAGTAACAGGCGGAGCAGGATTTATCGGGAGCTGGTTTGTTAGGCATGCTCTTTTGCTTGGATATAAAATTATTGTACTTGATAAGCTTACATATTCAGGAAGCTTAGACAAGCTGAAGTTTCGTCAGGAAAATCAGAATTACATTTTTATTAAAGCAGATATTTGTGACTTTGCTTCTAACTATGATATTCTAAGGGAATATAGACCAAATTATTTAGTCAACTTTGCCGCGGAAACTCATGTGGATAATTCAATATCAGGTCCATCTGACTTTATACAAACAAATATTGTTGGAACGTATAATTTACTTGAAGCTACAAGAAAATATTTAACTTCCTCAGAGGCGTCAAAATCATTTAAATTCATTCACATCTCCACAGATGAAGTATATGGAAGCCTGGGCATGAATGATGAAGCATTTTCTGAATATTCACCGTATAAACCAAATTCACCATATTCTGCATCTAAAGCAAGCTCTGATCATTTGGTTAGAAGCTGGTATAGTACATATAATATTCCAACAATAATAACACATTGCAGTAATAATTATGGCCCAAACCAACATAAAGAGAAACTGATACCTAAAGTAGTTACAAACGCTCTAAATGACATTGAAATACCAATTTATGGCGATGGCAAAAACATAAGAGATTGGATTTACGTGGAAGATCACGTCAGGGGATTAATTAAAGTCATTAACAAAGGCGCAGCTGGCGAAAAATATCTCTTTGGTGGGAATATGGAAATAAGCAATATTGATCTTGTGCATAAAATTTGTGACATTTTAAATAGAAAACTCGGTAAAAACTTCAGAAAAAATATAAAATTTATTGAAGATAGAAAGGGTCACGATTATAGATACGCAATTAATACCGAACAAACAGACAAAAAGCTTGGTCATCGTAACATCTTTTCCTTTGATGCAACGCTTGAATCGACGATTGATTCGTATATTTATCAAGATGTCTAATCAAGTTTTTGTTGCGTTAGAAGAATATATGATATATAAAGATTCATTCGGAATATAGTCCAAACTTTAGGAATTCTACCAAATCCCATTTATCAGTGATCAAATTAAATGATCAATACGCATTGAAGCTAGACTCGGCTTTGCGCACCTATTATATAGGCTTGCTCAGGGAGTTCCTAAATTCATGTGTCTAATTTATTCTGGGAAATGTTATAAGATATGGGGGTGTAGCTCAGTTGGTTAGAGCGCCTGCCTGTCACGCAGGAGGTCGCGGGTTCGAGTCCCGTCACTCCCGCCACCATACTTTTCGCAATGGTATTCAACACTTTGGACTCGGTATAAGTCTTGTGGATTATTGTATATTATCTATGTATTAGGATCTAGACTGTGCGAATCCATACATTTCAGCTAATATCTTTACTTGGAGATTCTTCTATTAGTGCGTATTAGATCTCTGCTAAAACTTGCTCCTGGCGAGAAGGCTCTAGGACCACGCAGGAAGCGCTAGCACTGCACAGCGTAACATATGGAGGGAAAAGGTACATGAGGATTCCTTATAATTGCGCTGCAGAATCAATTTCATTTATTAGTAGAGTTTTTAGGAGAGGTCAAATATGCCAAATGACTTGCTCCTTTATTTTATCTTTAAGACTTGGTATACGAACCAACACAAATGTATGATCCATATGCACTATCAGAAATCACATGTATAATATCGTAACAAAAAGGTCTTGCGCAAAAAAAGCTTTATAGATACATTGATTCACTCGAATCATATAATAAGGCCATCATGCTAGACGATAAATATATGCTTGCTTATTTAGCTAAGGCAGAAGTTCTTCAAAATATGCAAGAAGAACATAACGAAGCATCAGAAATAGAAATACTTGATTGTCTAAACAAAGCATACGAAATCTCTCGGGATAAGAGCTTGCTTGATTCTATTAAGCTCTCTAAAATAAACCGTGATTATATGCAAAGAATGTTCGAGGAGAGAGAAAAATTACTTGAAAAGTTGCAATTCTCATCGCAAGAAGCAAACGATCCTCAAAATCCTCAAGAATTGCTAGACATAGGAGACGAACTTTTTATTCTTGGTAAAACTGAATCAGCTTTAGAAGCATATGATAAAGCCATTCTCTTAGACAAAAATTATTCAAGAGCTTACGCAAAAAAAGCAAATCTACTGCGCTTTAAGGGCATGATCACTGAAGCAATTGAAGTAATAAATAAGGCCATAAATCTAGATCCAAATGACCCTGCAGGATATTATGTTAAAGCAAGAATACTAGCTGCTCTAGGAAATACAGAAGAAGCAACAAGTATATATAATAAAGCTCTCAGTCTAGATCATAATGATGATGCATATATATATTTCTCTAAAGGAGCTGCTCTTGCCTCTCTTTCTAAATACGATGAAGCAATCGCAGCCTATGATGCCTCTATAAGATTAAACCCGGAAGATAAACTGATTTGCGCAACTACCTACATTAACAAAGGTATCGCCCTTAGATCCCTTTCTAGATACGATGAAGCAATCACAGCCTATGATGAAGCTATCAAGCTAAAACCGGATTTTTCGGTAGCTTACTATAGCAAAGGTAATGTACTTATTGATCTTGCTAGATACTATGAAGCAGCTACAGCCTATGATGAAGCAATACAGCTAAAGCCAGAAGATGATCGGGTTTGTGCAAGTATCTATTATAATAAAGCTAAAGCGCTAAACTCTCTTGGTAGATATATTGAAGCTATAGAAGCTTGCGATTTAGCAATCAAGATAAAGCCTAATTATGCTGCTGCATATCTTAATAAAGGCAATGCTCTTTATGCTCTTTCTAGATATGAAGAGGCAGTTGAATCCTATGGAGCTGCTATTATTCTAAAACCTGATGATAAAGAGTTTTGTGCAAGCGCATACAATAACAAAGCTAGCGCGCTTAATCAACTTTCAAGATACGAGGAAGCCCTAAGTGCCTTTAATGAGGCTATAAAATTAGATGATAAATTAGTACTTGCATATTTAAACAAGGCTCAAACTTTGCAAGATATTCTACTAGTAGAATCAGGAGGACATATTGAAGACATAGGAGCAAATATAGATCAAAAACCCGAAGAAGTAATGCAAGATAATACAGAATCAGAGATTATAGACCATTCAATCTCTTGTATTGGAGACGTGCAAAGAGAGCTGCGAGATTGATGAGTGTTAGTTTTAAATCTATTGTAAAATATTTTGATAATCCGACCTGGGATTTTCAAATATATAGTCATTAAGCTCATACACACTCAGAGTATCGTAATTATTTTCAGGGCGATAGCTCATTAACTGTTTTTTTAATGGCTCCTTGGAGTAAAAGGGGGTAGCAAAGCTCGTGTTATACTTTGCATCATAATCTTCAATATAAAATACCATGCTGCACATTAAATATTTACATATATCTGACTTATCAAAATATTCTTTGTAAGCAGTTTTTTTGCCATCTAGGCCAAAAAAAATCGCAGTCTTTTTGTAAAAATAGCTGGAGAGAAATGAGAGATAAGCTGCATGAGATAAATCTGTAATTAAACCATCGCTCAGTCCTTTTTCAACCAAATATTCGGCGGTTGCAGAATAATCGGCCGCGTAACTTTTAAATTCGTCAGCTAGATGTGCTAATTGCTCATAAACAGCGGTTGTATTTGAAGTATCTCGTACCTGTGGTAGTTTTGCTACAAGCTCGTCTACATCGTAAGCTCTGCCAGGACTTAGTCTTGCTGAAGATATAATATATTTGAGATCAGGCAAAACTATATTCGCCAGTTTTCTCAAGTCTATTTCAAGAGTATTGAATAGCTTAATATTTTCAAGATAAGTATCAGTTATGTTTGCAAATATAAGATATTCATTATGTAAATTAGAGAGGTAATTATGATAGATTAGCTCGTCAATAATTTTCAGATAACTTACTGAATCATTATTGTTACTTTGAGAAAAACTTGTAGGCCGAGAGTTCACTAGAGTAGCTAAGTTAGTGTTTGTTTTATTGCTTAAGTCGTCTGACTCACGTGATGGTGTTGCTAAGTATTTTAATAAAGTATGTATTTGTCTTGGATTTGAAATTTGTAACATTGAATTCAACTTAAAACCTTCAAAAGGTGCAAGAAAAGCAATGCTAAATATGCAGGGTAATTTCATGATAGTTCTTCTGTTGTTTGCATATCAAAGATGGTAGTAGAAGGTCGATTTGTCACTCACCTTCCTTTCGCATAACCTATCATGAATGGTAATTTTGGCGACAAAATTTGTTTGCTCTCATAGTGATTGTTTTAATCTTGTTGCTAAAATTTATAATTATAGAAGAAAGGGGTAGATACTATCGATCTTTTATCTCCAAGAACTTGGCCGATGATAGGCAGCCTACTCACGAGATAGTTTACACCGTAAAGAGACGGCGCAACATTACCGACTAAGTGCACCTTCCTTTTGTTTAAATCGATTGTACCCTTAGTACTAAAATTAAAAAACGGACCTCTGGCTCTCATTTCTTGCAAATTTATAACATTTGCTTGCAGTAAAACCAAAGAATTGACTTTATCAAAATGCACATCTTTATTGGTTAGTGCACCTATGAGCCCAGGCACCGATATAAATGAAATAATTTTAGTAAGGAAATCATTGTTGGCTGAATCTATATTATAAATCTCAAAGCTTCCGTGTGACAGATGCTCTATATTGTGATTTAGGTATATAGGCGAACTCATAATAAGTTTCAACGTGCCGCCTTTAATCTTGTTTGACAGATTGAGTGAGGCAAGTAGTTTGCCAGTATTATTAGTCTCTAGAGCCCATACGTTGTAATCTTCTTGTAATTTTAGTCGTAAGAAGAAATCTTTATTATCAATAGAACTATTAAATTTAGCTATTTTGCAAGCTTTAGTGCTACATTCGAAATCTGCAAGTACTCCAAGATAACTAATATTATTTTTCATTTTAATTTCATCTACATTTGCCTTCACTTTAAAGATACTAAGCGCACTTGAGTTATCCTTGAAATATTCTTGATAATTAAAGTCCGATAAATCAACCTTTTTACCAGATAGATCAACAGAAATTGCCTTATTTCGAATAGATGCCTTGAGAACGAAGTCATTATTAAGATATTTCACATTATCTAGCTCAATCTTTTGATTATCAACTTCATTTTTTATTACGCCATTAATCTTAAGATTATCCTCTCCAATCATCTCCACGAAAAAGTTATTGTAGCCGGTTGCTTGTTGTTGGTTGTAAAATGCGAATTTGGCCTTTCTTCCATCTTTTTTATTTAGTGCAAGTGGTGGTAGGTAGAAATTTAAATTATCAAGATTTGCATTTGCTGTGATTTTTTGCTTAAGATCTTTATCCAAAGATATGTTTAAATTTAGTACCGAGCTACCATCTTTAATATTTATAGGTAAATTACTTATATTTTCTTTTTGAAGGTAAATTTTGCTGACAATATTATACCAATAATCCTTAGGTTGATATAAATTGATAACCATAGATGTTTGGCTAGGTAGATTATTCACCCTACCTTCTCCTTTGAAACTGAGGCTCGAGCCATCGTATTTTGCATCTAAAGTATATGCGCTAATATCAGCAAAGTAACTATCAAGATGTAAGGCAAAATCGTTGATTTTTGCGCTTATATCATATTTAATCTCGGTTCCTTGTTTAAGTGGCACAATAATTTTGACTTTAGTCTCAACTTTTCCATCGCAATTTTGTAGGTCTATGCCCCCATTCTTCAGGTAGTCCAAAGTCTTTTTATCGATGAATTCAGCAAAATATTTTGCATTTCCTTTTCCAAGGCCTTCTATGACAAATGAAGGCTCATCTTCAAGAAAATCATATTTTATAAACCCATCATTTATGACATTACTAGCTATTACAGCATCCTTGATTTTTGCTAGTAGTACCGAATCCTTAATCAAAATAGGGAGGCTTTTAGCTGTTACCTTGGGCATCTGATCGTAATATTTATAAGTTATGTCACTTACCAACATTTCGCCTTGTACATTTGCTTTACTTACAAGAGTTTTTAACTTTTTGGGATCCAGCAACGCATCTGTAATGCTAATATCTTGGTCCTTTGCTGATACATGTATAGAACATGATTCTAGAAAGCCTGACTCAAGCGAATAATCCAAATAATCACGTATTTTACTACTTTTGCTTAGCAAAATATCGTAAATCTTTATCGGTAGTTTACCAAGCTCCATGTCTAAAGTAACCTCCTGATCCTTAGGCTTATTTGATATTTTTTTAGATACGACTCTTACGAATCCTTTATCTATATCGAGATTGAGTTTGTCTATTTCTAGAAAATTATCATGATACAGCATGGTGCCAATCATACTAATGCTGTTTATGTTAGCTTTATTCTCAGGGATTTTTATGCTATATATTTTTGGTTCAATTAACGCTCTGCCTGAAAAATGGTTATAATGAATATTTGTCTCGAATTTTAACAGTGCATCTTCGTTAAGTAGAAGCTTATCAGAGGTAATTTTAAAGAGTCCTTCAGATTTAGATATAAGATCAATTAAATTATATTGTATGTGAACTTTTTCCGCTTTTAGATCTGCGCCTGCAAAGCTTAGTACGACATCTTTGAATTTAATCTTTTTAGTTGAGGAGACGATTTTTGAGCATGAAAATTTTACCCCATTAGTTTCAGCGTAATGGTATATCATTGCTTTTGCTACAAAGTTTCTTACAGCGGGAATAAGGAAAGAGCCCGCGCAAATTATTGCTAGAAGAAGTATGTAAAAAAAGAATTTAAGAGTTTTTAGTAAAAATGTCATTTACTAGGTTTGAAAGTTAAATTTTAGCGAAACGCATCATATCAGCTCCTTGCATAATATGCCAGAATTTTACGGATTTACTTTTTAATTATTTTTGATAGACTATGCGATCTTGCCAAGAAGTCTAATGACACATGTTCTGAAAATATACTCACAAAAAGAAATTTTGCGAATATTACATTGATGCCACGCCTATTTTTATATGGGCTTGGGCTGTATCGTCCTGTACGAAAGGGTGAATTTTGGGATTGATAAGATAATGCAACATAAACCTTAAATAGAAAAAATGAAAATAGGATGTATTGGATCTGGATATGTAGGACTTGTGAGTGCTGTAATGTTTGCGCATTTAGAGCACGAGGTGATTTGCCTTGATAAAGATATCTCAAAAATAGATGCCTTATCAAAAGGTAAATGTGTAATATATGAAAAAGATTTAGAAAAATACTTAATCGCAGCGTTAAAAAACTGTAAAATTACCTTTACAGCTTCTTATTCCGATTTATCAGGTTGTGAGGCAGTTTTTATCTGCGTTGGTACGCCTTCACTTGAGGATGGTAGTGCTGATTTATCTCAAGTTGAAAATAGTATCAAGGAGCTTGTTGAACATGTCTCAGATGAATGTCTTATAGTCATAAAATCGTCCGTTCCCCCACTTTCTGCTAATAAAATGCAAGAGATGCTTTATGCTCATGGTTTTAGGAATTTAATTGCCTCAAATCCGGAGTTTTTGAGAGAGGGTACTGCTGTACATGATTTTATGAATCCAGATAGGTTAGTGTTTGGAGGACAGGCCTCTGCTCATGAGATCCTAAACGCAATACATAAACGAATCATTGAAACGGGAGCTGAAGTTGTAACAACTGATACTATTACATCAGAGATGATAAAATATTGCTCAAATAGTTTTCTTGCAACTAAACTATCCTTTATCAATGAAATGTCAGATATATGCGAAAAAATTGGAGCAGATCCGGTGATTCTATCGAAAGGAATGGGCCTTGATAAAAGAATCGGCCCTCTATTTTTACGAATAGGGCCGGGTTACGGAGGTTCATGTTTCCCAAAAGATACTCTTGCATTAAAAGACCTTGCAACTAAGGTAGGAGCTAGCTCTAAGGTTCTTAATGCAGCGATAAATTCAAATCTTTCGAGATACAAATTAATGAGCGATAAAATTACAGATATTTGCTCAGGGCTCAAGACTCTTGCCATATTTGGCACTGCGTTCAAGGGAGGAACTGATGATATAAGAGAAAGCCCGAGCGTACATATAATTAATCTATTGGTAAAGGAGGGTTTTACTCTAAAAATTTACGATCCTGCAGCAAACGAGAATTTTAAGTTACTTAAGATTGATAATGCATATACTTATGACTCTCCTGAGGATGCTGCAAAAGATTCCTCGGCAATAATAATACTAACTGATTGGGATGTATTTGCTTCATTAAACTTCGATAGAATAGGCAGTAATATGAAAAACAGGATTTTGATAGATCTTAGAAGAGTTGCGGATACTCAGCGTGCAAAACAAGCCGGTTTTAAAATTTTCTTAGTAGGAGATAAAGAATAGAATAGTTAGTCTTAAATGGCACGAGTTTTGCTTGGTTACTTGGATCACGTAAAAATACTAAATAATGTCGCCAGCTATAAGTAATATCCCCGGACTTGGAGGTAACGCATATAGTCAAAAATCAAGCGCTCAATACGCAAATAAAACAAGAAGTACCTCAAGAGATTATACTGGCGCTTTTGACCCAAAAAATCTTAATATTTCCATAAATGATGAAATTTCATTAGACCCTCTTATTAGTGCAAAAAAGGAGAAAATAGATAAATTAGAAAATCAAATAGAAGTCAATGATAAGAAATATCAGTTACTCAATCAGCTTAAGCTAATGTGCGTTTCCTTAAGTAAGGCAGCAAATTTCCTAAGAGCCCCGCTTGATGTTTCCTTTAATGCTTTTGCGCAAACAGGTGCAACCATATCCACTAATGAATCTAATGGAACGGCCGAGGACTATCTCACAGTGGATCCAGGCAATAGTCTTATTTCAAAGTCATTTGACGTTGCAATAGATAGGCTCGCAACTCATGATGTTATTACAATTGGAACATCAAATCTCACAGAACCCACTTCTGTTAACACAGCAATAAATGGGACAGTGACTAATACCACTGATGCTGCTGCAAATGCTCTGGCTGCTGTAGGTGTAAATGTCGATGCTAGAGGACTGCCTGTCAATCCTTATTCATATCAGCTATATCAACTTTGTCTTGATGCGATTGCTTCTGGCGGTACTCTTGGTAATTTAAAAACAGATGCTGCGAATTTGTTATCTAGCATGGGGCAAATGCCTATAAGCTTTGGATTTACAAATTTATCAACCTCCGCAGTCAATACAGGGACTAAATTAGAGCCTGGAGATTACTACTTCTACAGTATGCCACGATGGCAGTTTGTACCTATTGACATAAAAAACCTTATCAATGATGCAAATCAAGTGAATGTGGCAATTCAAGCAATAGGAACGGATCCAATAACTCGCGCTAACATTACGGCTGCTATTGCGGGAATTGGAGTCCTGACTTACGACGTAAATGGACTACCATCTAATAATCAATTTGCATACGACATAGCATATGCAGCCTGGAATTCTGCAGGAGTAGGAGGAAACGTAGCAGCTACTGTAAAAGCCGCGGCATCAACTGTTGCAACGCCTTTAAATGCAAGGCTAGCAGCAAATAATCTGGTAAATACCTATGGCGCAAATGATGAGGTGCGTAAAAATAAATGGGTTCTGGACCTATTAGATGATATACAAACAGCATCGGTTTTAAGTGGCGCAACTCTTGCAAGCGTAACAACAGCGGTCAATGACTCATTTACAGCTTATAAAAATTATTGCAAAGTGACTCTCGTAGAAAACGATACGCTAAGAGATGTTGTAGATAAAATATCTAAGACTAGTGCGTATTCAGGAGTAAAAGCAGTCGCAGAACCAAATGGTGCAAATGGATATTTATTATTAATCACTGGCCTTCAAACCGGTAGTGATTATAAAATTGGAATTTACAATTCAGCTAATGTAGAAAAAACTCAGGATCTACTTGTAAATCTTCAATCTAGTAGATCTCCTGCCTTAAAATCAAGAATACGCAAGGGTATTTATCCTGCGCTTGCTCCAATTATGCATAATTCAAATGAAATTTTAGACGAAGAGCAAGGTTATACTGTTACTTTAAAAAAAGTGAACACTACTGGTAAATATCAATCTATAAAAATTGATCATAAATCAACAATACCAATAGAATATATTAAGCAATTCTTCAGTGCAGCTGAAGAAATATATAATTTTATACAAGAGAATTCCGCGCTCGAGACATCTATTGGATATGACCAAATGGTATTTTATTCAATATCAGATGATGCGGTATTAAGAGACGAGAGATCTGTTATTGATGGGTTAAAATACATATTTGACTATATTACATTAAAATCAGTGCCGTATAATGACGGAGGTTATTCTTCTGTGCAAGATATTGGCATTTCTGTAGAGGAATCTATTGATAATTCATCCAAATTAACAACAAGAAATACAATTGTTATAGATGAGGAAGATTTAGACAGAGCTTTGAAAAAAAATTACGATCAGGTAGCTAGGATTTTTGAGTTTAGATATGAATCATCAGATGTAAGTCTTGGTGTAACAACACATGATGGTAATTTTTCTGATATACCAAAATTAAGAGTATCTATACATATAGTAGGAGATTTAGGGCCTAATAATAAACAAGTTAAGATTGAGGTTTTGAATACTGACAATACAGTGGCATATACTATTTATCAGGATCTTGTCGGTTCAGGTGCTCCTTATATGATAGATTGCGGCGGAGGAACAACAGACCACGAAATAAAAGGTTTATATTTGAGTTATAATTCTACAATTAATAAAGATAATATTATTATAACATTATATCAAGGAATAGCAGACTGGTCTTACGGTCTTTTAATACCATACGCAGGAGATAATATATATAGCTCCAGTCATATTATTGGCGATAGGCTTGGAACGTTAAAAGAAGTAAATTCCGGATATGCAACTGATATATCACTACTAAATAATGAAATAGAGAGAATGAGCGCGCAAAGATCTGAAGAAATAGGACGTGCAAAAGGCAGGGCTGACCATTATATTGCCAATCAAAAAATATTAACAGCCTATTTGGATTCATTTACTAGTAAATAACATGAATTACGCGGACACAATAAAAAAATATCAGCAAACTTTTGCAACCGGCAGAACAACACAGGAGCTTATGGTAATGGTTCTTGAAAAATGCTCAAATCACATTAAAAACGCCAAAAAAGCCCTCGAGGCCAAAGATTATGTTACACTTGGTAAAAACATAGTAAATGCAGTTGAAATTACGAAGAATCTTGCTAAAATGGTAATAGTCAAGGACTCTGTTCCCGGAAGTGCAGAACTATTAAAAATATACGATAATATCTCATATTTACTTGAAAATTTGATCTCGTCAAAGGCCCCGCCAAGTGCGTTTGATCAATTTATTTATTTTTTTGATTCCATGAAGAATATGGTTAAAAATATGGATGCTAACTCATTAAATAAAGTCGCATCTTCAACATCTACTAATTTTGCATCAAGTCAGGATGCGCAGGCAAGAGTAGAAAACAATCCGGAAAAGACCTTGGAGACTAAGCTCGAGTTAATTTCCTAGTTTTAATGCTTATATATCAGAGATACATTTTTCACAATATTGCATGGCCATATGTTTTTTGTTTATCAGTAATTACTGGTATCCTATGGTTGAATCAAATTTTAAAGCTCATTTTTTTGTTTGAAAGACAGATTTTTATTTCTGAGTTTATTTTTCTTACAACGCTCATCATACCTTCCTTACTGCACGGCATATCTCCATTTGCAATATTATACGCAACAATTTTTGGATATAATAGATTAAAAATAAATAAGGAATTAACAGCATTTGAAGCATGTGGAATTGATAAATTTGGAATTATTACTCCTATTATCAAACTTAGTGGCATAATAACTATGCTTGCTATATTCAATGCTTCAATTGTAATGCCATTTTGTTTTAGTGTACTAAAAGATAAAGTAAGCGCTTATAGAAATAGCCTTGCACTGTCTGTGGTTGAGGAGGGTATGTTTACTAATTTGTCAAAAAAACTTGTATTATTCCTCAATAACAAGAGTGATGATGGAAATTTTCACGGCATAATTTTATTTGATTACAGAAATTCAAGTACTCCAGCTATATTATTCGCAAAAGATGGTAGTCTATCTAATGTGGATAATAATTTCACGCTAAACCTTTCGGACGGATATAGGCAATCTATCAGTAAATCAGGAGGACATGAGTTTATGAGCTTTGAGAAATTTAAGGTAAATCTAGCTAGTGAAAAATACAAAAAAAGAGGATTTTTTGATAAGGATATTTTGGAGCACTACTTATGGTATTTACTGAACCCATATAAACATATTAGTGAACACAAGGCTAGGTTTATAGCAGAAGGTCATAGTAGGATCGTATGGTCTCTGATGAATATATTGCTGCCATTTTTTTCTGGTGTGTTATTTATAATGCAAGGGTTAGAAAATACGAATGGTATAAAGTATGTTATTTTTTCAATAGGACTGTCTATGTTGTATGTATTAGTGCATTTTTTGGCACTCGCATCTGCGTTTAAAAATAGCACAATAAATATAATTTTATATTTGAATATTTTGACCGGCCTTGCGATCTCTTATTTTCTTGCAAATAGAAAATATTAGTTTTCTAACCGCAAAAGATCAAATCCAATTTTTAAGTACTGCTACTCTAATATACTTGGTGTTATTATTAGACCTCTCCTAACAACTCTGCTCCCAGACGCAATTGCGCCACCCGCGCCGAATAGCGCAAGGATCCTCAGGTACTCATTAGGCCTCTTCGGAAACTCGCTCCTGGCGTGCAAGTAGCTGGCGCAGGCGGAGCGCAAAACCGCAGCGTACATGAGGTACGTGAGGATTCTGCTATACTTGCGCAGGCGGCGCAATTGCCTCTGGGAGTAGAGTGTCCGGAGAGGTCTATTTACACCTAGCGGTTCAGCGCTTCGCGCTCGACTATGACTTGTTCATAAGAAGTGAGTTTTCGTAGAGGTCTATTATTATTTTCACTCTTGAATTTGATATTATATAGTGAGTTTTTTAAGAAGTCCTATAGAAAACATAAATTTATCACAATACAGTAAAAAATTGTTGGTAATTGTAAAATTATTTTGCTTTAATATAATAATACGAGCTGAATTAATAGGTTTTACGTTTTTTCACTTTAAAATGAAAATTGTTATAGTAGAATTGCGCCTACTATCAGAATATGTGTTGCAGGTAATACAAGAATTGCATTTGATCCAAAATGCTGATTTAAAATAATGAAGCGTGAAAACCTCAGTATATTGAAATAATATGAGGGGTGAGAGCATCATAAAATGAAATGCAAATTTAAAATCAAGAAGCAATTCTAGTATGAGCAGTAAACCAATAAACATAAATTATAAATCATGAGGATTCGATGCCAAAAATTCTAGTTGTTGAAGATAACGAGTTGAATATGAAGTTGTTTAGAGATTTGCTAGGCTTAATTAATTGCGACGTACTTGGTACGATGACCGGCACTGATGCTTTAGAATTATGTAGAAATCACTCTCCAGATTTAATTTTAATGGATATTCAGCTTGATGGTATTTCTGGTATAGACTTAATCAAAGATATAAAGTCGGATAAAAAAATGCAGAATATACCAATCATAGCAATTACTGCATATGCTATGAAAAACGAAGAAGCTAAAATATTGCAATCAGGCTGCGATAAATATTTGTCGAAGCCAGTTTCGATAGAGGTTTTTTTATCGGCAGTAAAAGAACACTTAAGTATAAATACAAAATGACAGCACAAGTTTTAATAGTCGACGATCTTGAGCCAAATTTGAGAATTTTGGAAGCAAAGCTTTTAATGGAATATTATACAGTTTTGACCGCAACAAGCGGTGCTGAAGCTATTGAAATTCTAAAAAAAGAAAAAATAGATATAATTTTGCTAGATGTAATGATGCCTGATATGGATGGTTTTGAAACTTGCAAAAAAATCAAGGAAAATCCTGAAACCGCGCAAATACCTGTGATCATGGTAACTGCCCTTTCCGAAATAGAAGACAGAATAAAAGGGCTAGAAAGTGGCGTGGACGAGTTTTTAACAAAGCCAATAAATGATACAGCGCTTCTTGCAAGAGTCAAATCACTTTCAAGGATTAAGGCAATGATGGATGAGCTTAAAATGCGAAATCAAACAATCGAAGAGCTTGGTGAAAATATAATAGAATTTGACGATAAGTTTCATGATTGTGAGATTCTGATTATAGATGATGATGTAGTGCAGTACAAGAATCTATCAAAAACTTTATTTGGACTTACTCAAAAAATACGCGTTATCTCGGCAATTGACGATTTGGAGAATTTAGAGGAAAATTATAGCCCTGATGTTATCATAATAAGCTGCCATTTAGAAAATGAAGATCCGCTCAGAGTCGTTGTATCGCTAAGGGCAAAAGATGCATTCAGATACTCAAGCTTTGTGCTTATGACTGATGAAGATGATATGAGTATGGTCATCAAAGCGATGGACCTTGGGGTAAGTGATTATTTTTCATACCCAGTAAATGAAAATGAACTTGTTGCGAGAATAAAAACCCAGCTAAGAAGAAAAAGATACCAAGATTCCCTTAGAGACGGATTAGACAAAAGCGTTAGACTCTCTATAAAAGACAGCTTGTCTGGTGTTTACAATAGGAGATATTTTCATATACATTTGAACCGCATGATACAAAAAGCTTTGAGACTTGAAAAAGGTCTTGCTCTTTTGATGTTTGATCTAGATTATTTCAAAACTGTAAATGATACATATGGGCACCAGGCCGGGGATATTGTAATTAAGGGTTTTGCCGAGATTTTAAAGAATTCCACAAGAGTTACTGATTTAATTGCAAGATACGGCGGAGAGGAATTTGCAGCGGCAATTTATGATGTGTCAATCACTGAAGCTATACATATCGCCGAAAGAATAAGAGATCAAGTGGAAAGATATGAGTTTGTGGTTCCTAATCTTATAAAACCCCTAAGCAAAACCGTCTCGATCGGAGTTGGTTATTTGACGAGCGATATGGATGGAGATAGACTTATCCAAGCTGCGGACCAAGCATTATACGAAGCAAAAGAAACAGGTAGAAACAAAGTTTGTGTTTATGATCAATAAGGTTTATCAAATCTGAATCCAGAATATAAACCCTAAACATAAATCCGTGTCTGTTCGTATGAGTCTATTTTATGCGATAATATCAGGATGAATCATCGATTTAATAACTTGTATTTTATCTTTAACCAATAATTTTCTCTTTTTGAACCTGTGAATAGTAAATTCATCCAGTGCTTTGGATTGCTCTTGAATCAAGATTTTTAACTCATTATGTTCATGCTCAAGAGATTTTAATTCATCTAATAGAAACTTTGTGTTGGGTTTATAAGTCATTTCTTTGAATGGAATAAATTTAAACCTTAAGTGACTCATGGTATCTTATATTTTTTCAAAAAACAACATATAAAACTAAAAAAATTCTTTCTGAATAAATATGTTTGATACCACATCCAAGCATTAAATAACTAGAATGTTGTATTCACAGCAAATCTACCTATTTTTTTTCGTATTTTTTGTATTTTTGTATTTTCCTATATGGCTTATATATTCTTCAATTGCCCCTTTTGCAAAAGCATCAAGTTTCGTTGTAGATTGGTTGATAACAAAATCTTTATTGTGAGTATCATCGAGTACTTGTATATCGTTTGCGATATTATGGTTGAATTTAACGACCACGATCCTCTGTCTTGTAACAGAGTTCTTGAAAAATGCTCTGGTAGCAATATCTCTATGAATATAAAGCCAAGTATTTTTATCAGATTCGTCTTTGATATTTGGGTAACCAAACTGTTCGATTATATTTTCCTTGGTATAATTACTTGTTTTTGCTGAAGCTATCTTTTCATCACTAATATAGGTTCCGCTGTGATGAATAGTTTGACATGCGCTCAAGAGAGCTATGAGTATCATAGTCAGAGTTAGTTTTGTATGCATAGTTAACCTATTAAAAATATTTTGTCTGGATTTCTTGGTAAAATAATATATATTGATCTTCGATTATGACAATTAAATTTTCGAAAAAGGTTGAAAAATGGCAGTTCCAAAAAAGAAAACTTCTAAATCTAAAAGAGACATGAGAAGATCTCATCATGCACTTTCCTCTGTTAACGTAATTATCGATAAAGAAACAGGTGAATATAGGCTTCCCCATCATATGAATAAATTTGATGGAAAATATAATAGCAGGCAAATAATCTCTGTGAAAAAAGTTGAAGAAATAGACGACGAATAAACTAGTTATATTGCTTGGCATTAGCTTTCGTGAGACCTGCTCTTGGCAAGTTGCTTACTTGTGATGAGTGAGGCCTATGGGTTCGTGATGATTATATATGCTAGGTATTTGCTATGATCGTAATAATAAACTTCAATAATTTATGTCTTTGAAAATAATCGGAATAGGTTCATTCTTGCCTGTAAAGTCAATATCGAACCATGAGCTATCAAGAATTTTTGCGACATCAGACGAATGGATAGTATCTAGAACTGGCATCAAGCAAAGATATTTTTCTGATATTGAAGTTGATGAGATGGGAGCTCTTGCAGCAGGAGATGCATTAAAAAATGCGAGCATGAATAAGAGCACAATTGATTACATAATAGTATGTTCATGCACTAATAACCAAGCGTTCCCGTCCATAGCTAACAAAATTCAAAAAAGACTTAACATAGAATCCATTCCTTCAATAGATATCAACGCAGCATGTTCGGGATTTATTTATGCGCTTGAGATTGCGTCAGGTTTAATATCCGCCGGCAAAAAAACTATTCTTATTGTAGCGGCTGAAAAAATGAGCTCACTTCTTACTATGCAAGATAGATCGGTAGATGTTCTGTTTGGAGATGGGGCATCGGCTGTTCTTGTCCAAAAAACATCTAGCCAGGATAGAATTTTTGAGATCATCACTGGAGTGGACCCTGAATATTGCGGAATTTTAAAGACCCTAGAAACCATAGAGAGACAAAGATCTATCAGTATGGACGGAGGTAAAGTTTATAAATACGCAGTGCAAAAAATGACAGAACTTTCGCTTCGTATCATGAATAAGGCTAACTTAAGTTACCAAGATATTGATTATTTTATACCGCACCAAGCAAACTTGAGAATAATAGAATCCGTTGCTGAAAAGCTAAATTTAGAAAAAGAAAAAGTAGTTACCACAGTTGAAAGTCATGCAAATACATCATCTGCATCCATCCCTTTAGCTATGTATGATTTATTTTCACAAAAGAAACTTGCTAACAAAAAAATCTTAACAGTTGCTGTAGGGGCTGGTATGAGTTTTGGGGCTGCTATTTTTGACATTAGCGTTTAAAGAATCTTATGCCCCTGCAAACCTTAGTTCCTGAGGGGTCATTTGCAGTCAAAAATTCCTAGGTTCTTCTTATTGGTTAAGCTTGGAACTTTAGTTATTGGATTTGGCGCTAATGTGTTTATTCTGCATATAAATTTTTTTTAAAAACCTTATTGTATTTTATTAACTTGAGATTAAGATAATATATCTAATATACTATAACTAAATAATATTTATTGTACTTATGCCAACAGGTCCACAGAACCCAGATCCCCAAAAAAAAGAAAAGACCATTCTTGGTTTCGATAAGACACATGTTTCATATATAGGCCTTGCAATTTTTGTTGGCGGGGTTATTTTTTCAATACCTACTCTGGGGTATGTGATTCCACTGACTCTAATTGGTGCATTTGCCGCTTCAAGACCAAAAGATGTTGCAAAATTTTTTAGAACTCTTTTTAGAGTGGACGAAGGTAAGTCTTTAGCTAAAGCCCAAGATCTTGTTAGGGAGAGAAAGATTTTTGGCATTCCAGAGGATAGATATGTTTTACTAGGAGGTGTAGCTGCTTTAACAATTGCAGCTGTAAGTTTTGCATTCGGAGGCATTCCTTCTGCTGCTATTGCGGTTGGAGCTGTTATGTCTCTTAAATCAGAGGAAATTGTTGAGTCCCCAAAATACCTAAAATCAGCGATGACAAATCTTATACCTAGCTTTACCAAACAAGTTGAGAATATATCTAGGAGCTTAGAAGATCTTCCAGGGCCTGGTAGTACAAATCTTACTCGAGCAAATACTAGAAAGAGAGCCGAAAAAGATCGAGTGGCTGATACTCCCACACAAGGTCAAGAAAGAAAATAGATCTTTAGCATAGACCCTCCTGAATAACCAATCAAATTTTTAGGAATTTTTTGAAAAATTCGGGAAAAAGCTGCCATATTCAAAATATCACGAGACTCGCTGGAAAAACTTTCTTGACAAAATAATAGCTCTAGCTGCGAGGTAATGAGCCCGTCTAATACCAATCTCTAGAATTAAATAATACTAGGAGCAAGTCACGAAGCCTACTCTCGTGTTAAGTGAGCGACGAAGTATAGTACTTAAAAATGGGATTTGGTATAATATAATATCTCTTTTTAAGAAGTGCTTTTGGCTTTGATCTTGGTGGTATCTTTTCTAAAAAACTCCTTGACTAACTGTAAATATTTGTATAGTGTTTATCGCAGTTAAATGCATATAACTTCTGTATAATCATGGCAAAAAAAAATAAAAACTTACTCGTAAAATTAGTTAGCACTGCTGGAACCGGGTTTTTTTTGGTAAAAAAGCGCAATCCAAAGACGCAAACCGAAAAATTATCATTTAGAAAATACGACCCTAAAGTTCGCAAGCATGTGCTCTTTAAAGAAGAAAAAATAAAATAATCACTACAAAAAACATGGCAACAAAAATTCGCTTAGCAAGAGCTGGCTCCAAAAAACGTCCTTTTTATAGAATAGTAGTAGCAGATTCAAGATCTCCTAGGGACGGGGATTTTATAGAAAAAATCGGTGTTTATGATCCTCTGCTTTCTAAAGATAATTCCTCTAGAGTAAACTTGAAACTCGATAGAGTAACATATTGGCTATTTAAAGGCGCTAGACCTTCAGAAAAGGTTGCGTATTTCATAGAAAAAGCCGGAGTGGATATGCCCGATTTTTTAAAGAAGACGATTAAAAAATACAAAGACTCGTATCCTTTGAAGCAAAAAAAAGTTAAAAAAGAAAACTAGAAAACTAGAAGAGTAGACAGAGCTTGTAGTATACCAGAAATAGGACAGTACAATTCATTGATTTGGGTCCATAAATCCTTGAGGATAAGTCTATTACGAGAAAGATAACGCTTTCAAGTAAATCTTTAAAGTAAATAGTTTGTCGTGTATAGTACCTAGAGTTTTGTCATATTCTTAAGTGCCTTTATTAAATGTACCTATATTAGCAAAATCCTCGAAGGTTTTATCGCAAACTCCTGATAGTGATTATCGGTCATAGTTTACCTAATATGGTGTGTAGGGTATGTGTTAGGAGCAATGGCGACAGCAAAAGACGTAGGAGTGCGGTGGAATGAGTATACTGGCGGGTAGATCTGAAATTATTTTACCAGGTCATATGAAAGCTTGTCTTTTTGTTTATTGACGTGATTCTTTGTAAAAAATAAAATACACTTCTTTTAAAATACTCTTTCGTTAGAGATGAGCTAGTGTTATGATGGGATAGTGTTATACTGAGCGAAAGGCCCAAGCAAATAAATCATATTGGAAGATGAGTTCGGGAAGAGACCATCGGGAAGAGACCTAGTAAGTTTAATGATGAATCTGAGAAACACAAAAGTGCGCCTGATGGAAATATGTCATATACTCCTATGAGCGCTGGATAAGCCCTCAGTGCATAAGGCTCATGCTGTAATTAAGCTCTGATTTCAAATTAAGAATCGGTTCTTAAAATAAGAGCAACAAATATAGTCTTTTAGGTTGGATTATACCAAATCCCAGATTAAATAATACTAGGAGCGAGGAGCGAAGCCTACTACATGCTAGGTGAGCGACGAGCGACGAAGTAGTACTTAAAAATGGGATTTGGGATTAG
>JANRKH010000022.1:0-11118 GCA_033763595.1 Rickettsiaceae bacterium
AGTGTCATCCCCGTGAAAACGGGGATCCAGTCCTAATGTCATCCCCGTGAAAACGGGGATCCAGGAAATATTATCCTTCTAGATTCCCGCCTGCGCGGGAATGACAAAAGAGGAAGCGGGAGACAGAGAAGGGAAGCGGGAATGACAGTTACGATCACAGTGTCATCCCCGTGAAAACGGGGATCCAGTCCTAATGTCATCCCCGTGAAAACGGGGATCCAGGAAATATAAAGACTAGATTCCCGCCTCCGCGGGAATGACAAAAAAGGATGCGGGAGACAGAGAAGGGAAGCGGGAATGACAGTTACGATCACAGTGTCATCCCCTCGAAAGCGACATTGTCATCCCCGTGAAAACGGGGATCCAGGGAATATAAAGACTAGATTCCCGCCTCCGCGGGAATGACAAAAGAGGAGACGGGAATGACAGAGAAGGACGCGGGAATGACAAAAAAAAGGGTACGGGGAATGCCAGTGACGTTGTCATCTTTATAATTTTATCATTTAAATCTCAAAGAATCTTAGTAATGCTGGATATAAACAAAAAAACAGAAGTAAGTCCTTTAAAAATTATTCTTTGGAGATGGTGGAGAGGGCTAGATCAACATCTTTTAATCGCTATAGCTATTTTGGTTTTTTTTAGTCTTATACTAGTTACTACCTCAAGCCCTGCTGTTGCTATGAGAATAGGGGTTAGGGAGGATTTTTTTTCAACCAGACACATAATTTACATATCACTTAGTCTTGCTGCATTAGTATTTACATCGTCGCAAAACATTGAGAATATAAAAAAAATTGGCATAGCAATATTTGTAGCTAATATTTTTTTTCTTGTGTTAGTAAAATTTGGGGGCTACGAGGTAAAAGGAGCAAAAAGATGGATTAACTTGTTTGGCTTTTCTCTTCAACCGTCTGAGTTTATAAAACCCAGCTTTTCTATTATCACAGCTTTTATTATCACTTCACTGCACAATAGAAATACAGCATTTCTTATTTCATCTTCTATATATTTAGTGATCGCAACTCTTCTGCTTATGCAACCAGACCTCGGCATGGCTGTGACTCTTTCGGGTATATGGGGTATACAATTATTTGTTGCAGGCCTGCCAATTTTATTTGTAGGTATAGCAATTTTTTTCTTAAGTGTTTCTTTGTTGATAGCATACAAAATTTTTCCACATGTAGCTGAGCGTATTGATGCATTCTTAGACCCAGAAGCCCACGAAAATTATCAGGTAGTGCAATCACTAAGGGCTTTCCGTGATGGTGGCCTTTTTGGTAAGGGTCCAGGAGAGGGGACTGTAAAACATCATATACCAGATTCTCATGCTGATTTTATCTTTGCTGTAGCGGGAGAGGAGTTTGGCACTATGGTATGTATCTTCATCACGTCAGTTTTTGCATTCATAGTTATTAAGTCAATATATTCACTTATGAGTAAAAAGAGTGAATTTCCCGTTCTTGCTGCTTCTGGGATAATAGCTCAACTTGCAATTCAATCGTTAATAAATATAGGAGTTACAATTAATTTATTACCTACAAAAGGCATGACATTACCATTTATTAGTTATGGCGGTTCTTCTACAATTGCCGTGGGTTTTGCTATAGGAATGCTCCTTGCGTTACTCCGGACCGAAATTTCATACAAGCCATATAATATTCTAAGCAAGGAAAAATATGATCATGATTAAGGATAGATCAGTAATTGTGAGTGGGGGTGGCACCGGCGGGCATTTAATGCCAGCACTCGCAATCTCTGATTTGCTTTACTTAAATGGGTATAAGGTAACGTTAATTACAGATGCAAGATGTAAAAAATATCTTTCAGGCAATGAAATTGGATATGAAAAGCATATATTCAACATAAGGCAGCCAAAAAAAATTCTAGGCTACGCGCTTTGTATATTAGATATAATTCGCTACACATTTGTTACGGCTAAAATTATACTTAAAAACAATATAAATGTTGTAATTACTTGTGGAGGCTATACATCTGCTCCTATAGTGCTAGCAACTGTTCTTACTGGCGCAAAACTCATCTTACACGAGCAGAATTCTTATGTAGGAAAAGCAAATTACTACTCATCTTATCTTGCTACAAGATTTTTTTTGTCTTTCATGCATACTGTAAATTTACCTAATATTGCAAAAGACAAAATAGTATGGACAGGAATCCCAGGGCGCCAAAAGTCAAAAACATTCAACTCAGAAACGCGTATAGAAAATTTTGCTAATAAAATTGAGTCGCAAGAGGAAAAGGAAAAATTCACAATATTAGTTACTGGTGGTAGCCAGGGTGCATCCATTTTTGATGCAATAATTCCAGAGCTAATGGTGTTACTATCAAAAAAATATAAGAATATAGAATTTGAGATTTTTCAGCAATCAAGGTCTGATGATTATTCTGAAATGCTTAAAATATACAAAAACAATAATATCAAGTGCGAAATTGCTAAATTTTTCTTTAATATAGAAGATTATTATAAAAAATCAGACTTCTATATTGGAAGATCAGGCGCAAGTACTATATATGATATTTTAGAATACCAAATCCCTTCTATTTTTATACCATACCCTTATGCGAAAAATAATCATCAATATTACAATGCAAGAAATCTAGAAGAATTTGGAGCTGCCTGGGTTATTGAGCAAAAAAACTCGTCGGCAGAAAAACTCTGTGCTCAAATATCACAGGTCATAGAAGATAAAAACCTCAAATATAAGATATCGAGCAAACTAGCAACAATTAAACCAGAAAGTTCTAAAATTATTTTACAGGAAATTCAAAAATTATTCGACAAATAGTCTCTGTTTGGTAATCTGGTTTATATTTTCAGCAACAAAATAACAAACAAGAGTAGTATGAGATATTCTTACAAAAAATATATTAGAGATGTATGTTTCGCGTTAATTGGTTTTACTTTGGTATCATGTGGCCTTGGGGAACTAAAAAAATCATCAAACAACAGGCTATTTGACGCAACTGGATTTCATAAAAATAAACGAAAGCCTTTGTACAACCAGAAATATATTTCTCGCGCAAAGAAGAATATTTACAACGATGATTATGATATAGAAGAAGACGAGGAAGAAGATGACTATAGTGATGAAAATATTCGCCCATCTGCGCGTAATCTCCACATGTACAAAAAAATGCTTAAGTCAGATTTAAGCAGAAAAACATCTAGGAGAAAAAGATACAATAGAGATGCATACGACGAAGATTACTATAGCGAATATGATGATTTTGACATACCTACTGCACGAGAAAAACTTTCGACAAGAGAATCTGTATCGTCAAGAGACGATCTTGAAAGAGAAATCAGGGAAATTAAAACCTTGCTAAAAAAAACAAGGGAAGAAGTTACAAATGCAAAATGCCCTTACCAAGAGCCTAGCAAAAAGCAAGATACTAGCGAAAAAAATAAAGCGAATGGAATGTCAAATAAAAATAATAAGGGCTCTCCAAAAGACTTAGAATCGAGGCTAAAAGACTGGCTTGCACTGAGTTCTCCGCAAAAACAAGCAGAACCTGGTCAAATGAGCAAGATTATAGAGTAACAATAGCCCTAAGCAAAAAGGAGAATTGATTCAAGAGTTATTTTGAGTCACGCATTAGAGACCATCAAAATCCAAATCATCTCCTATCAAAAAGCGCATATGATCAGGACTATCTATAATGCGCGATTCTCGACAAGAATCTTGTTGTATAGGAATCTGAGGCTTTGTTTCTAATCTGTTATTTTCAGAATGTTCTGTTGCATTTTGTTCTATTTCATTATGATTTTCAGGTAAATATTCTTTGATAGTGTCTTTGTTAGTACTAGCTAAAAGAAACTTCGGATTGAGCGTACATGACTCTTTGAATAATTTGAAAGCTTTTTCGCAATTATGCAACTTAAAAAGTGCAACGCCTTTGTTATTTAAAGCATGCGAGCGTAGTTCAATGTCAACTTGTGGAAAGCGCTTCAAAGCTGCATCAAATGCAAATATGGCACTTGTGTATTCTTTATTACGCAGTAAAATAGTGCCTTTGTTGTAATAGTTATTTGCGCAAAATATCTTGTCAGATTGCTTTAATTCTATTGCTTTATCACATGCAGAAGCAGCTGCATCAAGATCTCTAAGAGAATTTAACGCTACTGCTAAATTTTGCCATGCATGTGCACAAAATTCTTTATCTTGAATTTTACTGTCTTTAGATTTGAGATGTATAGCTTCGTTAAATGAAATAGCTGATTGTTGATATTTCTTTAAAAAAAATAATGCAAAACCTTTGTTATAATGCATCATAGAGCAAGCATCTACATCATTCGGATTAAGTAATATGGCGTTTTCACATGAGTTATTTGCATTTTCATGTTGCCCTAGCTTCTGATATGCAAACGAAATATTATAGGATAATTTTGCCATTAATATTTTATTAGGGGCGCCATTAGATATTGAGCAGGAAGCGCCGCAGGCCTCTATGGCACGTAAGAACAAACTACCAGCTTCTTTGTATCGAGCTTGATTATAATATGCTTTTCCCTCGTTTAATAAATTCAATGCTTCTGTTTCATTCGGAGGTAGAATTGCTTCTGTGGATTCATTTGAGAATTTTGGCTCAATCTGCGATAATATTAGGGTATTCTGTGGGTTTATGTTTTTTTGATTGTTCATGATATTGAAAATGTTTTGTCTATTATTGTACAGCTAAGTATACTTCTAAAGCTAAGCCACTCTCTTTTGTATAAAGAATGTATAGAGAAGTGAGTATTATTGAAGTCGTTGAGTCTAATTTTGAGAGGTAAAATAAATATGCATTATAAAATGTCAATGATTATTTTTAGAAAATTGTCATATTATATGATTTTCTTAATATAAACTCGTACAACTTTGGCGTACAACTTTGGTGAAAAATTAGGCTTCAGATCTGAAGCCTTGCGCTATAAGATACATTTCTGCTGCGCTTCTTGCGCTTGCCTTCGGTTTAAAATGTTTTACGCGGGTAAAGTTTTTTTTGATTTTGGCAAAAAAGTCCCCATGAGCGCCACCTTGAAATATTTTAAGCACCAAAGATCCATTCTGGTTTAATGACTTTAAAGCAAATTCAAGCGTATATTCGCACAAATTTATTATCCTTAAGTGATCTGTCGTCTTATGTCCTGTTGTGTTTGGGGCCATGTCACTTAAAATTAGATCAGATTTTGCTACTGATCTTGATAATAATTCATCGTGAATCTTAGAATCGCAAAAATCTCCTTGAATAAAGTCAACATGCTCGATATAACCCATTTCTAATAGGTCTAATGCTATAATCTTGCTAGTGCCATTGGTTTTGCGTGATATTACTTGAGACCAACCACCAGGGGCAGCACCAAGATCTATTATATTCAATCCTTCTTTAATTAGATTAAATTTCTCATCAATTTCAATAAGCTTATATGCAGCTCTTGATCTATAACCTTCGAATTTTGCTTTCTCGACGAACTCATCATTAAGCTGCCTTTGGAGCCATTTTGCAGAGGATGAGGTTCTTTTTTTAGCCGTCTTAAGCTTTGTGAACTTTAGCCGCATTTTCTTCTATTTGGTAATTAATTTTTTCAAGAACAGAATTGATAAACCCAACTTCATGATCGTAAATTAATTCAGACGCGATTGTTGTATACTCATTTAAGATAACTTTTAGCGGGGTTGATTTTGTTTTTTGATCAAGAGTCTCCTCAGTATCACCTTCTTTAGCTGCAATTATAGTTTTTGACCGTAAAATCAATTCTGCTGATGCGCATCTCAAAATAGATTTCATGGATTCATGAAAATTTTCGAATTTATTATTTGCGCTTAAGCTTGTTGATATTAAATCGTCAATTATCGAGATTTCAAGAATGGCTTCCTCGCATATTTGCCTAAAAAGCTTCTTATTGATTTTAAGTTTTGGCTTTATGTTAGAGTTTTTTTGAACAAATTCATCATCGAATTCACCGCTTGAGTAAAGCTCTTCTATATTATCTGTTATTTTTGTATAATAAGCTCTATCATCAAGTACCTTATATATACTAGCTAAATATATAGCCTGGATTGCGGCAATTCTGGATATTGTTTTGGTATTAATATTTAGATGAATTTGATCATCTTCCATATATTTATTCTGCAATTTAATTATCTTACAAGGAATAGATACGATATATTAAATTTAATAATTGTAAACAATAGACTTGCTTCGAAACTATACTTTCAAATTCAGATATAGATTGCCCTTATGTCCATAGAGTTAATATACATCCATATAACTTCTAGCTTTAAAGCCTGGCTACTACACAAAGATTAACACGAATTTAGGCGATTGCAAAAATGATATAAAAATAGTTGCATAAGTTTAAAAAGTGTTCTAGACTGAAATACGAAGGCGCTTCTTAAAAAAAGTGAATCAATCGTGATACCAGAAGAACAATTTGTAATTATTATTAAAGGTAGCATGTATGACACAAGAAGAGTTTTTGCTCGTAAATTTTAGACAAAATTTTATCGAATATTTTTATCGGGTTTTTGGAGGTATAGTAAATCGAGGTCTGGGTCTCAACAAGGAAGATGGAGACGGTAAGTTCCTAGAATCTACTCTAAAAGTTGCAAGTGCGGTCTCAATTACAGCAGCTACAGGCGCACTTTCTTTAAGTGCTGCTCTCGTGCCACTTTCTGAATATGCTGGCATGGCCCCTGCTGCTTTCAGTCGATCACATGAAGAATCCGAAATTAAGAAAGCAAATCCAAAATCACTTGAGACAGTGGATTTTTTCGGAGTTATAGAACAATCCTCTTATGAAATATCAAGGATTTATGAACAACAAATAAATTTTGTTAAAGAAGAAGATCTACCGAAACTTGCTATTTTTTCTGTATATAAGATTATAAATTATGCTCTAAAGATTAAAACTCAAGATAATAAATTATTTTATAGTGATTTTACACTTGAGAATATTATTAAAGAATTTGCTATACAAACTGATATTACCCTTTCTATTTTATTTAACAAATTAATCAGTGAGTTTCTACCATCAAGACTATGCTCAACTTGTAAAAAAGTAGTAACATTAAGCGGTGCATTACTTGATATCGAAGGGTTATTTGCAAATAGTGCACTAAGGCAGATAGACGATGATGGTAATTGCGAATATAAATCTCGATATGAAAGTAAAGACTCTAATGTGAGCAATTTAAAATATGGTTTTAGATCACCATTTATTCTAAGGCCTTCAGAGTTAGACAATCGATATAAAAATCCTGTGGATATTACATTACCCTATCAAGAAGCTTTGAGCATTTTGTGTACGCCAGAAGAAAATAAGAAGCTCGAAGATCATGTAGAAACTGTAAAACAATATCTACCTATACATCGAGAAGCACTGATCTCTGAAATAAGTGATGCCATTACTTCTACGCAAAATCGATATTCATCAACATCAGAATATTATATTAATTTTAGAGAAAGTTTGAGCAATCTCAAACCACAAAAGTATCAGACTAATACAAACCCAGTATTAACTAGCATAGACCTCAATAATATAGGCTTAAGAAATCTTAATGTAATTGAACATATTATATTTGAAAATTGCTATATGGTTGGAGTCAAAATTGCAAACTTAGAACTACGTCATTGTAGTTTCAAAAATGTTCCTTTAGTAGGAGCAATCTTCAGAGATATATGTTTTTTTGATTGTATATTCAAAAATTCTAATGTAAGTTTTTCAATCTTTGAGAATGTCAATATACAACAAGATCAGTCTATGGATGAAACACCAAAACCAAAAATTACAATTGATGATATAGTAAGTATCAGGGGAAGTAAATTTATAAACACAAATAAATCTACTTTTGAGTCTTTTGGAATAAAGCTAGATGAAATACCAGGCATATTTAGTGTAAATGGTGATATGACTATAATGACGATGAATGAATCGGAGCTAGAAAAACAGCTAAACCTAGCACGTCAAAGTAAACTCAAGCAACAACTTGATCAACTCAAGCAAGAATTTGATCAAACCAATCAACAAGTTGATCAAAACAAGCAACAAATTGAACAAAACAAGCATAAACTACAAATACATGAAGATCGATTTGATCAAACCAATCAACAAATTGAACAACTCAAGAAGGAAGTTTACCTAAACAAGCAAAAAATATCACAGATTGGTTCAAACTCAAAAATTTCGCTATGTTCAAATATTCCTTTCTCAGAGAACTTTGCGGGTATAATGGTAGAAATGCATGAAGAGCTTGAGGCATTAGATAATTTAGTCGCTGATAATAAAATAGTAGTAATTCATGGTATGTCTGGGGTTGGTAAAACATCTCTTGTAACAAAATATGCTCATAATCATCTTTCTCAAGAAGGTAGTAATCACATTTACTATATAATTGATAGTGAGAATTCTGAAAAGATAAAATCAGGCTTTGCAAGTATGTTGCAAGATGAATCTATATCTAATTTTAATCAGGATGCTTTGATACGTAAATTAATATCTTGTTTCAATGATCAATCAAAAGCAATAACTATAATTTTAGATAAGCTCGCAAAAATTGATGATCAAGGGGAGGATGGTATAGCAAAATATTTCTTGCTTACTACTGAATGTTCAGAAGTACGATTCATTATCACGACAACAGATTCGGGCTTTATGTCTCCATACGGAAATAGTCAACTAAGCATTGGAACACTTAAGCTTGATCCCTTAACCAGGGAAGAGGCAATTAATCACGTAAAAAAACATATAACCAAGCCAGGACTTATCATGCCGCATCAAGTTGATGAAATGGAATCACTATATCAGGCGATGATTGGTATATTTTCTGATGCAAGTAGAGATGACTCTAATAAGAATAGAATTATTACAGCCAAATCCCTCAAAGTTAAGTTGATGGAAGTGATAAATGCGCTTGCACATCATATTGAAATTAGCGAAATAATAGAGACACTTAAAACAATGGATGAGAATTTACTCAATCACATAGAACAAAATTCAAATGAGTGGAAAGTTATTAAATATTTATCTTATCTAAATTCAGGCACAGAAATAGATTGTCAGCTTCTAATAAACATAAGCTCCATGAAAACGAAAGATTTCATGGAAGCAATCTTCAAATTGAAACAATCTTCATTGTTAAATTACTATCAAGAGCGTTTCACAGTTCTAATTCATTACGTGATAGAGACTGAATGTATGAACCGTTTAAAAAAAATATATAATACACCTCAGCCCAAAGTGAGCGCAATAGAAAGCTCCAACATAGATGATGATAGAATAATTGATCCTATAAAAACTACTAAAACTAATGAAACTATATTTAATAATGATATTATTAACAGATTAGTTGCATATTTTGACCAAGCATTCAAGAATGTGGGCGCAAGTTTTGATGATAAATTCCCAAATATGACCAAAGGCAGAGATTTTTACAAAGAGGCCACTAAGCTTGTGCCTTTTGTAACTAAACTTTCGAAATTGTTAATTGATTATGATGGAAAAAGTTATGATGGAAAAGGTTATGATGGAAATCCTGCACATATTAGCTCTAAAGATATAGATGATTTATTAGATAAAATAAGTAAAGAAAATGTTATACATCTTATATCTTTCTTGAGAAAAATTGGAGCTTATCATTATAGTGTCCTTAGCGATGAAACAAAAGCATCTGACTATTATAAAAAATCTCATGAGCTTACAATAAGAACTCAGGCAAAGTACCCTCTAGATATAAGCGAATATGAAATTGCATTATCGCATATGTATCATGCAGTTTCTTATATCATAAAAAATGAATATGAGAAAGCAATAAATACTTACAAGATAGCCATAGAACAAAGTAAAAAACTACTTGATCAAGATCCTAATAATATAGAACTTTTAAAACTTTGTTATGATAATTATTTAAGCTATGGCGTTGCTTCAAGAGATTCTGGTAAGTCAAGTGAAGTTATTGGCAAGATTATTTCATTTTCTCAAGAACTTATGCAAAAAAAGGGATTTGAAAATCAGAGAGCTTCTTTGTGTTGCTTAGTCTCAAGCATGTATAAGGATCTAGGCGAGAAAGGACAAATGGATGAATGGGCAAGATCATCCCTTGAAATTCGAGAAGGATTAAAATTAAGAGGAGAAGAGGTGAGTAATTTAGATTTGTCCGAGTCTTATTACATTATGGCCTTATCATTAGCTGAGCAATCGCAGTTACAAGAAGCAGAAACGCGAATCAATGAAGCTATAAGATTATTAAAGCAACAATATGAAAATCATCCAAGTCTTTCGTATTGTTTTAGTAAGCTTGGAATGATTTATAGAAAACAAGGAAAATATCAAGAAGCAATCAAGCAAGTTAAGGATGCATATGAGATCCTAAGTAAATACGAAGAATCGGGACAAATAAGAAAGACAATAGAAATACATTCAGAATTTGAGTTTGCAAGAACTTTACTCAAAAAATCAGGGCAAGATTATGAAGGTACTAGCGATTTGGGATTTGAAAAGTTAAAGAAATATAATGAACGTGGTTCATTTTATGAACAAATCATAAACTCTGCTATAGCTCAAAATAGCCTGCTGATGCAAGACTCGTATAATGATGAAAGCGCTCTAATAACATCGAGTATAAACACATTGCAGGTGCTTGGAATGCAGAACCCTCTTGGTTCAATAGGCGAAACAGGCGAAGAATCAATTTAGACCTCTCCTACACCCTTTTTTGTCATTCCCGTCTCCTTTTTTTGTCATTCCCGCGTCTCTTCTCTGTCATTTCCGTCTCCTTCTCTGTCATTTCCGTCTCCTTCTCTGTCATTCCCGCGGAGGCGGGAATCTAAAAGAATTATGTTTACTGGATCCCCTCTTTCGAGGGGATGACATGTTTCCTGGATCCCCGTTTTCTACGTGAGATGACATTAGGACCTGATCCCCTCTTTCGAGGGGATGACATGTTTCCTGGATCCCAGTTTCCACTTGGATGACACTATAAAATGAGATTTGGTTCTCTAATTGCGTTCCTGTCAATAAGAATTTTTCATGCAAACTCCTTATTTTCATTTTTTGCTATTTTCTATATTCATTGCCATTTTAGCGATCTTTTCCATGGTTCTCTCCGAGGTCTAGTATGA
>JANRKH010000023.1:0-42703 GCA_033763595.1 Rickettsiaceae bacterium
TCCATACTTAGCTACCCAGCCGTGCCGCTGGCGCGACAACTGGTCCACCAGAGGTATGTCCACCTCGGTCCTCTCGTACTAAAGGCAGATCCTCTCAAATTTCCAACACCCACGGCAGATAGGAACCGAACTGTCTCACGACGTTCTGAACCCAGCTCACGTACCACTTTAAACGGCGAACAGCCGTACCCTTGGGACCTTCTCCAGCCCCAGGATGTGATGAGCCGACATCGAGGTGCCAAACGATTCCGTCGCTATGGACGCTTGGGAATCATCAGCCTGTTATCCCTAGAGTACCTTTTATTCGTTGAGCGATGGCCCTTCCACATGGAGACCACCGGATCACTATGACCGACTTTCGTCTCTGCTCGTCTTGTCAGACTCGCAGTCAGGCTAGCTTATGCCATTGCACTCTACCAGTTGATTTCCGACCAACTTGAGCTAACCATCGCGCGCCTCCGTTACACTTTAGGAGGCGACCGCCCCAGTCAAACTACCCACCATGCAGTGTCCTGGACCAGGATTCACTGGTCTCAGTTAGACATCAAAAACCAAAAGGGTGGTATCTCAAGGGTAACTCCACGACTGCTAGCGCAATCGCTTCAAAGTTTCCCACCTATCCTGCACATTTGATTTCTAATGCCAATGCAAAGCTATAGTAAAGGTTCATAGGGTCTTTCCGTCTAACCGCGGGAACCCCGCATCTTCACGGGGAATTCAATTTCGCTGAGTTGATACTGGAGACAGTGGGGATGTCGTTACGCCATTCGTGCAGGTCGGAACTTACCCGACAAGGAATTTCGCTACCTTAGGACCGTCATAGTTACGGCCGCCGTTCACTGGGACTTCAATTCAAAGCTTGCACCTCTCCTTTTAATCTTCCAGCACTGGGCAGGCGTCAGACCCTATACGTCGTCTATTGACTTTGCAGAGCCCTGTGTTTTTGATAAACAGTCGCAACCCCCTAGCTTGTGCCACCTTCTTCTGGTTGCCCAAAAAAAGGTCATCCTTCTCCCGAAGTTACAGATGTAATTTGCCTAGTTCCTTCAGCATCATTCTCTCAAGCGCCTTGGTATTCTCTACCTGTCCACCTGTGTCGGTTTGGGGTACGGTCTATATGCAAGAGTTATTTCCTGGAAGCCTTTGGTTGCACGCACAATCCATTTAGCACGTACAATTTACTTGCTCCGTCACTTCTTGCAGGTTCAGGAATATTAACCTGATTCCCATCGACTACGCCTTTCAGCCTCGTCTTAGGGGCCGACTAACCCTGCGCAGATTAACTTTACGCAGGAAACCTTGGACTTTCGGCGAAAATGTTTCTCACATTTTTTATCGCTACTCATGTCAGCATTCTCACTTCTGATATCTCCAGCAAATCTCACAATTCACCTTCACAGACTTACAGAACGCTCCGCTACCACTTGCGCTAACGCGCAAATCCGCATCTTCGGTACATAGCTTTAGCCCCGTTACATTGTCGGCGCAGAAACACTTGTTTAGACTAGTGAGCTATTACGCTTTCTTTAAATGATGGCTGCTTCTAAGCCAACATCCTAGTTGTTTTGGTGTTTCCACATCCTTTTACACTTAGCTATGATTTTGGGACCTTAGATGGCGGTCTGGGCTTTTTCCCTCTCGACCATGGATCTTAGCACCCACAGTCTGTCTACCAGGTTTTACTTATCGGCATTCGGAGTTTGATTAAGGTCAGTAAGCCTGTAGGGCCCCCTAGCTTATTCAGTGCTCTACCTCCGATAGTAATCACTCTGGCGCTCTACCTAAATAGATTTCGCGGAGAACCAGCTATTTCCGAGTTTGATTGGCCTTTCACCCCTAGCCACAGCTCATCCCCTAATATTGCGACATTAGTGGGTTCGGTCCTCCAGTAGATTTTACTCTACCTTCAACCTGGCCATGGCTAGATCACTCGGTTTCGGGTCTAATTCATCAAACTATGCGCCCTATTCAGACTCGCTTTCGCTTTGCCTACACCTAACGGCTTAAGCTTGCTTGATAAACTAACTCGCTGACCCATTATACAAAAGGTACGCCGTCACGGATCAAGTCCGCTTCGACTGCTTGTAAGCATTCGGTTTCAGATACTATTTCACTCCCCTAATCGGGGTACTTTTCACCTTTCCTTCACAGTACTAGTTCACTATCGGTCACTAGAGAGTACTTAGGCTTGGAGGGTGGTCCCCCCATATTCAGACAGGATTTCACGTGTCCCGCCTTACTCGAGGACTTTGGATATTTTACTTATACAGGGCTATCACCTTCTATAGCCAACCTTTCCATGTTGTTTTAATTATATCTCCAAAGCCACTGGCCTGGTCCGCGTTCGCTCGTCACTACTAACGGAGTCTCGGTTGATGTCCTTTCCTCCAGGTACTTAGATATTTCAGTTCCCTGGGTTTGCTTCTTTAAACTATGTATTCATTTAAAGATATCTATTAATATAGATGGGTTTTCCCATTCGGAAATCTTCGGATCAAAGTTTATTCGCAACTCCCCGAAGCTTATCGCAGCGTATTACGTCCTTCATCGCCTTCTAATGCCAAGGCATCCACCAAATGCTCTTTATTATTTATTCTTGATTGAATAATTACTGCATACAGAACTAATTCTGTAACAGTATCCCCTCTCCCGCAACATTTAATTTTCATTAAAGTTGTTTAAACGGTGTTGGGATTATTATTATAATTTTTCATCTTCATTGACTTGTAAACAGCGGACTTTAAATGTCTTACACCTAAAGCGTGTTAGGTTTATATACATTTTTAAAAAGCATGTCAACGGTCATTTTAAAAAACTTGATATATTTTTTTGATTGGCATTTGATTGGCATCTTGGCATTGCTTGACTCTTATGCTCTAATGATACTCTCTTTACCAATGATGAATTAAGCAAGAAAATCAAAAAATAGAAACTGAACTTTAAGATATTTTTTTATACTCATTGTATAATTTATATACTGAGTTTATCCATAAAATGCATGTAAGAGTGAACACGATCATAAAAAAAGGCGCAACTGAACTATATGTTGCTGCAGGAATTAATGTGAATAATATAGCCTGAATAAGTCCGCTGACAGATTTACCAAGCTTAGAGCTAATAACATCGACAGCAGCTTTTCCTTTGGTTTTAAGCTCGTTATCAAGAGGTATATAAAGCATTTCTCTTGATGTATCCCAGATTGAAAATTTCGCACCTTTAGATAAAATATTTTGCAAAGCGCCAACAGAAACAGCAAGCATTAAAGGTGTAATAGTCGCTGTAGGGTCTATTATTAGGGCCAGATCTTTATCAAAAACTACGAGAATAAAAAACATCACACCTGTAACCATAATGATGACAGGAGTGATTATTGCTACTGCAAACCAGCCCTTATATCTCATCAAATTATTTCCAGCAACAGTCATAAACATAATTGCAACACCAGTCCATAATATGAACAAGCCATTGAATTCAGCATATTCATTCACTGATGGGTAAAGCATTTTTATTCTATCTTTCCACACTGCCTCAACTAAATTCATAGTAAGTCCAAATGAGGCCGAGCTAATTAACATAAGCCAAAGATAATGAGACCTTGATACATATTTCAAACTTTCAATAAGACCTAGTTTTGGAGTCGATGATCTTTCTGCCTTAGCTCTTTTATATAAACTTGGATCTGTCAATATTCGAGAAGTGATAAACCTTATGGACAGAGAAGAGATTATTGCGAATATTACAACCATCGCGATCGAAGCTTCCACAAGAAGCACATCATCTTTAATTCCAGGACAAAATAATTTGAGAACTGATTCTTTAGACGCTAAATTCATCATTATGATTCCAACTACTAACAATGAGGAGTTACCAAAAAGTGAGAATAGAGTATAAAATCTTCCAGCTTGTTCTGTTGACGTTATTTCATTTGCGAATTGCCAAAATAGCAAAACATAAAATATATTTGGCCATAGCTCAGCTAACACATAAAATATCACATAACTCCAATAAGCTCCCATGGAAATATACCACTTAAAATTTGGGTAAGATGCCATCAGCGATCTTGCAACGGTTGGGTCTATCTGAAAATATTCAATATTTGGGTAAATGACAAAAGCGAATAAAAAGAAGTACCCAACAAAAAACATAAGAAAATAGTTGTAAATACGTTCGTATGATAAATAATTCACCATTTTTGCATAAAAAATAAAAAAAATAGCAGCTGCGGGCGTTACGCAATAGAGCTTTACAAAGCTTGTAACTTCAGCGCTTATTTCTGAAATAACAATACTATCCTTGATTATGCGCAAAATATTTTGATTAAACAAAACTGAGAACATAAGAAGAGCCATGGAAAAAAATTTTGTCAGCTCTTTTCTATGTATAGGCCAAAAAAAATCTCTAAGTTTCGCCTTTAATTGAGTAATAGAGGATTGAAATTCGGACATGTTCAGGTTAAAAGTTTGGTTTAAAAATTTTTGAAACAAAATTTTAAAAAGCTATTCTTCTAGAATAAAACGAGCTCACATTATGGAGAATTTTAGTATTATAAATGTGGCATATTCTTTGACTATGACTCTGTTACTATACGCTCACCATAACATATATTGCTTAGCTGCAAGAATTGCTTTTTGTTTGTATAGTTTTGATGTTATTATGCAATCCACGCAAAATACATACAGCATTATTCTCATTTATCAAAATCATTCGATTCTTTCGTTACAGGCAGTATAATCATATATACCTTTGGCACATTGAAGTTGAGCAAATAAACGCCAAAAAACATTCATTAGCGAAGCTTCACTCTGGAAAATGGTATAATCAATTCTCCGAAATATAGTAAGTATAACAATCTTGTGTAATTTAGCAATTAAAAAATAAATTATAAAGTGATATTCCGAAATACACTTTAAGAAATAATAGACCTCTCTATGCACAGACCGCAAGCAGAAGAAGTAGGTACAGAAGTGACCCAACTCCCATTTTAGATGATCAAACGCAATTATCAATATGAATTGCAGCAGGGCTTGCCTATACGGAGGTATTTATATAAGCTCTGCGCGCAAGCCCTGCCCTATACAATTCATATTTTTAGGTTTAATGCTAGAGATTTGGTAATAGAAGACGAGACGGGACAATCTATCTATTATCAAGTCCTTATACCTTTTCTATATTGTTTTTTAGATAAAGAACTTATAGTCTTTTTTGATCGTTTTATATTTGATGCAACTTGAGTTTTCCTAAGTTTTGCTAATTTATGCACCTTCGAACTCTTATTCTTAGTAGTGGATTTTAGAATAACTTTTGGGCTAGCGCGTCTCTCTATAGCGGAGGTTAAAAAAATATCCCTTGTGTTCGAGGTGTCACCAAGGCTTGCAGGTGTCATATTCTTTCGACTAACCTCAGAAAAAGCAATGTCCCTTTGACCTGACCCTGTGTGTAAATATCTATCTAACAAAGCCATCATTTTTCCATCACGAGCACATGCAGATTTCTGTCCTGTAAGCACTGCTACAACCTCTCTATCCCCCTTTTTAGCAGTAGTAATCAAATTGAAGCCAGACCTTTTGGTGTAGCCAGTCTTCATACCGTTCGCCCATTTGTAGTCTCTTGTGACTTTGTTATGGCCCTTTACAATTTTGCCACCAAATTCAAATCCGTCAGCCGCAAAGAGAGGATAGTATCTTGGAAAATCTTTCTTGATTGCAAGGGTAAGTTTTGCAAGATCAATTGCGGTAGTTTTTTGGGCATCATGATGTAATCCATGAGAATTGACGAAATGCGTATCGGTCATCCCTAGTCTTACAGCGGTTCTGTTCATTCTACCTGCAAACTTCTGCTCAGATCCATCTATATGCTCAGCAACAGCAATAGAAATATCATTAGCTGACTTTATAATTAATGAATTTATAGCATCTCGAACTGAAATTGTTTGCCCTGCGGAAAGACCGAGTTTCATTGGTTCAACATTTTGAGCATTTTTTGAAATGATGATTCTTTGATTCATTTTTAGACGCTTTTTTTCTATTTCATCGAAAACGATATAAAGCGTCATCAGCTTCGTGAGCGAAGCGGGATAAATCGCAGAATTTTTATTTTTCTCTGCTAATATTTTATTGGTTTTTTCTTCAATCACCAGCAAAGCGTCATTCCTTTTGTGCTCGGATATTTTTTTGATACGCCTTTTCGCGTCGGCATTTACACCGAAAGTTATTGTACATAAGAGAATTATGAAAATTTGCCAAATAGCATTAGGTTTTCTTGAAGAGCTTATTGAAAGCCCTGATTTAAAAGCCTGAGGCTGTTCCAGAGCTTTATCAATATTAGACATAGTTCGTCGCCTTTCTACCACTTGGAACTGTTGCGCACCGCATCTAGTCAGATCCTCACGTACCATAAGTACTTCCTGGTCTTCGAATCCATATTTATCTATCACTTCTCTACCAAAAGAGAATTTCGAAAAAGGACTACTAGAAAATATTTGAAATTTTGCACTTCCAGATCTTTGTTCGGATAATCTATGATCAATATAGCTAATATAAGACCTTTGTAGAAATCTATTAAATTTACTAGTGAATAGAGACTTAAGCGTATAGTTAAAACTGCTAATAGAAATAGTCGCAGAAATCGGTTCAGAAATACTTGCAGAACGAGCATAGGCTTTAGCCACTTTAACTGGAAAAAACATAATAGATACATATAATCAATTTAGCTTTACGCATCATAGAGCATATAATGCACCTCGCTAACATTAATTTGATCTAAATTATCATTTAACGCAAGAAAAATATGCAAAATTAGAATAATTTTGCTGTTTTATGTATAACGTATTGCATACATCTACATTAGCACTCTCCTCATAATACCAAATCTAATTTTTAAATAGCAAAATAAATGATCTACACAAATTTCAACCAGGCTCACCTGTATCCAAGTATTTATATAACCTTAGACATGCTCAGTCTAAAGTCATTTGTGTTCAGGTATAATTCCTTGTATTTGGTATTAGAGAGAAGTCTTTTCCTTTACAAGCGCAACTGCATCAGCAATAGTCACAATTTTTGAGGATTCAGCGTCTGAAGTTTCGATGCCAAATGCTTCATCAATCGCCATCACGATCTCTACTTGCGCAAGACTATCTGCGCCTAAGTCAGCCACAACTCTTGACTGAGGGGTGATTTTGGTTCTATCTATATTTAAAGTTTTAGCAATTATATCGATAATTTTGGATTCAACTTCATCCATTATAGCCTCATTTGTTATTTACGTTACGAACTTAATACCAAATCTTATTTTAATAACCAAAACAAATTGCAGGCGGGCTCATCTTTGCACTCGTATTAATATACGCAAAAGCATAGTGTCCCTACAATAAAATTTATATATTCAGGTTTAATATGGTATTTGGTATTATCCCATGCTAATATTAAGACATTTTAAAAAGTCTTTTGTAGCTGGATAATTTAATTTACATTCTGTCTCATGGGATTATCCTCTGACCCCTAAAAAGTAGAATTTCAATTTTATTATTTGCATTGCATAATTTGCTTTGCATAATCTGCATTTCATGAATTTCATTTTGCATTCAAGAAATTTGCTAACAAAACCCCAATAAACAAAGTAAAGTGTAGTAACTTGAAATTACTCACGGTCGCCATAATCATGACCGTTGTTATCTATGTGAGATTGCATATATGATGCAAAAACTGTCTTTTAGCATAATTTCAAGTTTTCTGCTAGCAAAAATTTCAATTTATTGCCCAAAAATCTATCTTATAGAAAATCCAAGGATTAAGTAATACTGAGTTTGGCATAAATCACATTATCATAAACCCACTAAACTCTAAAAAGGACTTGAAAATGAATTTATTAGAGCTATATAATCATTTATTCAAAATATTTAGCAGTAAGAACATAAATAGAATTAATTCGATACAAAAAACTATAATAGTTTCGTCAGGTAAAGGAGGGGTAGGAAAATCAACCGTTGCGGCTTTGCTTGCAATCCAACTTGCAGGTAATAATTATAAAATAGGTTTACTTGACGCTGATATTTATGGACCTTCTATTCCAACAATATTTGGCGTCGAAAATGAGCAAGCGCAAATTATCGACAATAAATTTGAGCCAGTAGTGAAAAAAAACATAAGGCTAATGTCTATTGGTTTTTTAGTCACCAAGGATAAAGCACTTGCCTGGCGTGGCCCGATGATCACAAAATCTTTAAATCAGTTGTTATTTTCGACTAACTGGGGAGATCTTGATTATTTGATAATCGATTCACCACCTGGAACTGGGGACGTACAAATCAGTCTTGCTAATTCTGTGCAAATCGATGGTTGCATAATGGTTTCATGTCCCGATAAAATTGCCATGCAAGATGTTGAACGCGCTATCGACTTATGCCAAAAAATTGGTATAAGAATCATAGGGCTAGTTGAAAATATGAGCTACATCAAATACGACACTAAAAAAATTACTATCTTTGGCGATAGTCTTGAAGCTTTATCCAAAAAATATAATTTAAAAATCATAGCTAAATTACCTATCATACCTCTCTTGAGCTCAAAACTAGAGTGTTACGGTTCAGAGGAAATGAGAATAGATTTAGGCGTTTAAACTAATTAATATAATAAATAATATGACATATGTACCAATTGTAATTGAGCAAACAAGTAGAGGCGAGAGAGCTTACGACATATTCTCAAGACTACTTAAGGAGAGAATCATTTTTGTATGCGATCAGGTTGAAGATCGCATGGCATCTCTAATAGTAGCTCAGCTCTTATTTTTAGAGGCTGATAATCCGGAAAAAGATATATTTATGTACATAAATTCCCCTGGAGGAGTTGTAACATCAGGACTATCTATTTACGATACGATGCAATATATAAAACCAGATGTTTCAACTCTGTGTGTTGGTCAAGCCTGTTCTATGGGATCTTTGCTACTTGCCGCAGGCGCCCCTAAAAAAAGATTCATCTTGCCTCATGCAAGGGTAATGGTGCACCAACCAAGCGGTGGATTTAGCGGTCAGGCAACCGATGCTGAAATTCATTTAAAGGAAATGCTCAAGATAAAGTCTTTGCTTAATAATATATATTCCAAACACACCAATAAACCTGCCGAAGAGATTCTGGTTGCACTCGAAAGAGATAATTTTATGAGCCCTGAGGAAGCAAAAGAGTTTGGACTTGTTGATGAGATTATTACCTCAAGACAAGCTCTTAGTTTGAAAAAGTAAATTCTAGTCAATATATTAGGTTAAGTCAGTATATTATACCAAATCTCTAGAATAAAATTCTTTGTGTGAATTTTAGGACACGGCTTATGCGCAAAGTGTATATAATACCAAATCTCTAGAATTAAATAATACTAGGAGCAAGTCACGAAGCCTACTCTCGTGAAAGCTTGAGCGACGAGCTATACGATAAGTACTTAAAAATGGGATTTGGTATAAAACCGTTCGTAAGGCTGAGTCCAGGGAAATTCATTTAGATCATTCATTTGATCATGTAAAAAACGGGGTTTGGTATCATATACACGCTTCATCGTAAGACAAACAATATGCTAATGACAAAAATCATCGATGGAAAAAGAATAGCGGATAAAATTTTATCAGATTTGACTGTTCAGGTAGCAAATTTAAGTACAAAACCTACCCTAGCAATCATCTCTGCAAATCAGTCGGAAGCTAGCAAAATATATATAAACAACAAAATCAAAGCAGCTAAAAAAATAGGCATAGAAACTATGCTACTCGAATATGATAAATCAGTGAAAACGGACGAAATAGAGTCTCAGATAAAGCTTCTCAACAGCGAAGAAGCAATTAGCGGAATCATAATACAACTGCCCCTTTACTCACACCTGGATCAAAATTATATTCTGTCTATCATAGATCCAAAGAAAGATGTAGATGGGCTATGCCCATTAAATGTAGGGCTTTTATATTCTATGCAAAAACCTTATCACATACCATGCACACCTCTTGGCATTTTGGAGATTTTAAAAAATGAAATACCTGATTTCACCGGCTTAGATATTGTGATAATTGGTAGATCAATAATAGTAGGTAAACCACTTGCAGCTTTATTAATTAATCAAGATTCAACTGTAACAATTTGCCACTCCAAATCTAAAGATATACAACAAAGCACATTAAAAGCTGATATAGTTATATGCGCGTCTGGAGCGATGCAAATGTTTGGCAGAAGCTATTTTAACAAAAACGCGATTTTGATTGATGTAGGAATTTCCAGAGATAATCAAGGAAAAGTCAAAGGAGATATAATATTTGAAGAAGTGAAAGACTGCGTCCGGGCAATTACTAAAGTTCCAGGGGGAGTGGGCCCAATGACAATAGCAATGTTAATGTCAAATATAGTAAAATCAGCGAAGAATGAGTTTGATTAGGCTTTGCGTATGATATAGTCTTTTAGGTTGGATTAGATACTAGGCGCGAGGAGAGAAGCCTATGAGTATTAGGTGAGCGACGAGTCAACAACGTAGCTAATTCAACATAAAAGACTATAAAAGAAATTGAGAGGCCTTACGCGACTTGTCTCTACCTATAATACCAAATCTTTAGAATTAAATAATACTAGGAGCAAGTCACGAAGCCTACTAAATGCTAGGTGAGCGACTATAGTCTTTTAGGTTGGATTAGATACTAGGCGCGAGGAGAGAAGCCTATGAGTATTAGGTGAGCGACGAGTCAACAACGTAGCTAATTCAACATAAAAGACTATAGCTAGAAGCAAGTACTTAAAAATGGGATTTAGTATCAATTCTCTCTTGCAGAAGATTTGTAGCATTATAATCAAAAATTTCTTGGATTTAAAATTACATTCGTTATTTCCATAATCACATAATTTTTGTCATTGCTACTTGAGATTAATGGTTTACTGCTAGTTTGCAGGTATCTCTTTGGTAATATAATAGTTCTTGTACCTACAAAATTCATATAACTTGTTATATAACTTAATACAGGCGGGTAGGAAAAGTCGCCTACCTCATAATTCATCATCGAGTCAGAAATAATAGTTCCGTCTATCTCCATAATTTTGAATGAAAATGCAATTTTATCTCCGCACTTTACGTAATTTAAATTAGTTATAAAATCATCGAAAATTTTAATTTTATTTGTTTCAAGACCGTGACTATCTAGTGTATCTGAGATGTAAAGCTTATATTTGTCAGATTTAGGGGCAAGATTTTCGGCGAGAGCGAATTTATCAGGAGCATAAACGACTATCACTTCGTCTTTTGGAAGATAATTTAATATATCTTTTAAAATTTCTTGTTTCTTCTCGCCAATCTTATATTCCAATTGTTCGAAATTTTCCTGCTTGTCAGATTCTGCAAATTTTAAAATTACTCTTTGGCCGCATATACATTTCTCTTCGCTTGAAGCCTTGATGAGATTCATACGAAAGCTACTTCTAATAATAGACGCCCTGTTTGTGGAAATAGAATATTTTTGTGAATTTATACCCTCAATCGAAAGACTACTCTTTAAAAACTTCTGTCCAGAGTCAGTCTGCATATAAGAAGTTAGACTATCGGACAATACTCTCTCCACAAAAGATTGATTTCCGGTTTTCTGCGTCTTATTATTTTTTTCGATCAATGACGATCCATTATTATTCGCTTTATCGCCAATATGTTCCCGTTTGGGTCTATTGAGTTCTTGGACTTTGTTTTTTACTTCGTGAATTATTGTTTTTGACCCGTCGTTATCTTCTGTGTAAATTATATATATAATTATGCACATGAAGATTAGTACTGTAAAGTTTCTCATTTGATTTAATAGTTAGCTTGATGCCTAGAGGTATAATATATATATTTCATCTCGCCTTTCGCAAGATTTATAACTCATCTAAATAATATGCACTAGAATAAAAATAGCTTCTTTACTTTTTTATTTATTTCGTGGTATTTTTCTGTACAAAAAACTTCGCCATGGTCTTTATGCAAATTTTTAGATCTCTTATCGTGATCTCGATGATATTTAATACGTTCCTATCGCATGCATCTATGCTACCTGATAAATATGACAGAGAATCTGTGTATCAGCAAATAAAAAGCTCATATAGCGAATTTATAAGCTCGATGACAAATTCTAGACTAAAATCCTCTAAAGAAATTCAGTTATATATTTTAAAAAATAAATCAGAAGGCAAAAAGGTCGAGCTCAAAAAAAATTTTGGCTCCAACTTTGCAAATATTGATTTTTCTAATTTTTATCTTGCCGGCGTAGATTTAAGAAAAGTCAATCTATCGAATGTTAATTTTAGCTACTCAGAACTAGATAATATAGATTTAACTGAGTCTATCCTAGATGGTAGTAATTTTTACGCAGCTGATCTTTCTGATTCTATATTAAATAATACTTCTCTTGTGGGAGCGAATTTAAGTCTTGCGGATCTTTCAGGAGCTTCTCTTATTGGTGCAAATCTAAAAAATGCAAATCTTGAGGGTACGAATCTTAATGGAGCTAATCTAACTGGCGCTAATCTAACTGGCGCTAATCTAAAGAGCGCAAATCTTAGTAAAGCTATATTAGTTAATACAAATTTTAGTAAAGCTAATATGACAAACATCAATCTTGTCGAATCTAATTGCTACAATGTAAATTTTAATAAAGCAAACCTTGAAAGAGCTATTTTTTTTAAGGCAAAAATAATAGATTCAAGTTTTTATAAAACAAACTTGGTCAATGCTTTATTCAAGAGAGCAGACCTAAGAGGCTCGTCTCTCAAGGATGCAAACTTCCTACAAGCAGTAATATCAAGATCAACAATTTCAGATACTGGTATCAGCAAGTTCGAGAAAAAAATTTTAGAAGAGATGCAAAGTGAATAAAGAATTGAGAAAATTTTATATTACTGGACTTGTTTTGTTATCTTTAGCTTTAAGCTTAAATGTCCTAGCATCTTCAAAAACTTGCATTCATTCAAAAGAAATATTTAACGATTATGAACCTAAAATATTTCCTAAAACTAATAATTTATTGAGAAAACAAGGCCAAAGACCTATTCTGTGCGGCACAAAACTAATCATAAGAGGAAAACTATTAGATTCCAAATGCACTCCAGTGAGTGACGCAAAAGTGCAAATTTGGCATGTTGGTTGTGATGGAAAGTACCCATACGAACTTCTCAGAAACCATAAAAAACATCATGCACTAACAAATTTAGACTCGGATTCGACGTTTCTTGGAGCGGGAACTACAATAACAGATAATAACGGAGAATTTATTTTTATCACCATTGTGCCACCGCCCATTAACACAAAGGCTCCGGTTGCACATCTAAGATTTTCTGGCGAATTTTTTGGTGAATTTGAAACTGCAATAGCATTATCTAAGGATGATATTCAAAATAAATATTTTAATCACTGCGATAAAACTGATACGTCTGAAATAGATGAAGATTTTGTGATCAATGAGATTTCCGTTGTTTTGCCTTATTCAAATCCTTTAAAGGAATTTTAATGGATCACCCTGCATAGACCCATATAGAACCTAGGAATTTTTAAGCTTATGCGTGGACGTCTAGCATATTCTCATCCCTCATATTCATATACACCCCACAATGAAGATCTATTTATCCATCCTACATAATCATCACAACTTACCTTGCACCAAGTTTTTTCACATTTATATAACTGACAAACTATTTGAGGTTCTAATCTTGCGATTAAATTTGAGTGACGATTATTGCTTTTATATAAATTTTCTTCTGTAAGACTATGCACTATTACGGTACGCCTTCCAGACAAAATACTTGCATGCATCCAGCTCTGATCACCTTTTATATCTCTAATTTTTCTCCACTGCCCATACTCAGCTATGATTTCTACAGGTAAGTGCTTATATTGGTAAAGATATACTACCTGATATTCATGACCTGGACCGGTTCTAGAGTTGGCCTCCGCAGATTTTATACTTGCAAATCTTGGTAAAGAGCTAATTTTTTTATCTATATTTTTTTTATCGCTAAAAGAAATAGCAGAAGTATAATTTTGTAAATTATCTAAAATACTACCCTTAGCCACAAATATATTTGCGGTAACGATAATGTAGAAAATTGCCAAATATTGCAGAATACTCACTATAATTTTATACATTTACTTAAATGCCCTAAGAGCTAAAATTATCAAATGACTTATCTCTCTGTATAAAAATCCAGCTGACATTAAAAATAATGATATCCAAATTAATCTTATGCCGGGCTGATAAATTATTTGAAGATATATTTCATCATTGTTTACATTATTGAGAACAGAGTACCAATCAGATAGGATATTGCTTTTAATATACACTTCAGATGACAACTGCTTCTCAGTTTCATAATATCTCATTTCCGGAAAAAGTGCAATTTCCTGTCCACGGCTAGGCGTAAAACGAACCAAAGCCCTTTGGTAGTAATAATTGGCGCCCTTGCCATATTCTAAATTCATGAGTTTTATGCTACCAAAAACTGCAATATTCTGCTCCTCATTTGGTGTTAGAATAACATTTTTGGTAATTTTAAATTGCTGATTATACGCGACAGAGCAAATAAGCAATCCTAAAGAGAGATGTCCAAGCGCCATTCCTGAAAATTTTGGATAAAATTTCCGGTTATATATTTGGTGCAATATCAGAGCGATTATGTTTAAAACTATAAAAACCGCAACTATGTAGGCGAGATAAAATATTACGCTTAAATCTTGGTAATATCTGTAGGATAGTGCATATAGCACAAATACAAGTAGCGGGCAGGTTAAAGCTTTTGCCTGATTCATGAATGAGACTGGCATTTTAAGAAATGCCAAAAAAGCGCCGCACCTTGCATAAAACTCTCCAGAAAAAAGCAAGTAAATTCTTGATACAGAATTACCTCTTGGCATTATTTTATACAAAAGGTCTAATGTAGTTTCTGTCCAAGAAAAAGAGGAATATAAAAAGGCAAACAAGATGAATGGCACGAAATATTGAATAAAAAATTCTGGTAGAATCTCTATCTCTTGATCTAAGAATTGTCCGTAAAATATAGGGATGAACAAAGAAAGCAATATTACTAAAGCACAAACAATCAGCATATATTCACTGTATTTAAAGAATTGATTATGACTAACTAGACCTAATTGATGAGCTGTTTGTACGTTTCTTGATACTCCCAAAGAGCGCTTGTTTGCCAACCGCAAAAAAAATACAACACATGCAAAAAGCAGTAAAATCAGCGTAAACAACAAAATTAGAATGCATCCTTTTGCTTCCGCAAAACTATGAACTGAGGTCAGAGAAGCTGATCTTACTAAATATGTTCCAAACATAATCATAATAAAAGGAGCAAATCCAAATTGACCCACGCTAGAAATTGGTTTTATGAGAATTTTGTGATGAAAAAGTAAGCTAAGAATCCAAACAATCAGAGATATATTCTCCACAGGATCAAAAAACCAATAACCACCCCAGCCCAGTTCTCTATAAGCCCACCAGCCTCCAAGTCCTATTGCTGCTGTTAGAGCTGACATTGCTATTCTTGACCAGAAACTCAATATTTTATTTCTTATTACATTAGAAACAAAATACTCAGCTGTAAGAACATAAATTATCTGAAAAGCGCCATAAGATAAAAACAATATTGGCGGATGAATAGTCATTGCTACATCCTGAAGCGAGCTATTCATGCCAAATCCTTCTTTAGGCTCAGTTTGAATCATTACGAAAGGACTTGCGCAGAAGAAAATATATAAAATTTGACAAATTTGTATAAAAAGATTTAAGCTTACAGCAAAAGAGTTTGCACTCTGAATTTGCATCGCCAAAAATATAGATAACACAGCATTAATAAAGGCCCAAAATAACATGGACGCCTCGTGGCTACCCCAACTAGCGGAAATTTTATAAATTAAATCAAGCGAGTGACTTGAGTGCATTAGAACACTGAGGACTCTCATATCTGAAATTATGAATAACAATAGAAGTATTATGTATGATGCAATTATTGAAAAATTAAAGAAAACAAAACATATTTTTCTCGATTTGCGCGAAAACTCGTTCTTGCCGAACAAAGCGCTGAAAGACATAATATAAACAGCGCCCATAATTAAGCTCAAAAGTAAAAAAAAACTTCCCGCTTTAGCTAACATTTAGATTATCTTCTGATGGTTTGATCTCGATCAACACTTGCTTTATTCTGTTAAAATGCTTCTTAACAATTGTAAGCCTTGCGCTTGATAATTCAATTCTATCGCCTACATTAGGCAATCTCTCAAGATTATGCATAAACAAACCAGCTATAGTATTGGCATTTTCTGAGCTTAACTTTAAACTTAACTCTCTATTGATATCTCTGATTGATGCAGTACCATCTACTATGTAATTAAATTTGCTCTTTTTGATGATTTTGCTAGGGGCAACATCGAGTTCATCGTCAATTTGTCCAACAACTTCCTCTAATATATCTTCAAGTGTAAGTATTCCTATAATATCTCCATATTCATCCACTACTATCGCCATATGACTTTTCCTGTCTTTAAATTCCATGAGCTGCTTACTCAAAGGCGCATTCTCGGGCACAAACCATGGCTCAGATGTATATGACTTTATGTCTAATTTGCTAAAATTATATTTATTCCTATGAAGCGCCTTTAGTATATTTCTTACATGCAAGATACCTATAATATTATCCTTTGTTCCTTGCCATAAAGGAATCCTCGTGTGTGGCGTATTAAGAGCTTGATTGATTATATCTTCAGGGCTTTGGTCAATATTGATACTCATAATCTGGCTTCTATGAACCATCACAGCTTCAACAGTTATATGCCTTAAATCTAATATTCCGCCGAGCATATCACGATCATATTTTTTTACATTCCCTTCTAAATGATAATGCTCTATAACACCTCTAACTTCGTCCGCTGCAGAGATTTCGGTTGTTAGGTCTATTCTAAAAATAAAGCAAAAGAAGCGCAAGAAAAGATGCAAACTATGATTGATGGGCTTCATTATTACCAAAGCTGCGTTAGTAAAAGATACTCCGTTAAGGGCGATTGCTTCGGCATTAGACACGGCGATGGCTTTAGGTATAACCTCAGCAAAAATTATTATCAGTACACTCATAATAGTAGAGGCTATAACGGTTCCATATTCATCACCGAAAATTTCTATTATTGTGCTAGTGGCTATTGTAGTTGCCACCGTATTTACAATACTATAAATGATTAGTATTGTGCTTATGACCCTATCCTTGTTTTTTAGTAGTTTTGCAAGCATCCTAGTTTTTGCAGGACTTGCTTTTCTTTGCTTTTCAATTTTACCTAGAGATGCCGCAATAAATGCAGTTTCTAGCGCCGAGAGCAAAGAAGAAGAGGTAATTAAAATTAAAACAATAATTACCGAAAATATCAGCATTGGAATTCTTCTTTAAATTTTTGAATGATCTTTTCTAGATGCGCGCAAGATTCATCCCCTGAGGCCAAATCTTTAATTTTATACATAGAGCTTTGGGCCTCATTTTCTCCTATAAATATTGCGTATCTTGCGCCTTCCTTAGACGCTCTTTCGATTCTTTTGCCAACTTTACCAGTTTCAAAAATATTCACTGGAATATCAAATTCTCTTAGTTTTGCGGCGATAAAATAGGAATGATTTACCTCAGATTCCGTAATAGGTAGAATAACTATGTTGCTCTTTTTGTAAATATATTTATCTTTTAAAAGAAGCATAAGCCTCTCTATTCCACATGCAAATCCAACGGCTGGTATCTCCTTGTCTGATAAAATTTTTGCAAGTCCGTCATACCTACCACCACCTCCTACAGAAGATTGTGCGCCAATTTTGCTTGTCACATACTCAAATGCCGTATGGCAATAATAATCAAGCCCTCTCACTAACCTTGGATTTACTTCAAATGGTATATTTAGATTTGAGAGCATTTCCTGCGATTTCTCAAACCTTTCTTTTGAACTTGCATCATAAAATTCTGATATTTTTGGGGCGCTAGCAACAATTTTTTGATCTTCTGGATTTTTCGAATCGAGTATACGCATCGGGTTTTTATCAAGTCTTGATTTACTCTCTTCAGAAAGGCTTGACTCGTATTTTTTAAAAAATTCTTTTAGATGAAGATTGTAAGAATTTCTTGTATCAGTAGATCCAAGAGAATTTATTTCGATACGCACATCTTCTTCTATGCCAAGTTCTTTTAAAATATCATACCCGATTTTTACCATCTCAGCATCTGAGCTATATGAGGTTTCCCCCAGTATTTCAAAATTAATCTGGTGAAATTGTCGCTGCCTGCCTGCTTGAGGTCTGTCGTATCTAAATAGCGGTCCAAAACTAAAGAGTTTTAAAGGTAATCTGCTTAATAAACCCTCAGAAATCACTGATCTAACAATAGACGCCGTAAACTCTGGCCTGAGAGTTATGCTATCTCCATTTCTATCTGTAAAACTATACATTTCTTTATTAACGACATCGGATGTTTCACCTAAAGTCCTATCAAAAACTTTTGTATACTCAAAAATAGGGGTAGAATAATTCTCAAAACAATATCTATTTGCAATTTTTTGCGCTGAGTTGATTATTTTGTTAAATAAGTAGTAATCCTCAGGTAGTATGTCTTTTGTTCCTCTTACTGGTCTTAGTGTCATAAAATTCTATTTCATTTCTCATTTTTAAAATTGCAATTATATTTATAGTAACAAGTAATACGCTCGTTATATTCATAATTATTATGGCTCTTTCCTCGCTAAAATTGGCAAAAAATATAAAGCAAAATACCCCGAAGACAAAATAGAAATTTTTGCCATAAGAGCTTGAAACGAATGATGCTGTTTTTAATCCAACTGTAAAAAATGCTATCACAGTCGTAAAGCCTGAAAAAAATAAAACTAGCGTAAGAAAATAGTCGCTATAAGGAAAATATAAGCTAAATATTTTTGATACTACTTCTGATGGCTCAAGATGACTCATATTATGCCATGCACCTGTAACTCCTATGATAATGCATGATAAACTACATATTAACGTGTCAAGCGTGAGCGCAAGAATTGATAATCTTGATTGTTTCATGGGGCACACTACTTTAGTTTCACTTTGTACCACAGAATCATAGCCTATGCCAATATCCCCAGAATATACTGCTTTTGAACAACCAAGATATGCTGTGTGTACAAATGAACTAGCAACAAAGCCACCAACAGCAGCCTGCCCGTTAAATGCTGCATAAAATATATTAGACATAAGGCCAGGCATAAGTTGATAATTTACGCATATTATGTATATGCATCCTAGTGCATATAGAATTAGAAATATCGGCATAACAGCAGTACAGATGGTCGCAAGTCTATTAATGCCACCAATCGAGCTATATATTACCGATAATAGAAGAGCTGTTATAATAAGGTTTCTATCAATAGAAAAAGTACTTTCAAGCCTATTGACGAGCACAGTAAATTGTAGAATCTCCACTCCGTAAATACATAATAATATTGCGGAAACTTTTGCTAATACCTTGGATTTAAAAGTAGCCTCAAGGTAATACATCATACCACCATTATAGCTCTTTCTATCCTGGCTAAGCACTCTATATTTTATACCAAGATATATTTCAGAGTATTTGATCAGAGTACCAAATATTGAGGCAATCCACATCCAAAAAATACTACCTGGGCCTCCAAGCATAACAGCTACGCCCACACCAACTATATTTCCAACCCCGATCATTCCACCAACTGAGGTGAAGAATAATTTTAGCGGATGAAGTCCCGTGGCGTCCTTATTCTTGGACTCTTCTTGTAGTTCTCGAATCACTTTAGCGATATTATAAAGAACTCTGAATTGTTTGCCACGTGACTTAATCGTAAGATACAGTCCCGAAATCAAAATAGCCACGAAGCCTATATAACCCCAGAAGAAATTGTCTACAACTTCTAGGTAGTAAAAAATATTGTCTATATTACTCACTTTTTTGGATTTGTTTTTTTAGGATTTGGATGATGAAAATTATACAAAATCCCATTTTTAACTCGACTTCCGCGCATAGCATTTCGCTCGGAGCGGTAATTTTATCATCAAAATTAGACCTCGCTGGCAAGCTTTACTTTTCTTTGAGACTTGCTGCGCCCTCGCAAAAGAAAGAGATCCTCATATATCATTTTCACTTCCCTTGAGTCGGAAAATTCCCTTATAGTCATCGCAAGCAGTATTAACTCCGTCATTAAGGGCTTTATCTGAGTGATCTAGCTTTTACATTCTTTGTTTTAGTATATTGCTTCGTCATCTCCGACTCCTTGCTAATAGCTTGAGTCTTTGAGATTATACCAAATCCCAGATTAAATAATACTAGGAGCGAGGAGTGAAGCCTACTACATGCTAGGTGAGCGACGAGCGACAAAGTAGTACTTAAAAATGGGATTTGGTATTAGACCTCTCCTAAAAACTCTATTTATAGATTATGCGAGTGGGTCTAATCCATGAGAACTCGCAACCCCTACCTCATGCTTATTTATCATTCTCGCTTCCTTTTTTTTTGTCATTCCCGTCTCCTTTTTGTCATTCCCTCGTCTCTTCTCTGTCATTCCCGCGAAGGCGGGAATCCATAAGGATTATATTTACTGGATCCCCTCCTTCGAGGGGATGACATTAGGGCCCCTCCTTCGAGGGGATGACAAGTTTACCGGATCCCCGTTTTCACGGGGATGACACTGTGATCGTAACTGTCATTCCGTCTTCTTTTTGTCATTCCCTCGTCTCTTCTCTGTCATTCCCGCGCAGGCGGGAATCCATAAGGATTATATTTACTGGATCCCCTCCTTCGAGGGGATGACAAGTTTACCGGATCCCCGTTTCTGCGGGGATGATGTGTAAAACTCACGGGGATGACATCGTAACTGTCATTCCGTCTCCTTTTTGTCATTCCCGCGTCTCTTCTCTGTCATTCCCGCGCAGGCGGGAATCTAGAAGAATTATCTTTCCTGGATCCCCTCCTTCGAGGGGATGACATTAGGGCCCCTCCTTCGAGGGGATGACATTAGGAGTGGATCCCCGTTTTTCTACGTGAGATGATATGTAAAACTCATTCGGCTAATTTTGTGGTAATATTATTGCAGGCTTATTGTAGCTTGTTTAGAGCTTATAACAAATTGACGTCTAGCAACGTATAATATAATTAACAAAATTATCCAACCTATAAGTAACTGACCTGTAAAAGATAATGACATATTTTTATCAATTACTTGCTTAAATAAAAGATAACTACACGCTAAAAAAGCCAACGGAGCAATAATAAAAAGCGTAGGACATTTAAAAGGCCTCCTTGCGTCTGGAAATTTGAATCTAAACAACATAACAGTTATGCAAACAACCATATAATCTATCAACGCTCCCATTGAAGTAAGTTTGCCGATTGTTTCATATGGCACAAATCCACTAATAATAGCCGCAAAACAACTAAAAAACACTATTGTAATATGAGGGTTATTATTTTTTGGATGAATCTTTGCGAAGAATTTAGGTAATAGTCCATCTCTTGCAATAACATAAAAAATTCTCGATTGAGCATATATACTCATCATAATCACCGTGGTCATCCCGCAAACAGCACCTGTTGCAACAATTACAGATCCTATGTGACTACCATTTAACTTTAAAGCGGTCGCAAGGGCCTGAGCATTATCTAAAGTGTAATACGGAGCTATCCCTGTCACAAGACCACCAATCGCAACATATATTAATGTTGACGCCACTAGAGAGCCTACTATACCAGTGATTAAATCCTTTTCTGGATTTTTGCATTCCTCTGCTGATGAAGCAAGGGCCCCAAATCCGCTAAATGAGAAAAACAATATTGAAGCGCCAATAACAACGTCATCAAAGCCGTAAGGCATAAAATTTTCCCAGTTATTTATATTAAAATGAGGCAATGCGGCAAGCGTAAAAGCTGCGATCGCCCCTATTTTAACTAGTACTAGTACTGCGTTTATTTTTTTACTTTCTTTTGTGCCCCTATATAACACAAACCCAACTATGGAAGTGATAAAAATTGCGGGCGCATTTACAAATCCTCCATGAGCATACACTTTTGCAAGGTAAGGCGGTAGAGTATATCCTGCTGATTCTGCTATGCCTTGTATGTAAGCCGACCATCCAGCAGCTACAACCGCAGCTCCAAAACAAAGTTCTAATATTAACACTCCTCCCATAATCCAAGCCACGATTTCTCCGAAACCTACGTATGCGTAAGTGTAAACACTTCCAGAAGTTGGTAACATAGACGCTAGTTCTGTGTATGCAAGGGCAACAAAAATACATGTTACTCCAGATATCGCGTAAGAAAGCATGACTGCTGGACCAGAATATTTTGCAGCAACAGAGCCAGTAAAAACAAAAACTCCTGTACCTATAATAGCTCCAAGTCCGAACAAAATCAGGTCAAAAGCTGTTAATGTCTTTGCAAGCGTGCTGCGCTGGCTTACTTCTCTAACTTGCTCTAAAGTTTTTCTTCTCAAAAAATTCATAGTGACATTCTCTCTCTTTCTTTTATTACTCGCAGTATTTCCTAAATTAAACAAAAAACGACTGTACAAAACTTTAAAATTATTCAGCTGGCAGTAATCCACCCGCCCCCTAATACTCTTGATCCATTATATATAACACAGGCCTGCCCAGGGGCAACGGATTTGTCAGAACAAAGAAACTTAACAGATATATTATTTTTGTCAAGAAGATATATCTTAGCCTCTACACCTCTATGCCTTGAGCGTGTCTTAATCTGTACATCAAGCCCTTCAGCCGGAATTTCCTCATCTCCAAGCCAATTAAGGTCTTTTGCGATAAATTCCTTAGCAAGCAAATACCGTTCCGGGCCAACATAAATTATATTATCGCTTGGACTAATTTTAATAACGAATAATGGCTCATGGAAAGCAACACCAATCCCCCTTCTCTGTCCAATTGTATAATTTATTATACCATTATGCTCTCCTAATTCATATCCATCTACATGCATGATTTTACCAGCCAAAGATGCATTAGGACGAATCTTTCTAATCACATCAACGTAAGATCCAGTTGGAACAAAACAAATATCCTGACTATCAGGTTTATTTGCTATTTTCAGTCCTATCTCTTCGGCTGCAAGTCTTGTTTGCTCTTTTGTATAATTTCCTAGGGGAAATTGCAAAAATTCAAGCTGCTCTTTTGTTGTTGCGAACAAAAAATAACTTTGATCTTTGTTTTCATCGATTGCTTTATGCAGCTCAAGACCCTTTGCTCCTTCTATCAAATTAACATAATGACCAGTCGCTAAAAAATCTGCACCTAAGTTTTTTGCGATTTTCAGCAAATCATCGAATTTAACTGATTGATTGCATCTAACACATGGGAGCGGAGTTTCTCCCCTCAGATAAGTATCCGCAAAATCATCTATCACAGAAGCCTTGAACTTGCTCTCATAGTCAAGTACATAATGAGAAAAATCAAACTTACTAGCTACATTTTTTGCGTCATATATATCTATCCCAGCGCAGCACGAGGACTTACTCCTACTTGCTCCTTGATCGTATAATTGCAAGGTAATGCCTATTACTTCATAACCTTCTAATTTTAATTTAGCTGCAACAAAGGAACTATCAACGCCTCCTGACATTGCAACTACTATTTTTGTTTGGGTCGGGGGTTTTTTACCCCTAAAATTAAAACTCATTTATAATTATTTTTAACAATATATAGTTTTGGTTTGCTTCATTTATTTATTTTTTACACCATCCCAAGTTCATGATTTTCGAACGAGATTATAGCATCAGCCTGTTATATGATAATTAGATGCGCACAGGCATCAAAGGAAGTTAAGAAGTTAGAAATCGTATAGATGTAAAGCACGCGCATCTCAAGATCTATTTATAAGTGTAATTTTAAAATTAAAGACTTAAATTATACGTATTTAAAAAATAAGATCAAGAAATTCCTTTTTTTAAAGTTTTTTGTAAAAAAGTAAAAAAATAAAGTAGATATTATTTTCAAGTTGTGCTATATAAGAGGTCCTGGAATTGTCATTCTGCATTGTCATTCTGCAGTTTAAATTTAAATCATAAATCATGTTAAATATGTCTAAAGAGCTTGTTAATGAAACTATTGAAGATAGCACAAATCCATCCTTAGATTTCAAAAATTTTAAAATCGGCTCCAAAGTTGTATATGCTTCGCACGGAGTTGGCGAAATAGTTGCGATCGAAACCGAAGTGATTAGTGGCTTTGAGCTAAAAGTGTATGTAATTTCTTTCATCCAAGACAAAATGACATTGAGAGTTCCGATCTCTCGTGCCCAGTCTTCAGGACTTCGGCCACTTGTGGATAAAACGGACGTAGAAAAAGTATTTGCTATTCTTGTTGGAAAACCAAAACAGGGAAATAGAATGTGGAGTAGAAGGGCTCAGGAGTATGAGGCGAAAATCAATTCTGGAGATCTTGCTTCTGTAGCAGAGGTTGTAAGAGACCTGTATAAAAACGCTGATTCTGATAGATCTTACAGCGAGAGGACAATTTATGAATCAGCTCTTAACCGCCTTGCTAGCGAAATTTCTGTACTTGAAAATATCTCCAAAGACGAAGCTGTAACAAAACTACTGCAAGTATTAAAGCAAAAAATAGCAGCTTAGGCCTACATACTGAGTAATCCTAGGTGGCGCGCACATCTCTATGTAATATAGTGATGCAGAAATTTTTTGCCTTTAAGAAAACATAAATGTATGTAGTATAATTGCGGATCCGAGAACGAAAATAAAAACAAAAGCACCTGAACAAAAGCACCTGTTAGATAGAAATGAGCACAAAACCTCAATCTAGAAAATTAATTTGCTCGTGGTGACACATGAACATTAGGCCTCTTCGGAAAACTCGCTCCTGGTGGGCAAGTAGCTGGCGCAGGCGGAGCGCAAAACCGCAGCCTACATGAGGTACGTGAGGATTCTGCTATAGTCTTTTAGGTTGGATTAGATACTAGGCGCGAGGAGAGAAGCCTATGAGTATTAGGTGAGCGACGAGTCAACAACGTAGCTAATTCAACATAAAAGACTATATACTTGTGCAGGCTGCGCAATTGCCTCTAGGAGTAGAGTTTATAGGAGTGGTCTATTGAGCGCTCTATTGCTTTTGCATATCGTCCACACAAAGTCTGCATCCTTAGAGTCAGTCCCGTGCCTTGGGAAGCAATCTATTATAAAAAGAAGTGCATGAACCTGAATCACTTAAGCTTCGCAGTAGTGACGTAAGCGTGAGAGTAGACCTCACTGCTTAACATATAATACCAAATCTCTAGAATTAAATAATACTAGGAGCAAGTCACGAAGCCTACTCTCGTGTTAGGTGAGCGACGAGCTATACGATAAGTACTTAAAAATTGGATTTGGTATAACTAGAGATTAGGAATTTTTAGAAAAAAAAGCTTGCGCTACCTGAACATAGATAAACTATATAGAGGAGCGAAAAGCATTTTTTTAGGGCAAAATTACCACTCAAAGCGCCGGGTTATACCAAATCTCTAGAATTAAATAATACTAGGAGCAAGTCACGAAGCCTACTCTCAAGCCTACTCTCGTGTAAGCCTTTAGCGACGAGCTATACGATAAGTACTTAAAAATGGGATTTGGTATTACGCGAAGAAGTCAAGTACACACAGAGCTTGCAGTCACTTTTAAAGCAGAAGTTGTCTTGGAGAATAGTACCTATTCAAATCTCAAGAATTAAACTCTACACATATATTTTAGGGGTGCCTTACGCGTGCGTACATCAATATGCGCTTAAAGCCTTGAGTTTAGCTGTAATTCAAATTAGTTATCGAGCCTGATCATTAGGCCTCTTCGGAAAACTCGCTCCTGGCGGGCAAGTAGCTGGCGCAGGCGGAGCGCAAAACCGCAGCGTACATATAAAGTACGTGAGGATTCTGCTATACTTGTGCGGGCGGCGCAATTGCTTCTTGGAGTAGAGTTTTTAGGAGAAGGTCTATTTAAAAATTGGATTTTGTATTATCTGGAGCCGTAGCTCAGCTGGATAGAGCGAGTGATTCCTAATCACTAGGCCGGAGGTTCGAATCCTCTCGGTTCCACCATTTTTTATCCTGATGTTGTGTATGTTAGATGAAAAAACATGGTAATGATTATATCAAATCTTGATGCTTAAATGATACTCGAACTTGGCTTTACACTTGATCCACAATCGATAACATAGGCAAAGTTATTAGAGAAGTCTAATCTCATCAATACTAATAACAGTAGAAAATATATAAAAACTATAGTAGACTAGAGTAGTCCTCTTGAATAGAAAATTGGACAAACGTATTTTTATGGATTATAGAGTTTGCACCTTTGGATTATAACGCTTATACAAGGTTTGGTTTTGGATTTATTATGCTGTATTTGCGGATTTAATTTTGGTATTAGGCCTCTTATAAATAAGTAAAAATATGTGATCAAATTATCTTTCAAGACAAACGATTCTTTGAGTATGATCGATATTTTAGAGCCTTTATGCTCTAAAATATATGACAAACAATAAGCACGCATGCGTTTATTATAAAAATAAATTAGATATGAAAAAATTCAACTTTATAATTTTAGTTTTTGTACTCTTTGAGCTTCAGGCCTGCATGCCCACAATTTTCGCCGCTGCAACCACCACAACTTTTGCGACCGCTAAAGATAGATCACTTGGAAACACAATTGATGATGTAATCATCTCAACCACTATAAGGAAAGAATTTATAAGCCACGGATTTAAAAAATTATACACCAAAATAAATGTTGAAGTAGTGCAAGGACGCGTATTGCTCACTGGAGATGTTGAATCACAAGATGATATAATTTCTGCCGTGGACATCGTATGGTCCATTTCAGGTGTCACTGAGGTAATAAACGAACTTAAAATCAGCGAAGATAGTAATAAATTTGACCCGGTACAGTTTGCCCAGGATTCATGGATCTCCACTCAAATCAAAACAAGTATTTTTTTCGATAGATCTATTAAGTTTGTAAACTATACGATAATAACCAAAAAAAATATTGTATATATTTTTGGTATAGCAAGGTCAGCTAGTGAACTCGAAAAAGTGACTGACATTGCATCTAAAATAGCAGGAGTTGAAAAAGTTTTGAGTTATGCGCACCTCAAAGAAAATAAGATTAAAAAAATTACTAACTCGGCTGATTACGACGACGATTCTATTATCAGCCAAAATTTTGAAGATGCAGTGAGATGATTCTAATTTCAAATTTACCAAACTTACTTACAATTTTTAGAATATTAATTGTACCAATAATTTATGTATTGTTTTTTGCTAGCGATCAGGTTTTAGGACGGCTATTATGCTTGATTTTATTCATTTTAGGCATGACAACGGATTACTTTGATGGATATGTAGCTAGAAAGTATGACTTGGAGACACGCCTAGGCCAAATACTTGATCCAATTGCTGATAAGATTTTAGTTTCGTCTTGTTTGATAATTCTTGCGAGCCAGTCTTATGCTAGCGTTATTTTATCTATATTAATTATATCAAGAGAATTTTTTGTAAGTGGCCTCAGGGAGTCTATGCCTGCACTTAAATTTAGACTTAAAGTGACCATACTCTCAAAAATTAAAACTACTTGCCAAATGTTTGCGATTGCCGTTTTATTTTTTGCATCCCTGGAAGGAGATTTTATCGAAGGAGATTTTGCAAGTGATCTAATTACTTTTGGTAATTACTTACTTCTGATTGTAACAATTATATCTTTATTTACGGCAATGATATATGTTAGGAAAATTATAAGATACAGATAAAAGACCGATAATCTATTGCCAAGTCCTAGACTAAATAGGGCTGATTAAATAGGACTTGGTATAATGCTAGAAGCGAATTTGTTAAGAGGTCTGATATGCCGGATTTTTTAACATCTTTTTAAGCATGATAGTTTGCTTATGCCATTCCTTAATCGGCATAGATGGCATCCCTCCCACTTTCTCCCCGTCCTGAATGTTTGTCATCACTCCTGACTTGGCGGCAATTTGTGCAAAATTACCTATATTGAGATGTCCTGCTATACCAGCCTGGCCACCTACTGCAACGTAATTGCCTATAATCGTACTCCCCGCTATCCCAACTTGAGCTACTATAATACTACCACTACCTATCCTAACATTATGAGCAATTTGTACCAGATTATCTATCATAACATTATCTCCAATAATAGTATCGCGAACAGAACCCCTATCAATTGTTGTGCATGCACCTATTTCGGTACCATTACCTATTCTCACCGATCCAATGTGGATGATTTTCTGATGTATGGCTGAGTGAGTTGCAAAACCAAAACCATCAGTACCTATTTTAGCCCCTGGGTGAATTATAGCATTATCTCCAATTTCGGCGAAACTTATATAGCTCCCTGCACCTATTTTTACATTTTTACCAATTTTGACATTCTGCTTTATACATGAGTTATGGTCGATGTATGAATCGTCTCCTATCGCCACTCCGTCCTCGATCACAACATTATGTCCAATAAATACCCTCTCGCCTATTATCGCCTTTTTTGATACAGGAGAATCGCTAGTGTTATTTTTTTCAGAGAATAGGATCTTTAATATTTTTGAATATGAAAAGTATGGGTCATCAACCTTAATTAATATAGTACTGTTATTAACTACATCTATCTTAGTTTGAACCAAGCAACAGGAGCATTTCGCATCCTTCAAAAGTCCCTCGTACTTTATATTATCTATAAAAGCAAGATCGCCCTCTCCTGAGTCCTCTATATTTTTCACATCATAAATAAGCGTTGATTTTGCATCTGATAGCTGGTCTTTGTGGATCTGACCTCCTATCATTTCGGATAAATCAAACACCGATCTTGGTCCATGAAAATCAAAAAATCTTCTATAATTCACAACTTGTACTTTACAGTTAGTTTTAGATCGGTAAGATTAGCATGAATTTTAATTTTTGCAATTATATTTAAACATCTCAGAGCTCCTAACCCAACATAAATAAAAAGACACAAGAGCAACACTAAGAAGAAATATTCATTTATAACAAACCAAACAATTACAAAATGATCCATAATGACAGTAAGTATTTCTCAAAAATACTAACAATAATAGCAACATTATTAATCACGCTTAGCGCATATTTTTACTTATCATCAAGCGGACTTGAGAAAAAAAAATATGGCGCTATTGAACATCGCGACGCTATTAATATAGGTGGGGATTTTCGACTACAAAATCTTAACGGAGAGTATGAAAATACATCCAGTTCCTTAACCTCAGACTTTAGGTTAATTTACTTTGGGTTTACATATTGCCCTGATATATGCCCTGCTACACTTGAGTTAATTAGTAATGCTGTTGAATTAACAAATAAATACGGTATTACTGTTGACGCGGTTTTCGTAACAATAGACCCCGCAAGGGATACAACCAATGTTCTAAGGCCTTATTTAAACCATATCAACAACAAAATTATAGGGTATACCGGCACTGTAGATGAGATAAAACAAGTAGCCGACTTGTTTAAGGTTTATTACAATATAGCTCCTTGCGACAATCTCGACAGAGCTAAAAAAGAAGGCACATACTTGCTAGACCATTCATCCTTTATATATTTATTATCAAGGGAAGGTAAATTTATTCACTATTTTGACTCTTCTGAATCTCCAATAAACATAGCTAATTTTATCCACAAAGAAGCAAGTCTCAATAAGTAATGCCAACTCTTTAGAATGCAGATTGATAATTTAGCTTGATCATTTAAAAATGGTAATTGACAATTTAAGGCATGACCAGAAATCAAATGTCATGAAAATAGAATGATCTACAAAAGAAATATATAATTTTTGTAAAATTTTTTAGTTGACTTGACGTGTTTAAGATGTATATTCTAAAATAAAATATTAAAGTGGTTAGGCGAGTATGTTTGCAGTCATAACAACTGGAGGAAAGCAGTATAAAGTTGAACCGAACCGAATCATCAAGGTCGAAAAAATAGAAGGTGAGCCTGGTTCAGAGATAGAATTTAACGAAATTCTTATGATTGGAGAGTTTTCTAAACCTTCGATAATTGGAACGCCGGTTATAAAAGGCGCCGCAGTGAAAGCAAAAATATTAGAGCAAATCAAAACTGATAAAGTGCTAGTATTTAAGAAGAAGAGACGCCAGAATTATCGTAGAAAAAACGGTCATAGACAGGAAATGACAAGTGTCCAAATTCTTGATATCGAGAGAAAATAGTTTTAGAAAACGAATAACGTGTTGGACCCAAATTTTACGTCACAGTGTGTGTGTCGTAACATATGTCTCAAAACATCTATCTTGAAACGTATACTTCACAGAGCTGAAAAATTTAATAATAACAAGAGCAAAGCACTAGCGGTGCAAATAAAATAGGCGAAAAACCCTAATAATATGTTGGATAAAAGTCTAGCTAGAAGAAAATATATAAGCAGATTTCTGAATAGTTGTTAGAACTATATAAATATTGGAAACAGGCTCATTTATGGTTTAGTAGACAGAAATTACCTGGATGTCTAGTAATTTAGATTGTTGTTCTCAAGTTATCTCAAGTTACTTGTTGGTTATAGTTCATCTTGTATTAATAGCAAGTCAGAACAATATTTAATGAACTGAAATACGATAAATTGAGGACTAATCGATCACTTATAAATTGATTATTAAGACTGATTATTAAGATTGATCACTAAGATTCCTAATACTGAAACGAATCTTAATCTAAATGGTTAGGTCAAGATATCCAAGATCAATTGCTCTTACGTTATTCCAAAAGCAAGAATTAGTAGTGCTCTATAGGCAACTCCAAAATCCTAATATATGTTAGGCAAAAGGAGAACTATAAATTTTAGCACCAAAACGGGACTTAGTATTATACCAAATCTCTAGAATTAAATAATACTAGGAGCAAGTCACGAAGCCTACTCTCGTGTAAGCTTTAGCGACGAGCTAGAAGCAAGTATAAAAATGGGATTTGGTATTACATCAGAGTCAAGCACTAAACCTAAACATATGAATTTTAGGGCGGGACTTGTGCGCAAGCTGTATGTAATACCAAATCTCTAGAATTAAATAATACTAGGAGCGAGGAGCGAAGCCTACTACATGCTAGGTGAGCGACGAGCTAGAAGAAAGTACTTAAAAATGGGATTTGGTATAATACAAACTCTCTAGAACTAAACCTAAACCATATGAATTTGAGGACGAGTGTGCTTTAGCGTATATAAATACGCGCTCAGGCTTTAGAGTCTAGCTGAAATTCGTTTAGATCATTTAGTTTGATCATTTGGCTTGATAATTTAGCTTGATCATTTAAAATTGGGGTTTGATAAATTACGTGATCTATTAAAGGTGTGTCTAGCTGTGATTAATTTGGCCCATTAAAAAAAGGTAATTGGTATTATTTACTGAAAACTATTTAGTGAAACTTATTTAGTAAAACAGTCTCACGCTAAGAATATTTAAACAAATAAATAGAGTAAAACAATGGCAACGAAAAAAGCTGGTGGCAGCTCCAGAAACGGCAGAGACTCTGCTGGTAGAAGATTAGGCGTTAAAAAATCCGATGGTCAGTCTGTTATCCCTGGTAACATAATAGTAAGACAAAGGGGAACAAAATTTCATCCAGGACCTAATGTAGGTATAGGAAAGGATCATACTATCTTTGCTTTGATAGTTGGTAAGGTTTCCTTTGAAAGAAAGAAGCATAATAAGCTTTATGTTTCTGTCCATAGCGCTATAGAACCTTCAGAAGCACTAAATTAGATTAGGCTTCTTCTAGGAATTATCCTTTGGAGTTACGGAATATTCTTGCATGAGATTCAGATGAATAATTAAAACGAGATGTTCTAGACACAAAACTGAACTTATTGTAACCTACCCCTTCAATAAAATCAATTGGACCTATATTCACACCTACAGGGCTAGTAGGAAGAGCATTCCGAGGGAAGGACCGGAGTGTATAGTCTTTTAGGTTGGATTAGATACAAGGCGCGAGGAGAGAAGCCTATGAGTAATAGGTGAGCGACGAGTCAACAACGTAGCTAATTCAACATAAAAGACTATACCATAGGGTACATGGGGGTCCATCTACATGCGCGGGCGAAGCTACTCTTGCTTGGAGTAGAGTTTTTAGGAGGGGTCATTTTAAGAGATCTACAAGAGATGACGTCAGTAGACGTGAATTTTTTAAACGCAACAAATAATTAATATATAGTAGGTGTGTAATGATATCAGCCAATTTAGTAAAAGAACTTAGGGAAAAAACAGGCGCTGGGATGATGGATTGTAAAAAAGCATTATCTGAGTCGGCAGGCGATTTTGAAAAAGCTGTAGATTGGCTTAAGGCTAAGGGACTTGCAGCAGCCGCGAAAAAGGCGGGACGCGCAGCAGCTGAAGGTCTTACTGCTCTAAAGATTGCAAATAACGTTGGAGTTGCAATAGAGCTTAATGCTGAAACTGATTTTGTTGCAAGAAATGAGCAGTTCCAAAAGCTAATAAAAGATATTTGTGCAATAGCTACAAGCGCGACAAATCTAGAAGATCTCAAGAAAATAAAAATCGACGGAACTAAAACTGTCGAGGAACTTATTGCAGAAAATGTTGCTACGATAGGTGAAAATCTTAACCTAAGGAGATTTAGTAGAGTTGAAGTCCCGCAAGGATTCGTGACAGAGTACACACACAATGCTATATCATCAGGATTGGGAAAGATAAGCGTTTTAGTAGGACTTGAAACAACTTCTAATGCCGAAGAAATAAAAAATCTAGGCAGACAGATTGCGATGCATATAGCAGCGATGCGACCTCAATTCCTTGATATAGAATCTGTTGATGGCGCTACAGTTGAAAGAGAGCGAAATATATTCATAGAGCAAACCAAAAATACAGGCAAGCCTATTAATATAATAGAGAAGATGGTCGAAGGCAGAATACGCAAATTTTATCAAGAAATAGTTCTTTTGGAGCAACCATTTGTTATAGACGGTAAGACGCGTATAGCAGATGTACTTGATGATTTATCGAAAAAAATAGGATCCCCAATAAAAATTTCGTCCTACGCAAGATTAGAGCTAGGAGAAGGAGTAGAAAAAGAACAGACAGATTTTGCCTCCGAAGTTGCTTCAGTAGCAGGTAGTTAAGCCCTCTGTTATAAAGGTTCTCAGAGCGTTTTAGGAGATTTGTTGAATGTGATCTTGAATTGCACATATAAAACACGAAGTAATTTTTAGTTAACCCCTAAACTAGATCTCTATGAAGCCTATATGTAATTCTATTTATGTTGAAAATAACATAAGATAAGGAGTAATACCAAATCTCTAGAATTAAATAATACTAGGAGCAAGTCACGAAGCCTACTCTCGTGTAAACTTGAGCGACGAGCTAGAAGAAAGTACTTAAAAATGGGATTTGGTATAACGATAAGAAATAAGCAGGGAAAGATGACACTAGAAGATATTCCACAAGAAATAGAGGAAGTCTCTACAAAATCTTCAAATTAAGGCTCCCAAATAGATTTAAAGGTAAGACTTAAAAACCACCAGTATAGAATATAGACCTCTCCTAAAAACTCTACTCCTAGAGGCAATTGCGCCGCCCGCGCAAGTATAGCAGAATCCTCACGTACCCCTCTGTACGGCTGCGGTTTTGCGCTCCGCCTGCTCATGCTACTATAGTCTTTTAGGTTGGATTAGATACTAGGCGCGAGGAGAGAAGCCTATGAGTATTAGGTGAGCGACGAGTCAACAACGTAGCTAATTCAACATAAAAGACTATAGCTTGCAAGTAAGCGAGTTTTTCGAAGAGGTCTAATGTAGCTTCTCAACAACCGCTCTCGCGCATAAAACCTTACTTTCTTCAAAAATCCGCGGTTGGAAAAAAATCAAACTTGTAACTTTAGCTGCATCTGATTAAAAAGCACAATTATTACAAACGTACCAGACCAAATCAGGACTATCGTAGCGATCCTTGGAATAGGAATACCAATCAGATACAGAGCTATTTGTCGTGTTTAGAAAAATGCAGCGCTGGTACCATAAGGCTTGTAGAGTAGTCATAGATAAAGTCGAGAAAAAATCCTCAGATACAGAGCTATTTGTCGTGTTTAGAAAAATGCAGCCCTGGTACCATAAGGCTTGTAGAGGTGATATGGATGAAGTTGAGTAGGCTTCGTGACCTGCTCCCAGTAGTCTTTAATCCTTAAGATTTAGTATTATGGTATTAATCATCTCGGGCATCTGTGGAACTTGCTTTTGTTGAGCGTTCGTGCTTTTCAATCATTCCAGCAAAATCTTCAGAATCTTCTGACCCTACTTCACTTTCATTCAAATGATTAACAAGCTCTCCGCTATTTTTTGAATTTGATTCAGATCCTGCTTCGTGCCTTTTTGGTGTTTTTATTTTTTTTATCTTGCTCACTTCGTTCTTGTGCTTAAACCCTCCTTCTGCAAGCTCTCCAAGATCTACCCCAGACGCCCTTAAAGAATCCTCTATCCCAAGTAGAATAGTATCAGAAACTTGCCTACAATAATATTCTATAGATCTGATGGCATCATCATTTCCAGGAATAATATAATCTATTCCATCAGGATCTGAGTTTGTATCTACAATACCAATTATCGGCACACCAAGCTTTTGGGCCTCTTTAATTGCAAGGTGCTCTTTATTAGTATCAACTATAAAAATTAGATCTGGTTTGCCGCCTAGTTTTCTTATGCCACCTAGAGATTTCTTAAGCTTGTCGCATTTTCTTGAGATATCTAGTAGCTCTTTTTTTGTGTGAGTTTCAATTATTTCTTCGTCTTCAAGAGTTTTTTCTAAAGTCTCTAGCTTTTTAATAGATTTATTGATAGTTCCCCAGTTTGTAAGCATGCCACCAAGCCATCTGTGATTAATATAATATTGACCACATTTTTCTGCATATTCAGAAATTAAGTTAGATGCCTGAACTTTAGTCCCTACAAAAAGGATTTTGCCATTCTTTTTTGCAACCTCATAGAATATTTTAAGCGCAGATGTAAACAAGTTTGATGTTTTTCTTAGATCTATGATATGTACGTCATCTTTTACGCCATATATATATGGGGCCATTTTTGGATTCCATCTAGATGCTCTGTGTCCAAAGTGAACCCCAGCATTTAGCATTTCTGATATTGAGACGGTAGAGTTTTTTGTCATGTTTTCCTGATTTTAATTTGTTAGTTAATCCTCCGCAAAATATTGGACTTCTTTAAGTTTTTTATTTTTTGTGTAAGTAAAATAACCGTTGTTTAAAAAAATAATAAACAAAGCCACTAACCAGATAATTTTGCGTGCGTTTTTTTTGTTTTTAGTTTATTGCTCAAATACATTGGCTTAATGCATATTTGTGCTAAACAATTTGTGCTAAATTTTAATAACCAAGCTCGAAATGCGTGACTGTGGAAAATTAAAATTTGAATTATATCCATATTATTACAAAAGTCAACGATATGAAAGATCCAAAGTACTATTCTTTTGGTCCTCTATTTTGGTTGCTCGCAGCAAAATCCTCGGCGATTTTTTCGGCAACATCCTCTGAATAATTCATTCCTTGCATAATTTTTTTTGCCATTTTCTTTATTTCGTCTGGATTCAATCTACTTACATCTCTTAATTTTCTTAGTAAATCAGCGGACTCAGGTGATATTGGCAGTTCTTTTGTCATAGTTTTCTATTTTTATTTATTAATCTTGTAATTTATATTAATTTAGTTGTGGCATATTTTAATAGCGCAAATACCAGAAATTAACTAAAATCATTATACACAAGAAAATTTGACCACAAAGCATGAATTTTAAAATTATATATAAATTTATAAGGCTTAAATAACGTTAATATAATAGCACTTTTGGCTAATCATGCTAAATCCTGCGCTTCTACTATTATACCAAATCCCATTTTTAAGTACTTGCTTCTAGCTCGTCGCTCACCTAACACGAGAGTAGGCTTTGCTCCTCTCTCCTAGTATTATTTAATCTGGGATTTGGTATTAGACCAGCCAGTAACCATAAAAATTTCTAGGCTCTACTTTTAGGTTATGCTAGGAGGTGTAATACCAAATCTCTAGTATTATTTGATATGGGATTTGGTATAAACACTACTTTTGTAGATAATTCCGGTATAAGCTATAGCAACTGCATCAGCCTCATCCACTGATTTAAACTCTACTCCAGGGATTACAAGACTTAGCATTTTCATAACCTGATTTTTATCCGCCTTTCCGTTACCAACTATGGTTTTTTTAATTCGATTGGGCGCAAATTCGTAAGTTGTAATATCATTTTTGCCAAGTGACGAGAGAATAGCCCCCCTTGCAAACCCGAGCGCCAATGAGCTTTTTGCGTTGGAATTAACAAAAACTTCTTCTATGGCAGCATAATTTGGCTTTAACTCTTGTATGATCTGATCTAAACTATGAAATATTTTATATAATCTTCTTGCAACTGCATCGTCTTGCGCAGTATGAACTGAACCACCGGCAATATACTTAATCACGCCTGCAGTACTCTGATCAAGTACAGCCCAGCCCATAATTCTCATACCAGGATCAATACCTAAAACTCTCATCTTTTGAACTTATAATATAGAAACGGTATCACAAAAAGAGTAAATAATGTGCCAAAACTCATACCTCCAACGATAACAATACCTATAGAACTTCTGCTAGCGGCAGATGCGCCTGTTGCAAGTGCGAGCGGTAAGCATCCGGCTATAGTTGCAACGCTTGTCATTAAAATTGGCCTTAATCTTTGTTTAGATGCTTCAATAATAGCTTCGAATTTGTTAGCGCCACTATTTTTAAGCTGATTTGCGAATTCGACTATCATTACGGCATTTTTTGTTATTAAGCCTATTAATGTTATGATCCCGATATTACTATATAAATTTAAACTACTACCGGAAATCAAAATAAGCACCACCCCCCCGGTAATCGCAAAAGGCACTGAGAGTAAAATAATGAGTGGATCGTAAAAACTTTCAAATTGGGCACATAATGCTAGATATATAAACAAAATAGCTAAAACAAATGTAAACAAAACCTCAGAGTTAGCTTCATTCATGTTTTTGATATCACCAAGATATTCGATGCTGATCTTTGATTTATCCATAATCTTTGAGCAAATTGCCTCAATAGACTTTAGTGCATCAGAAATTGAATATCCATCATTTAAATCTGCAACTATTTTGATAGATTTGATATTATTATAGTGAGAGAAAGATGCTACAGAAGAAGTTTCTTTAATAGATGCGATAGATGAAAGATTAATCATTGTGCCATTATTAGATTTTACATAGATTTTTGTAAGATCGCTAACATTCATTCTATCTTTTTTGTCAAGCTGCATTATAACATCATATTGCTCATTACCCATATTAAACTGGGTCAATCTCACTCCAGCTATCAAATTCTGCATTGTTGCACCAACTTGATCGATCGATATACCGTATTTTGCGGCCTTTTCTCTATTTACATCAATCGATAAAGTTGGAATCGAATCTTTAAAGTCTCTCTGAACTCCTCTGAATATCTTGCTTTCTTGCATCATGATAACGAATTTCTTGCTTAAATCATCTATTCTATCAAATCCTTCAAATGACATGAGATTAAACATTACAGGCTTATCAAACGCCCCCTTCATAGGCCCTGGGTTAAAAGGATATATTGTAATTGATGGAATTTTTTCGAGGAAAGGTCTCATATATTTTACAATATCCTGTTGACTCCTTGTGCGTTTGCTCCAGGATTTAAGTGGAACTATTCCAAACAGATCGCTTCCTGTTATGCTTGCAAAAAAACCATTAGTTTCGGGGATAGATGCAATGAATTGCTCTACCTCTTTTATATATTCGACTGTTTTCTCTGTTGTTATTCCATCTGCACCAGTTCCTGATAAGATTATTAAAGAAATATCCTCATTAGGGACAAATTCCTTACGAGCAAAATATACTCCCAAAATAAGAACAAATATCGAGATCAGGCTTGAGAGATATATTACTTTTGGGTGTTTTAATCCTTTTTCTAAACTTGATATATAAAGAGCTTGAGTCTTGTCCAAGAAATCACTAAATAGTTTTATAATAAATGATCTTGAGTTTAGATTATAAGGCTTTAGCATCCTTGAACCTAACATCGGGGACAATGTCAGCGAAACAATACCTGAAATAATAATACAAAAAGCAAGCGTCCATGCAAATTCTATTAGTAATTTGCCTACAAAGCCCTCGATTAAACCAATTGGCAGAAATACTGCTGATAATGTGAATGTCATTGTAACTATAACATACCCAATTTGTCTTGAGGCCATAAAAGCCGCCTCTAAAGGCTTGACGCCTTTCTCAATATGAGTATAAATATTTTCAACCATAACTATTGCATCATCAACAACAAGTCCAATTGTCATGATAATAGCAAGTAAGCTAAATAGATTGATCGTAAAATTGCAAAAATACATAAAAGCAAATGTACCGATTAAAGATATAGGTATTGCTGTTAAAGGTATTATTGTTGCTTCAATACTGCCAAGGAATAGATAAACAATCACAATTACTAAAATTAATGCAATAAGAATAGTTATATATACTTCATCAATCGATTCCTTAACACTTAGAGCTGAGTCATAGGATATTTTCAATTTTATTCCATCTGGTAACGATCTCTCTATTTTTGGAATAGTCCTCATAATTTCATCCGATAATTTTACTAAATTAGCTTTTGAAGTTTTCAGAATCCCAAGCGTTACAGCCTCTGTGCCATTAAATCTTAGAGAATTATTTTGCTCTCTACTAGTTCTCTCAATTTTTGCAATATCTTTTAGTTTGAGTAAATTTTTTTGATCTATTATCACATCCCCAAATTCTTCTGGGCTATTTAACTCGCCCTCCAATAAAATCACATAATCCTTTGTTTTAGTTGAAATAACCCCTGAGGGAAAGTCTTTGCTTTGGGACAGAATAGCAGACCTAATTTCTATCGGGCTAAGTTTATATTGCAATAATTTTAGTGGATCTAGCTTTACCAAGATAGCATATTTGTGGCTAGAGTATAGCTTGCATGCACTCACCCCTTCTATTCTCTCAAGTTCAGGGATAGCTCTTTGTGTTATAATGTCGGATAAGACTAAGGGATCATATTTTGGTCCTGAAGCATTAATCCAAATAGAAGGATTACTATCCATGTCCATTTTTGATACTTGAGGAGGAGTCATATCACTTGGAAGAAAAATTGCGCAATCTGCAACTTTTGATCTTACGTCATTAAGAGCTATATCAACGTCAGCATTTAATTTAAAGAATATTGTGATCTCGCTCTTACCAGATGAGCTAGTAGAGGATATATGGTCGATCTTTTTAGCTGTTTTCACCTTACTTTCAATGACGCTAGTAATATTTTTTTCAACAAATTCAGGACTTGCACCATCGTAAAGAGACGTAATTGTTATAACAGGAAGGCTTATATCTGGCGTATCCCTTACTGCAAGCCTTCCAAAACATACAATACCAAGAAGAATGAGGATAAGATTTAGCACAATCGCTAACACTGGCTTTTTTATAGAAATTTCAGCTAGTATCATAATATTGATTTACATTTAGATTTGGGCTCTTTTTGTCGTCAAAAATTACTTTTCGCTCCAAACATTATCTTACAATAATTTACCTATGTTCAGTTAGCCACAGAATTTTTTTTCAAAAATTCCTAGACTCTACTTCTAGGTTATCCGGGGAGGGTCTATAATTTAATATTTAATGTTTTGTATAAGTCGCATCTTCGGCAATATTCAGTCTTACTCCATCTGAAATTTTTTGTATGCCTTCTGTTACGATTAATGTGCTATCTAAAATATTAGGACTAGAAATCTCTACCTGATCTCCTAATGTTGCTCCTACATTAATCTCAACTGCTTTAGCGCTGCTTGCATAATCCACTAAATATACCATGTTTTTGCCGTTAATCATAAATATAGCTGATTGATCAATACCCAAATTATTATGAATGTCATATTTGATGGTAATATTCACAATACTATTATGAATGAGTTGATTTGGCGCATTAATTTCGGCAATTGCATTATATGAGCTTCCATCGGCTGACAAATTCGAGGAAATTCTAATATTTTCTAAATTGTATGTATCAGATCCGACCGAAATAATACCATGTAAGTTAGTATTTTGCAGATTATAGCCCTCAGCTACATTGAATTTTATAAGCTTTTTGTCACCATTCACAATATTTACTAAGAAATCATCTTTTTTAACATTATCTCCTTTTTTAAGTTTGATAGCCGAGATAATTCCGTCAAAAGGAGCATATATCATCTTTCCTTCAATTGCTTTCAAAGTGCTAGCAAGCTTTGCTTTTGAGTCATAATATCGTATTTTTGTCTGTTCGAATTTTTCCTCAGCAATCACATTTTTCTCAAAGAGTTTTTGATCTCTGTCGAAATTCAATTCCGCAAATCTAAAGTCAGACTCAGCTAGTTTTTTTTGCGACTCTGATAAGTCTTTGTCTATTGCAAGAATGAGCTCGCCTTTCTTAAACATATGTTTACTATCCGCAGCGTAGCTGACAATACCATCAGACTCAGCAAAATAATCTTTCGAGGTTGTAGCGCTACAATGACCGATTGTGTAAAGAACTTTGTAAAATTCCATTAGTTTTGGATGCTTTGCTCTTACTTCAACTATATCAACTGTATTTGCACTTACGCAGAAACTTATGTTGATTGCGCAAACGATAAAAAAAATAACTATATTGCCAAATTTGGACATAAAAAATTAAAAAATATTATATTTAATGAAGTATACTAAAATTTATCAATGGTCTATTAAAAAATCACATTTAAACTCATAAATTAAACAGATGCGGAAATATCTGAATAAGATTGTTCTCGGATTGTGGATTTAGTATCGTTTTTGATCTATGTTTTGAGGTAGCGCAAAGAATATTGGTGAAACATGTCAGAGGAATTAGAAGATAAAGAATCAAAAACAGAACAGCCCTCTGAGCGCAGAATTGAAGAGTCTTACGAAAAAGGTCAGGTTGCATACTCTAAAGAAGTAACGAGTTTTGCTATGCTTTTTGCTCTAAGTGTAATCTCCATTTTTTTAATGCCATACATTATACCAAAAATGGGTTTTCATCTAAAATTACTACTAGAGCACTCAGGAGATCTGTTGCTTACACCAGAAGGGTCAGGTCAAGTAATAATAGATTACATAAATAGGTCTATCTTCTTGTCATTTCCTGCGTTTCTTTTGATTATAGTGGTAATTATAGCTGCAAATTTCATGCAACACGGAAGATTTATCCTCGCGCCAGACCAAATAATGCCTAAATTAAAAAGAATATCTTTGTTAGAGGGTTTTAATAGAATCTTTTCTCGGAAGAGTTTTGCGGAATTTATCAAGGGTATTCTAAAAATATCAATTACTGCAGCTATTATTTATTACGTCGTGATGGATGATGTAAAAATAATGCAGCTATATACTCACATGAAAATACCAAATATCTTAGAGGAATTTTTCAAGGTAATAAAAGATATTCTTGTGTCAATAACATTGTTTATGTGCATGATAGGAGCTGCAGATTTCTTCTATCAAAAGTATGAACATATGCAAAATTTAATGATGACAAGACAAGAGCTGAAAGAAGAATATAAGCAAGCCGAAGGTAGTCCTGAGATCAAGAAAAAACAGAGAGAGCTAATGAAAAAAGCCTCAAAAGGCAGAATGTTGCAAAATGTACCAAAGGCAGATGTTGTAATTACCAATCCAGAACACTATTCCGTTGCACTTAGCTACGATCCAGAAACTATGAAGGCCCCGAAACTTGTAGCTAAGGGACTTGATTTAATTGCGTTTAAAATTAGAGAGATAGCAAAAGAGCATGATATTCCAGTAGTTGAAAATCCTCCACTAGCAAGAACTTTATATTTACTTGATATAGATCAACAAATAGCCCCTGAACAATACGAAACAGTAGCTGAAATAATTAGTTACGTTTATGGCATAAAAAAACGTACTAACAATCACTAGATCAAAATTTAAAGAACGAGTATGGCTTTGAAATTTTATATTCGCTCTCTCGTAAGGTGCTAGTTATACAAAATCCCATTTTTAAGTACTTATCTTATAGCTCGTCGCTAAAGGCTTACACGAGAGTAGGCTTCGTGACTTGCTCGTAGTATTATTTAATTCTAGAGATTTGGTATAATACCATTTCCATGAAATAACATTACAGATAACTGACCGAGCAAATACTCTTTAGAACTTCCGGTGACAAATTTTTTGATACAAAATCACATAGTGCATATTCCAAATCATCTATTGTGTTGTCAGATTGTGTTCTTGATAATTTTCTGCTTGATATATAGCCATAATCTCTCCACTGGATTTAGTTCTGGAGAATATGCTGGTAGATGAACAATCTCTATATTTGGAGGAATTTTTAGATCTTTCGAGTGATACCATCCAGCACCATCCATTACCATGATAATATTGTCCTTACCTATTTGCTGACTCATCTCTTTCAGGAAGAGATTCATACAATTTGTATTTACACTCGGTAGTATCAAGCTAAAATCTTCGCCAGATTCAGGATCTACCGCACTATACATATAGAAATTTTGGAATCCAAGCTTTACATCTATT
>JANRKH010000024.1:0-9508 GCA_033763595.1 Rickettsiaceae bacterium
ACGAACGCAAAAAGTTCAGGAGCTCTTAAAGGAAGCAGGTAAGCTTTTTTATTTTCGTAAAAAGATAGAAGCTATTGAATTATATGATCAAGCTATTTCGTTAGATAACAATTGTGCAAGAGCTTATTCTGCAAAAGCTATTGTTCTTCATTTTCTCAAAAAACAAGAAGAAGCAATGAAGATCTGCGATCATGCAATAAATCTTGATCCTATTGATCCTGCTTTATACTATAATAAAGTAAGAATACTCATCTCTCTAAATAATATAGAGGAAGCAAATAATATATATAATTACGCTCTAAGATTAGATCATAATGATGATTCATATATATATTTCGCTAAAGGAACTGCTCTTCATAATCTTCGTAGATACGAAGAGGCAGTTACCTCATATGACGAATCTATAAGATTAGCAGTTACTGATGATAATATATGTTTATTGGCATCTGCACATATATGTCTAGGTCATACTCTCACAGCTCTTGATAAAATAGAAGAAGCAAATATTGCATATAGAGAATCTCAGGCATTAGAGCATCAATTTTCTTTTAGAAAATCTCAGGCATTAGAGCATCAATTTTCTCTTGCAAATCAGTCTGTATCATTTGATAAGATAGATCTACTATCTTATAATACTCCTTATGTAAAACCAGTAAAGAAGGAGCAACAAAATATGAAAGACGTAAGAGAAAAACTATTAAAAAAAGCACAAGAAACTCTAGAGGAAATATATAATACTATCGGATGGGGAAAAACCTATGACTCAAAAAAACCAGCAGCAATTTCACCAGAAGAACTAGAGTCAGAAGCATCTACCTTCGAAGAAGAATATAAAGAATTATATAAAGAAATAATCAGAAAAATAAGAGACTTACAGCAAAAAGAATTACCAGAATCAGCTATAGATCCTAGTACAAAAGAAACCCTAGGCAAAACAATCATAACAACTAACTCTATCCTTGAATCATTTGAAGATATTGGCAAAAAAGAAGAAGATACTGTTAGCCTTAAATCTACTGATCCCTTTGAAGAGAAATGTAGCGAGATACTCACTATGTGCTTAAGACTTTACGAGTCTTGTCAATACGACAGTAGAATAGAAAATGAAAGCTTAAAACAAGAACACGAGCATATGAACAAGTTGCTAGGAAGAATTTGTAATGATCTAGGAAATATATGCTGTAAGGCTGGAAGATTAAAGCTTGGATCAACTGCTTACAGTGGCGCGGTAGGTTTGGATAATAATTATGAGAGCGCTTACGTAAATGCAATTACTACATGTTTCATACAAGGGTTTAGCATCGAGCTTCTTTCGGTCTGTAAAGAACTCGTAAAGATCACTCCTCCACTAAACAGATCTTTTGCTTATTTACTTTCTAGCGTTACTTTAAAAGAGATAGGACTCGAAGAAGAAGCAAAGAACCTATTACAAAGGTTCTTAGGCCAACAATTCTCTTTAAATTCAGCGTCTCAAAGAGAAGTAGATCAATTGAAACCTCTAGCAATACAAGCAACGCAAGACAACTTGTTAGTAAAATTACCAGAGGAATTATCATTAAGTATCAAAACATCAGAAGCACAATCAGAAAATCCATCAGTAGATACTTATGCTGAATATGCGCTAGAAGAACATGATTATGCAGAATTAATTACTATGGTTAGAGACGGTATTTTATCAAATATAGTTCCGGAATGGCTCACTGAATCAATCAACAAATCGAGAGACGCGCTGATCGAATACGCTAGAGAAAATCCGCTATATAGAGATATCGTTCATGAAGATTACCGAACAATACTTGATCCTTCTATCGTAGAGCTTGATACTCTTGATGAAGACCCTGACTGCATTCTTAAGGATATAACGCGCGAGCAAGAAGAATTAGAGGGTAAAATCAAACGAGGAGAGATAGAGATTATACGTCCAGAAGTAGCCTCTAGAAAAAAACTAGATCCTGAAGAATGGGTGGATTCTATAGTTGCACAATGTAAAGACTTCGATAAATTATACAATCTTATTAAGAACAAAATGCCACTAGAAGAAATATGGCATAAAATTTGGATATTAAATATTGCACTTAGTGAAGCAAGATCAATTTATAATAAAGTTCATTCGATAGGAAGTGAAAAGATTGACCAAGCTTTTCTACGTCATTTGAATAGACATAAAGAAGAATTTACGGGATACAAGGTGATTTTATATACAGCAAGCCTAAATGATAATGAATATAATATAGCACTCTCGGGAGATATGAATCAATTATATGCAGATATATTTGAGCACATTGAAGAAAAATAAGCAGTTTCATTCATAAATTAGGATAATATTATGCAAAATAATTATTTTATGATTACAGCTCATGGATGTGTCGTCAAACAGTCAATAGATGAAGCGCAGAAATATCGACACAATAAAGTAGGTTTTGCACTTCGAAGCGATTCTCTTATAGACACAATAGATTATTTTACGCATAACAAAAATGCTATAGCTCTTATCATCGCATATATTAATGATGTTATCGCAAAGGAAACACTAGTCACAACAAAAGATTTACTAAAAGACGACATAGAAAAACTGCAAGAGGATTATCAAGAAACAATTGATGAAATGGAATGGAGATTCGAAAACATAAGAGAGCATAAGTATGAAAAAGTCGATAATATTGAAACTTTTGGTAAAGCTGAAGGTCTAATACCATGGAAATTTCATGATAGATATTTTTGTGTCTCTGAGATCATCATTAATCCAGAATATTTAAAGAGAGATCAAATCTCGTTTCGAGCAATATTTGTTAAAGATGAAATAGAGTCGCAACTAAAGACATATTTTCAAGAACACATAAAATCAAAAGGGTTAAAAGTATTGGAGAATAACGCAATCCCTTTTGATTCTTTTATTGCCCTAACTCCAACAGGAGAAAGACCGGTTTATACGAGCAAAGTACTAAGGATGATACAAGAAAAGATAAAGCTTTCTGGCTACTTTGAGATGAGTCCATTTACTGAAGAAAAAGTAAAGATAACAGATCTTCAAATACGAATAAGTAATATAAACTTACCAAAGAAAAGTTTACTTCAAAAAACTGTTGGACTTCTCTATAATTTGCAATCTCAAGAAACGATCAAGATTCCTTTCAATTTTTCATTTCCAGAAAGTAAAACAATTTTCTTTAACTCATGTAGTATTAGGCCTGATGGTTATTGCGACGAGGAAATAATATCAGATGAAGAAGCGGCAATAAGGAGATTAGATGAGCCAGATCAATATCCTGACACATCAAATGAATCAAAAACGCTCACGTATAATCAAACAAGTAAGTTAGTCGAGTGCGAATCAGAACCAGCAGAACTTTCAGAAGAAGAAGCAAGATTACTCAAAACGCTAGAGGAGTATTACGGTCTCAATCAAAATACCTCTGACACAAATAACCAAAGCTCAGAGATGGATTCTTGCCAGTCAACCAAGATAAATTTTAGCGGAGCAGCTACGCATGCCTCTTCTTCTAATACTTCGGATTTTGAATTAAACAAAGAGCAAGATACTAAAATACCTCATCAAAATTTAACTGGGACATGTGATAATTTTCATGACCAAAGCCCTTTATAAACTTCAAGTATAATAATCAGAAAATTATCCTTAGCTTTATTTCTGCTTATACTATACAATTGAATTTTCCAAATGCAAGCTTTAATAATACTAGGAGCAAGTCACGAAGCCTATTATTGTGTTGGTAAAAGGCGAGCTATCGGCAAGCTCTTAAAAAAAGTATTTTCGAAAGAGGTCTTTGATATCAAAAAAAGATCCAGAGGATTCGCGCCTACAATAATTCTTCAAGGGCATTTATAGCTTCATGTTTATCTGAGAATGGAAATTTTGTTTGGCCAATAATTTGATATTCTTCATGACCCTTACCTGCAATTATGAGTATATCATGATCAGTAATTATTCCTACCCCATATTTTATGGCCTCTTTTCTGTTTCCTATTTCTAGTGCGCTGGATTTACAGCCAGATAGTATGTCATTTCTGATTAATTGTGCATCTTCGTTTCTTGGATTATCATCAGTAACTATAATGATATCTGCGATTTCAGATGCAATTTTACCCATAAGTTTTCTTTTTGATTTATCTCTATCTCCTCCGCATCCAAAAATACATATTAATTTTCCGCTATTTAGAGTTGCTATATGTTTTAACGCCAGAAGAGCACGTTCTAATGATTCCGGAGTATGTGCGTAATCAATAAATATTCTTGCGCCTATTCCAATATTTGCAACTCTTTCAAGCCTTCCAGGCGGCGGCGTGATAAGCGGTACAAATTTTACAAGCTCGCTTAAATCAAATCCACAAGCCTTTAGCATAAGCATTGCCATGATTATATTTTCTATCTGATATGAGCCGAGTATGTTTGTTTGCGCTATGAACTCACACTTGTAGTTATAGAGCATGAATCGCTGATGCTCTTGATTTTGGCTCATAATTTTGTATTTAAAGTCAGTATCTGAGGTGTGCGCTAGATTTGTATATGTGTCCGTTTCTTTATCTGTTGCACCTTGTGCTTCTTCCCTTAAGCTTATGTATTTTCTTTTGTGTTTTTTCAGAAGATTCTGAATTATATCATATTCCTTAATTTTAGCGTTAATAACTGCTACAGAATTTTCGTTCATGTTTTCAACGAAAATCTTAAGTTTTGCATTTAGGTAATTTCCCATAGTATGGTGATAATCAAGGTGGTCTTGGCTGAAGTTGGTAAAACCTATTGAAGCAAAAATTCTGCCTCTAAGCCTTTCTTGATCGAGCCCTATACTAGATGCTTCAAGAGCACATAAATCTATATTTTGTGCTTTTAAATCGCATAATATTGCCTCCAGTTCTTGTGCTGCCGGAGTTGTTAGATTTATATTAAAATTATTATTACTTTTTGTGACAACTGCATTTTTTGCAAAATATCTATTAACGCCTAATGTGCCTATTGACGCTGCGCTTTTGCCGCAAAGTGAAGATAGCTGACCTATATAATGTACTACAGAACTCTTGCCATTAGTGCCAGTAACTGCTAGGATTTTTTCGCATTTCTTGCCGCCGAAAATTATCGTAAGATCCGCAAGCATTTTTCTTGCGTCCTCGACGAAAGTGATATTGAACTTGCCTTTTAGTTTGTTTACTATCTTTATATCATCTGATAAAGCAAGTATTGCTCCATTTTCAAATGCTTGCTCTATATAATCATTGCCATCATGCGTCTCTCCCTTAATCGCAACGAAAATATATCCTTGTTTGATTTTACGAGAATTGTCTGAGACTCCAATAGGTTTTCGCTTGTAAATATTGCTTTTCGTCATGTGATAATTTTATGTTTCGCTATCTACTTCACTATCTACCTGCATAATATTTTTTATATGAGGATCATTTTCGTCATAGTGAGCTATGCCGCATAAAGGGCCTATTCGTGCAATTATTTTACCAGTAGAATGGGCAGCTGTAAATCCGCCGCCTGCAAATCCGAAGTTTTCCTTTATGCCCCTAGGGTCATCAAGAAAAAAATATATAATGATTTTAGGGCTAATACTTGGAAAAGTTGCAACAAAAGAAGAATATCTGTGGTTTGCGAGATAGCCTTTTGGGCCAAGTTTTTCTGCTGTGCCAGTTTTGCCGGAGACCAAATAACCTTGTACTGCAGCTTTTTTGCCAGTGCCTTTTTCAACTGTCACTCTCATGAGTTTTACTATATTTTCTGATGTTTGTGAGTCTAAAATTTTTATAGGTGTTGCTGCTGCATCTTTCACTAAAGTGAGAGGGTATTTTAGGCCACCATTAACTATTGGGATCATTGCCTCTACAAAATGCGCAGGACTTGTCGCAAAGCCGTAACCATAAGACATAGTTATGAGATTTAAGTCTGTTATTTTTTCCTTTTTGGGAAAGAGGGGCATTGCCCTTTCTGGTACCTCAATTGTTAATTGCTTTAGCATGCCTAGTTTTTCCATATAATTTACAAAATTCTCTTTGCCTATTTCAATTAGCATGGTTGCAGTGCCGATATTAGATGAATTCATAAATATTTGAGGTACTGTGTTCCACCCATCTCTTCTATGAGTATCTTTAATTTTATATTTTCCTACGTGAAAATCATGTATATTATACACATCTCGCATATCAATTATTTTTGAGTCAAGCCCGGCTGTAAAAGTGAGAATTTTTGAAACAGATCCCATTTCATATACTCCAAGAGTTGATCTGTTAAATAATTGCTCGGCGGTGGCCTTAGAGGGTAGGTGAGGGTCAAAATCTGGCTTGCTTACAATAGCAAGGACCTCGCCATTTTGTACATCAGCAACAATGCATGAGCCGCCAAGAGCTGAATATTTTGCTATAGCATCATCAAGCTCCTCGCTAACAATATTCTGAATTCTGTGATCTATTGAAAGTATCATGTTTTTTGTAGTGCCATTCTCTCCTTTTAGATGCTTATCAAAAAATTTTTCAACCCCAGCAATTCCGTTATTATCCCTATCTACATAACCTAATATGTGTGACATTGATGATCCTTGTGTATATATTCTCTTCTCTTCGCTTGTAAAGAAGATACCGGCAAGTCCTAGTTCATTTATCCTATCCCTCTCAGCTGAGGTTATATCCCTTTTTACCCAAATAAAATTTTTATTAGAAGATAGATCTTTGGTCAGTTTTGCCTGATCTAGATCTTTAATAACTGACGCAAGTTTCTGGACTGTAAATCTTATATTTACGACTTTAGGTGGATTTGCATAAACTGAAGCAAGCATAAGATTAGAGGCAAGTACATGATTATTCCTGTCTAAAATTTCTCCTCTTGTTGACTGATTTAGGGCAAAATTAGCATTTTTATCATCTTTCTGAAAATTAGTGAGTATGAGATTATAGATAATGATCAGATACCCAAGACAAAAAAAGATTGCAATCACTAGCAATCTTTTTACCCTCTCGTTTCTGGAGTAAACCCACGAACTAAGATACGAATTCATAAAAGTCTGTAACAAGCTTTTCATTGTTATTTTACTGCATAACTCAAATTAATATTCTAACTTATCTACTTCTTAGTTTAAGTGTTGTATTTTGGATTATCGGATCTATGTTCTTATATCTCCATTTTTTGTTTGATTTGGCTTGCCTTAATGTTTCTGTTTCATTATATGAATTTTCGATTCTGTCGAAAATTTCCATAGAAATTCGTGATGGATTAATATCTTTGAGTCCAAGATATTGAGAAGCAAGAATCTTCAGTCTCTTTGGAGAGTTTAAATAGGCAAGTTCAGCCTTTAGCAAATTATATTGTATATTTTCTGTTGTAATCTGGTTAGTGATTTGCCTATGCTCGTAAGTTAGATCTTGCACGTCACTTTTAAGGTTAAACATATACATTACAAGTAAAATAATCATACAAAATAAACCCCAGTTTATCTGTTTAATCGTTTTTAAATGCATGTTTTGATTTTGAGATTTGCTGCCAATTTTTTCTATCGCTTTTATTCTTTTTTGTATCAACATAAAATACTCCTCTTCTAATGATAAATTTCTAGTTTTCACCTGGGACCTCTATTTTTTCTATGACTCTAAGTTTTGCAGATCTAGATCTTGGATTAGATAAAATCTCATTCCTAGAGGGTAATTGAGCCTTTTTTGATATTATCTTGAAGGGCTTTGTGGCTTGTTTTGCTTGTTTGCTATATTTGGAACTAGCAATTTTAGGGTCTGATCTGCTTAGACAAAATTGTTTGATAATTCTGTCTTCAAGTTCGTGAAAACTGATAAAAACAGCCCTTCCTCCTATTGTTAATATTTGCTCAATTTGTTCTAAACTTTCCTGTAAAGCCCCAAGTTCATCGTTTACGAATATGCGGATAGCTTGAAAAGTTTTAGTTGCCGGGTCAATTTTCGCTCCTTTCTTTGGCCCGTAAACAGATTTGATAATAGCTGAAAGCTCATGAGTTGTGGCTATGGGCTTGATTGCTCTTGCATTTATAATAGCTTTTGCAATTTTACGCGATTTATGCTCGCCTCCATATTCATATATGATATTTGCAAGCTCATGTTCCTCAAGCTGGTTAACAATATCGCGTGCGGTTAATTCTCCTGATCCCATACGCATGTCAAGAGGTGCATTAAGCTGAAAAGAGAAGCCACGAGCCTTTTCGTCTAGCTGCATAGACGATACGCCAAGATCATAGACTATTCCGTCTACTGGAATGAAATTTTCAATCAAGTTTCTAATATTGCGAAAATTACCGGTAATATGTTGAAATCTTTGACCAAATTCATCATGTAATTTTTGCGCAAAAAATTTGCATGTCTCGTCTTGATCAATGCCAACTACACTGCAATCTGCCTTTTGTAAAATTGCAGTTGTGTAGCCGCCTGCTCCAAATGTGCAATCTACATATGTGCCATTATCTCTTATATTCAGTGCCTCTATTGCCTCTGTTAACATAACAGGAATGTGACTCATTTTTTTTCACCTCCCTGATGAATGTTTTTTAACAAAGCTTTGTTATTATTTGCGATGATTTGAACCTTTTCTAAATGTTCATTAAGTAGATCAGGATTCCATATTTCAAATACTTTGCCCTTGCCAACAAAGGATGCATGACCATCTAGCCCTGCAAAGTCAATTAGGTATTTTGGTAGAACAATTCTTCCATCAGTATCAAAGGAGAGCTGTACTGACTGTCCTAATATTATAGTTTCAAATGCATCTCTTTCTTCTGAGTATGGATCTAGGTCGTAGATCATTTCTGCAAGCTCATTGATTCTAGTGAGACTACATCCCTCTAGGGCTTTATTTTTGATAGAAGGATATATTATCACCCCGGCAAAACCTTCTGCGCTAGCAGTTTGCCTATATAGCGAAGGTACAGAAAGCCTGCCTTTCTTGTCTATAAGATTGTTATATTTCGATAAAAATAAGCCCATTAGTAACTTTGCGTCTGGTTTATGTATGGTTTCATATGGTACATTATGGTATGATATGGTACATAATGGAACATTTTTATCCAAAAAGCCAGAAATATTTTTCAATAAGTGATATTTAAGCGATATTTATAAAACTTAATCAAATCAATTTAAGCGATTAATTAAATTTAATATATAAATTTGGACTATAGTAGGCCCAAAGCAAATCCTCTGCAAAACCAAAAATCTTATTCAAAAAAACATCAAAAAAATCATATTGACAGACGTTAGAGCAATTATATTATCGAAGACGGGTTATATTCTTCTCTTAAATTTTGTAAATTTTTTTGCAGGAATTTCGAGTAGGAAGTTTACAATCTAATTGACGACGTTTAAATTATGAATAATCAACATGAACTAATAAAATAATAACAGGCAACTTAACTATGATGAATAATCAAGAAGAAATAGAAGAAACCGAAGAAAAAGAAAAAAACTCTTTATCTACTCAAAATCAGTCTAAAGAGCAATTACAAATAGCTCAAGATAATAGTAATCCCTTAACTATGATCTCTAGCCTTAG
>JANRKH010000025.1:0-6007 GCA_033763595.1 Rickettsiaceae bacterium
TCGTGAGACAGTTCGGTTCCTATCTGCCGTGGGTGTTGGAAATTTGAGAGGATCTGCCTTTAGTACGAGAGGACCGAGGTGGACATACCTCTGGTGGACCAGTTGTCGCGCCAGCGGCACGGCTGGGTAGCTAAGTATGGAAGGGATAACCGCTGAATGCATCTAAGCGGGAAACCCACCTCAAAACTAGATTTCCCTATCAGGGTCGTGACAGACCATCACGTTGATAGGCCAGGTGTAGAAGCACGGTAACGTGTGTAGCTTACTGGTACTAATAACCCGATTGATTTATTTCTATAAGTTTTGAGTTTACTGCATGCAGTACTAATTCTAAATTTTTTTATAGTTTCTCTGTGAAAAATTAATATAAAATTGAACAACAAAAATTCTTTTTTTAATTTTAAAAATTACCTAGAATTACTATAAAAAAGTAACTATAAATACTATATCTAAAATTCAGCTCTGCGAGTAATATAATAGCTTATCGTTGTGCTTGACCTAACTCATAATTAGTTTTGAGCAGTCGTGACAGCAAAAAATATATCACTTGTAAAAATGACTTAAGATAATAGTTCATATAATTTAATAATCTTCATTGACCTAAACTAGCAAAAACTAGCTATGAAAACTTTATTGTAGAAAAGCTCTGAATTGCTTTGCAAAAAATTTTTACTAATTTTGTGTGTCAAAATTATAAATTTTTTATTTAATTTTTGTACATTTTAAAAAACAAATTTTTTTAATTAAAAAATATTAATATATAAATATTTAAAATAATTTTAAGTAAAAAAATATTTTTACTTAAACAATAGCTTAAAATTTTAATTTCAAGCTTGGTGGCTATAGCATAAGTGAAACACACGACTCCATTCCGAACTCGAAAGTGAAACCTTATCGCGCTGATGGTACTATGTCAGAAGGCATGGGAGAGTAAGTCGCTGCCAAGCTCGAAATTAAAGTTACTAAATTCATATTTCTCTAGAGTATCTCTTTTTTTTGCAAAATATACTTGCTCAGGTACTCTTCTGATGCTAAATCCAAGAATTAACTAATACTATTTCAACTCGCAAAAATTGTTATATTATTCCTAGCCTTCTAGGCTCTGTGTATATTTCTATATAACAAAAGGATTTATATCCGTTTGGGCCCTCAAGAAAACGTAACTATATGAAGTATGTATGCTTATTCGAGAGCGAAAATAACAACAAAATCGTAGCTTTATATAAAAATTTACACAAAAGCTAGTTATGCCAAATTTCTAGAATTAAACCCTGAACATATGGATTTTATGCCAGGGTTTATGCGCAAAGTGCATATAATACCTTGCGCAAGCCATGATCTCGGCTTACATCAATTTGGATATTTAATTTGATCACTTATAAATGGGATTTGGTATAATAAAGAAACTAAAAATAACCATATGCATATCATTGAACTAGATAACTTCAAGATTTCTAACGATCTACCTTTTACATTAATAGCTGGCCCTTGCCAGCTAGAAAATAGGGATCATGCACTTTTTATGGCAGAAAAACTTGTTAACATAACAAATAAGTTAAGCATAAATCTTATCTTTAAGTCCTCATTCGATAAAGCTAACAGAACTTCTGCAAGAAGTCAGAGAGGAATAGGAATAGAAAGTGCAATCAGAATATTCAGCGAGATAAAAACAACTTTTGCTTGTCCTGTTATAACGGATGTGCACAATGAGGAACAATCTAAAATACTTGCTGATTTTGTAGATGTACTTCAAATTCCAGCTTTTTTGTGCAGACAAACAGATCTTCTAAAGTCAGCTGCTCAAACTGGAAAAATTGTTATGGTCAAGAAAGGTCAATTCCTTGCGCCTTGGGATATGAAAAATGTAGCTGAAAAATTAAATTTATTTGGCGCAAAAGATGTGATGCTCTGCGAAAGAGGATCATGTTTTGGATATAATAATCTAATAACAGATCTCAGGGGGCTTCCAATAATGGCAGAAACTGGTTTACCTGTAATTTTTGATGCAACACATTCCGTTCAACAACCAGGTGGCCTTGGAGCTGCAAGTGGAGGAGAAAGACGTTTTGTAGAAACGCTTGCCCGCGGCGCTCTTGTCACAAAGATTGCTGGAATTTTTGCTGAAGTCCATAATGACCCTGACAATGCTCCGTCTGATGGTCCATGTATGCTTAAGTTAGAGGATCTGGAGCCCATACTTATCAGGCTAAAGTCGATAGACAATTTAATCAAGAGTTTTGAAATCCAAACTTGATCACCATAATAACCTAGGCTTTGCGCATCTTTCTATAAATCCTCGATCCCGTTGTGATTTTCGATCCAGAAGCCGTATGTATTCTACCTGCATATAATAGACCTCTCCGCACTAGCTATGATACCAAATCTCTAGAATTCAATAATACTAGGAGCAAGTCACGAACTCTCGTGTAAGACTTTAGCGACGAGCTAGAAGCAAGTGCTTAAAAATGGGATTTGGTATAAGTAGAGTCTAGGAATTTTTATAAAAAAGCAGCCTTTGTACCTGAATATAGATAAATATAAATGAGGAGCGAAAAGCAATTTTTTCGGGCAAAATTACCACTCAAGGTCAAGGTATGCTGTGATGCATAATACTAACAATTTCTTTGGCAAAAAATACCTATAATACCAAATCCCATTTTTAAGTACTACTTTTTAAGTACTACTTTGTCGCTCGTCGCTCACCTAGCATGTAGTAGGCTTCACTCCTCGCTCCTAGTATTATTTAATCTGGGATTTGGTATAAATCTCTCCGGTTTTGTTTAGAAATATACATAGAGTCTAAATTCCTCTTTTTCTCTGAAGTTTGGAGGAAGCATATCAGAAAACTATTTCTAAAAAATCCTATTTGTACTAACGGTGTTTCACGTCTTAACGTCACAAAAAAATCATTTTACTAGCAAAATCCTCAAAAAAAACTTCTTTAAAGTTGTTTATATTGTTGTATAATTAGTTATGGTTTGTAATATTTTTCTAAAAAATTTGTGAATCTTTGAGAGTAAATTGATAAGCTTAATACACTAACGCTCAAAAGATATATGGGTATAATACCAAATCTTAAGGATTAAATAGACTAGGAGGAGCGATTAGAGAAGACCACTATACGTTAGGTAAACAACAAGCGGCGACGTATCAGTTAAAAATGGGATTTCGCATAACATATATGGCAAAACCAGAGAGGTCTTGAGTTAAGTCCTCTGCTTTTTTAAGAGTATTAAATAAATCACGCTAATAAGGAGTGTATCACATCATGACCAAAGAGAAAACAACCTTAGACGAGGAAGGCTCCAGAGCCAATAAAGAAAAAATGGAAAAAAAATCAAAGCCAAAAGCTGTAGATGATCAAAGATTAGAGAGAATTTATTCCGAATTATTTGGATCCCTAGAAGAAGAGCATGGTGATAAAATATCAAAAAAAGCGGGAATATTATCTTCATTATTCTCGCGCAAAATTAATGCAGGAATATCATCTTCATTATCAACAAAAAGCCTTCCTAAAAAATCAAAACCAAAAGCTGTAGATGATCAAAGATTAGAGAAAATTTATTCCGAATTATTTGGATCCCTAGAAAAAGAACATGATGATAAAATATCAAAAAAAGCGGGAATATTATCTTCATTATCCTCGCACAAACTTCATGCAGGAATATCATCTTCATTATCAACAAAAAGCCTTCCTAAGTCATCAGAGGTTTTAAAGTATATTAGAAGAACTCATTTATTTGATCAGTATATTGATCTATCTATATCAGATGCTGATTTTTTCATGTCAAACTACAACCAAGATAATAAGCCAAATGCACTATCTAGATTGGAGGAAGCAATAATAGATTTCCTAGATTCAGAGATTAGGCTAAAACCTGACAATCCAGAAGCGTGGTACAACAAAGGCAATGGTCTATATCTTCTATCAAAGCATGATGAAGCTATTAACGCCTATGATGAAGCAACCCGGCTAAAACCAGATTTTGTAGAAGCATATACTAATAAAGGCAATGCACTAAGGACTATTTCTAAATATACTGAAGCAATTGAGAGCTACAATCAAGCAATAAGATTCGATGATAAATATATACTTGCATACTTAAACAAAGCAAGAGTAATAAGAGATATGCAGAGGGCATTGCTAACAGAAAATATAGAAGTAACACAAGCTCAAGAAACAGAGATATTAGATTGTTTAAATAATGTGCATAGAATTTCACAGGACGTACACTTATTTAATTCCATTAAATTATCTATGGGAAATATTCTCTTTGCGCATACTATGCTTTTTGAGAGAGATAAATTACTTTCGAAGCTCAGAGACCAAGACGCGGAGGTAAATGAGCTAAAAAAAAGAGGTATTGACACTATAGAAACTGATAAAGAGTTTAGTGGCAAAGATCAAGAGGAAGTCGCAGATTATGCTGAAGAAGCAACAACTGAAGCAGATGAGTCAGTGTTTCTTATAAGAGAGAGAAGCTCATCAAGAGCTTCTTCGACGGTCTTGCCATTACAAGAAGATTCGTCGTTTCTTTTTTCATTACAAGAGGAGTTTGGTAAGTATTTTGCGCAATTTACAGGCAACGTTTTAAAGGACATTGAAAATATAAGAATATCAGTAAAAAAACATGAACTTAGCCAGTATCAAATACCAACTATACTAGAAGATGCAACAGATCTAGAATTAAAGATAGATGAACAAGCTGAAATGTCAGCAGAGGCTGCAATGAAAGTTTCAGATGAAATGTCAACCGTAGTACCAGTTGATTATATTCCAAACCTAGATCATAATACTCCTTATGTAAAACCAGTAAAGAAGGAGCAACAAAATATGAAAGACGTAAGAGAAAAACTATTAAAAAAAGCACAAGAAACTCTAGAGGAAATATATAATACTATAGGATGGGGAAAAACTTATGAATCAAAAAAACCAGCAGCAATTACAGAAGAACGAATACTACAACAAATAGAAGAAGAAGCATCTACCTTCGGAGAAGAATATAGAGAACTATATAAGGATATCATCAGTAAAATAAGAGACTTACAGCAAAAAGAATTACCAGATACAATAACAACTACCCTTGAGACTAAAGATAGAACTAGTAATCCAAGTACTACTACTAATACTACAACTAATACAAAGATCAAAAAAAACAAGACCTTTGAAGCTGAGTTTAAAGAGATACTAGGTAAGCTCTCAGCTCTACATAAATCATATAGAGATGATTTAAACATAGAAGATGAAACCACCAGGGGCGCATATGAGAATAAGAACAAGTTACTTGCAAGAATATCTAATGAGATAGGCAATATCTATTGTAAGGTGAATAGATTAGAAAATGGATCAATAGCTTATGTAAATGCAACAGAACTTGATACTAGTTACAAGAATGCTTATGTAAATGCAATTACTACATATTTCATACAAGGATTTAGTCTAAGGCTTCTTGCTATCTCTAAAGAACTCGTAAAGATAAATCCCCCACTAAACAGATCTTTTGCTTATTTACTTTCTAGCATTACTTTAAAAGAGATAGGACATGAAACAAAGGCAAAGAATGTTTTAAAGAAATTCCTAGAATCTATTGAGATAGAAGAAGGAATAGAAGAAGGAATAGAAGAAGAAACAACAAAAACAACAGAAGAAGTAGAAAAACTAACCAAGGAGACATCAGAAAAACTATCATTAGATCTATCAGTAGATCAATCCATAAATACGTTAGTAGATCAATCAATAAGCACATCAGTAATCTATTCATCAATAAATCCACCTACAACACAGTCAGTAAACCAGTCGTCAGAAGAGGAAGCGCATATAGAGACTTCACTAGAAGATTCAATTTTTACAGAATTAATTACTTTAGTTAGAGACGGTATTTTATCAAATATAGTACAAGACTTGCAGTTAGATGAAGTAAAGAGACTCCGTGGAGTGCGAACAGAACATTTCAAAGAAGATAAAATAAATAGATCAGAAGTTCATAAATATTACCAAAAAATACTA
>JANRKH010000026.1:0-5582 GCA_033763595.1 Rickettsiaceae bacterium
TTGCTTAAAAGGGATTGCAAACTTCCCTAATGAATTTTATTTTCATAAATATATAATAAATTTTTGGCTATTAATAGAAAATTATAATGAAGCTATAGAATCAGCTCAAGAAGCCAAGGGTAAGAATTTCACTACCGATCCTGAATTTGCTAACTTAGATTTTTTTGACTATCAGATAGCGCTTGCTTATGATAAAAAAAATGATTTAGATGGGGCTCTTGGTATTCTACAAAATATTTCTTCAACCTCATCTCTGCGTCTAAAAGAATTAGTATATTCCATGATGAGTAAATTATATTTTAAGCAAAAAAAATTTGATAACGCTTTAAATATTTGCGAGCAAAAAATTCACCTATTTTCTGAAGATGTGGATATAGAAATGAGAAAAACTGCGGTACTTTGTAATATTTTTCTAACAAATTATAATAAAGCACAAGATGAATATGAATATTTATTGCTCCAATGCCCCAAAAAGGTTATAGAACCATTTTCTTCCTGTGTGAAAAGCGCAATTATACATACGCTCCAGAACAGTTGTCCATCTAATAGCAATTATGATCAGCTATCTAGCAGACTAGAGCAACATTACACAAAATGTCATGATTATGAAATTTTTCCGGCTATACTAAGTATAAAAAATAATTTAGCATGTAGTGAATTTCAAGAAGAAAATAGTATATTCCAGACGCATTGGGAAGTCATAGAGTCTAAATTGGTCGGGCTTTATAACATACAACACTTGCAAACAGCAGAACAATTTAAAGCATTATTATGCAATATATTGCTCAACCAGAAAATCAATCGAGATTCTACAAACAAAGGACCATACTCTGATATTGTTTTAAAGTTTATTTGTAGCGATACCCATCTGATAAAATGTACTGCAACTCCTGGCAGTCAATTTAAGTCTATTATAAGGGCTCTGTACAATAATATAAATAATGAATTAATTGAGCAAAACCACAATCTATTATCTTTTAAACAATATTTAGAAGGACGTTTTACTTTTTTACACCAAAGACAATTAGATGATGCTGAGCAAGGCTTAAGTGAGAGTAAATTACCCGAAGATGTGAATTTATGTGGTCACCAAGCAGAAGAACATAGTTTTGAATGTTGAATTTTGTTGTTGTGCTTCAAATCTATTTTTGCGACTCATTTCTTGCGAAATGTTATAATATAGTTATTTTTTCTTAGAATATGGGTTTTCTGATTTAGATAATTGTATTCTAATAGGCACTCCCCAGAGTCCAAATTCCCGACTTTGACAGCTAAAAATGCGCAAATGCCCGATTCATATAGCGCTCTAGGTTTTCAAGATTGAGATGAGTTCACTACTTTATTTGCTGGTTTGGTTATTTTGAGGTATTTTAGTATATTTTCCTGCTCTTGCGATAACTCGCTATGACATAAGAGTTCTGTTTGGTCTATTTTGAGTCTTGATGCCTGCATGTTATATATAGCATCTCTTATTCTATTTTGTGTTAAGTTTGTGCCTAATTCGAGATCTCTTTCAAATATCAAAGATATGAAGTTAAGTGCTATATGACCTTTGATCCTTTCTTTGCTCCAATGAAACATAGGTCTTGCTTGAAGAAAATGCTTCATACTTCTAAAAGAAGCCTCTATCTTCCATAGGCCATGATATGCTTCGATAACTTCATTTACCTTAGCTTTTTTATTGCTAAAACTAATTGCATAATATCCATCAAATCTTGCATCATTTGCTGCTTTGTCATATAAAACATTGGTTGCTTTATGTTCTTCTATTTTTAGATATTTTTTAGCGCCGGATTTTCTTTTATAGCTACCATTCTCAAGCATCATCTCTGCTTTTTCGAGTAGTTTTTCCCTGTCTAGGCGATCTTTTATAGCTCTTTTTGATGAATATAGGCATAATAAGCTATTTTCATTATTATCTATAATTTTGTATTTTATAATCTCATCCTCTGTACTATATTCACTATTATAATCTTCATCTTTTAAGATTTCTTTTTGTAATTTTGCACTAGTAGATCTTAGTCTAAAAGATATGCAGAAATCAAAACCTGCTTCTCGTATAGTTTCGAGATTGCCTATAGAGCTCATTCCCCTATCAGCTACAATAGTAACTTTCTTGATGTTATATTGATCTTTTAGTTGATTAATACTGCTTACTAATGTATTACCCTCAAACATATTGCCTGAAAAAATCTCGTAACTAAGAGGTCTACCATTTAGATCTACCATCATACTGAGCACTATTTGAACTTCGGAGAATTTACAATCTTTACTATATCCAAAATTCTTAAGTTCATCGGCTTCTTTGGATTCAAAATATAAAGTAGTTACATCGAATAATACTATTTCTATTTGATTATCTATAAGTTTTTGCGTGGATTTAAAGAGATGATTCTTAATAGAATATTCACTACGCGCTAGTTCATCAAGACTTCTATAGAGATTATGTAAACTAATCTCATCACTTCTAGCCCATAATTTATCACGTCTGCTATAAGCTGCAAGTTTACTTGATGGAGCAACTAAACGATTTGCAATTAAAAATTTCAGATGAGCTGAAAGATCAAATTTAGCTTTTCTGTCCTTCATAAGTAAAGATAGTTTTGCATCTAATTTGAAGCGCTTAAATAATTTATCCAAAATCAAAGAACTTGCCCAATTATATCTTGATAATTCAGTAATCAAAGATTCTTCCTTTGCTATAATAATAGATTCTTGCTGGCTTTCCATAGTATCTATGATCCTTAAGCCAATCTTATAGAGCTTTTCTTTTTCCTCTTCATTGCGGAATGATCCAAGATTCTTGATAGTCTTTTGTTTAGGCTTTCCTTCTTGATCTCTATAACCTCTAACTATTACAACATAATTCCGAGATTTCCCCTTACTTACTCTTAAAAACATCGCAACCTATAGTACATAACATAATATAAAACTATATTATACCGATAACAATAAATCAACTAATAAATAAGAGTACACAACAAAAAAATAAATAAAACATGCGTAACCTACTATTCATAAGGGCTTGGTGAAATTATTCTGTCAAAGTCGGGATTTCTTGCGAAATGTTATAATATAGTTATTTTTTCTTAGAATATGGGTTTTCTGATTTAGATAATTGTATTCTAATAGGCACTCCCCAGAGTCCAAATTCTTTGCGCATAGAATTAGTAAGATATTTTTTGTAAGAATCGGTAATGGCCTCAGTATTATTTACAAAAAATTTGAAGGTAGGCGGCCTTGCCTTTGTTTGAAGCCCATATTTTATTCTGCTTCTTCTACAATTTTTTGCAAGTGGTAGAGGATGATGAAGAAGTGCATATTCTAGCCATTTATTGATTTTGGCTGTCGAGATTTTTGTATTCCAAATTTCATAAGTTTTAATACAACTATCTATTACTTTTTGAATATTATCTTTATTTATAGCTGAAATATAAACAACCTCTACGCCTGGAAGGTAGGATAGATCTCTAGAGAGTTTATATTCAACCTCTTCCTTATATGATTTTTTATTTTGAATATTGTCCCATTTATTTATTGCAACTACTACAGATCTACCTTCTTCAATAACATAATTAAGTAAATTTAAGTCCTGACTTTCTATACCTAAATTTGCATCTATCATTAATACAATAATATTTGCATATTTTATGGAGCCTAGAGTGCTCGCAACTGAGATTTTTTCAAGCGAGGCGTGGATTTGAGATCTTTTTCTCACTCCTGCCGTGTCTATTAATTTAATATTTTTGCCTTTATAGTACCATTCTATATCTATAGCATCTCTTGTAATACCAGCTTCTGGTCCGGTTAAAAGTCTTTGTTCGTTAATTAATGCATTTATAAATGTAGATTTGCCAGCATTTGGCCTACCTATTACAGCTATTTGCATTTGATCTGTTTGGAAAGGATCTGATATTTCTACAGAATTTTTTGGCAATTTTTCTTCAAGAGCTTCGCATAGTTCCATCATCCCAAGTCCATGTTCTGCTGATACACATACAGGTTCTCCAAAGCCTAATTTAAAAAACTGCTTATCTATTACTATTTTCTTTTCACACTTATTTGCTACTAGAAGAATATTATTATGATTCTTTCTGATTAATTGCGCGAAAAATTCATCTTGGGGCGTGATTCCAGCTGCTCCGTCTACTATAAGGCAGACCAAATCTGCAGTTGCTATTGCTGCAAAAGTTTGCCCCATCATGCGCTCTTCTATTGCGGCTTTTTCTGTTTGCTCAAGTCCTGGAGTATCTATGATAATAAATTCTAAAAAAGAAAGTCTACCGTATGAATATTTCCTATCCCTGGTTACGCCCGGTAAGTCGTGGACTATTGCTTTAGAAGAAGAGCTAAGCCTATTGAATAAAGTAGACTTACCCACATTAGGCCTACCAACTAATGCTATACTAGGTTTCATATAATAATTTTCTTAAATGAATAGACAATTATATATATTTTTTTCTAAATGTCTTGAAATTTTTTTCTTATAGATTTTCAGTATTTCCGGTTAACTTGGTAGTAATATCTCGACTCTTTGTTTTTTGAGGGAGAGTATCTTATGGCGTGGTTTTTCCATGTGGTTGCAATAGTATAGCAAGAATCTAGTTTGATATTGAAACTATCTTATTTAAATATTAATAGAAAATACTAACAATAATCTTTATAAAAAAAACAAATTTATAAAATTAAACGTGTAATTTATTCTTATGTATAAAAAAAAATTATATATTTTGTGCATTTAATTATTGTAAGTTTGTATTTTTTGTGTATATTAGCAAAAAAAAGGTAAATTTTATGAATGACGACTATACACTAAATCAACTAGCCCAAATTCTTGGGGCGCTTCGTTTTGATGAACTAACAGATGATCAGCGGAATACTTGGAATACTTTAACTAATAATAATCTAACAGACGATCAGCGGAATATTTTGGTTAATTCAACCAATTTTGTACAACCTAATCCAACCGTTGCAGAACTAGTCCACGCTTTTCAGACTTTTCATCTAGGCGATCAGGGGAATATTGGGGATAATTTTTCAACTCCTCCACCTAGGAATCATGACGATATAAGAAATCATGATATTGACAGAGTTAATCACACTCAAGTGCTTACACCAGAGCAAGATGCAATGGTTATTGACGTGGCGTTAACCCCTAATGATGTTAATCCATTATCAGTAGCAATGAATCTTTCAGAAGAGTTTAATAGAGCATCCAATTTTGATAATGAAGCGCTACAACCAGTAACAAGGAATCTTTTAGGGGCGTTTAATAGAGTATCCGATAATAGAGAAGGCGCTTATATACCATTTCCTAATTTAGGTAATAATGATGAGCTAGGAGTAGTAGGCATGTTCGATAATTTCGATAATAATGATGCTAATCATTTACCATATCAATAATTTTTAGCCTAGCTTTTTTTACTGCGCATAAATTTTTGGCACGTATAAATATGTATCAAAAATTTATGGCAAAGGCTTTGGTTGATAAGCCAGAGAACGTTGAAGTTGATGAGATCCCTGGTCAGCAAACTACTTTATTAGCCTTGAAAGTTGATAAAGAAGATCTTGGAAAAGTGATT
>JANRKH010000027.1:0-13868 GCA_033763595.1 Rickettsiaceae bacterium
TATAAAATAGAAAAGATAAATATAAAAACTTTAGTAGAAGAAATAATAAATATAGAGATGCCTATGTATATGAATGAGGATTTAACTCAAAATTTCTCATTTTCTCTAGATACAAGTAATCTTACAAATGAATATATAAACATAGATAAGGAAAAGATAACTCAGGTAATAAGAAATCTATATATAAACTCTATACGTTTCATGGAGAGAATAAAGAGAAGCGGATCTATTGATGCAAGAATAGAAGATTATGATTATCACAAAGAAAAAAAAGATAAAAACAACACAAACAAAACAAAAGGAATACTCTTCTCTATAAGAGACGAAGGACCAGGAATACCAGAAGAAGAAAAAGAAGATATATTCATGTCTTTCTTCCAAAGCTCAAGAACAAAAACAGGAGCAGGAGGAACAGGACTTGGTCTTTCTATCGCAAAAGAAATAACAGATGCTCATAAAGGAAAAATCTGGGTAGAAAATATAATAGAAGAAAACACGGAAGAAAACGGAAGAGAAAACACAGAAGAAGAACAAAATCTACCAGATTATACTACACAAGAGATAGAAGTAATAGAAAATGATAATGATGAAGATAATTACGAAGATAAATACGAGGATAATAATGATTATGATAGATTCAAACCAACCTCGCATCTAGATAAAAGAATAAAGGGCTGCGTATTCTATCTATGGCTACCTAGGTAGAGAGAAGAGAGAGAGCGTGGGTATTTATTAACTGGATTCCCGCCTCCGCGGGAATGACAAAAGAGGAAGCGGGAATGACAGCTATGATGACAGTGTCATCCCCTCGAAGGAGGGGATCCAGTCATAATGTCATCCCCTCGAAAGAGGGGATCCAGGGAATATTATCCTTCTAGATTCCCGCCTCCGCGGGAATGACAAAAGTTGCAGCGGGAATGACGAAAAGGAGACGCGGGAATGACAATCATAGTGTCATCCCCTCGAAAGAGGGGATCCAGGGAATATTATCCTTCTAGATTCCCGCCTCCGCGGGAATGACAAAAGTGGTAGCGGGAATGACAATTATGGTGTCATCCCCTCGAAGGAGGGGATCTAGTAAACTTGTCATCCCCTCGAAGGAGGGGATCTAGTAAACTTGTCATCCCCTCGAAGGAGGGGATCCAGTAAACATGTCATCCCCGTGAAAACGGGGATCCAGGAAATATATTTCTTCTAGATTCCCGCCTCCGCGGGAATGACAAAAAAGGAGACGGGAATGACAAAAGTGGTAGCGGGAATGACAATCGCGGTGTCATCCCCTCGAAGGAGGGGATCCAGTCATAATGTCATCCCCTCGAAGGAGGGGATCCAGGAAATATATTTCTTCTAGATTCCCGCCTCCGCGGGAATGACAAAAAAGGAGACGGGAATGAAAATAATGAGGGCGTATGCTACGGTGTCATCCCAGTGCGTTTTACGTGTCATCCCCTCGAAGGAGGGGATCCAGGGAATATAAAGACTGGATTCCCGCCTCCGCGGGAATGACAAAAAAAGGACGCGGGAATGACAGAGACGTTGTCATCCCCTCGAAGGAGGGGATCCAGGAAATATAATTCTTCTAGATTCCCGCCTCCGCGGGAATGACAAAAAGGAAGCGGGAATGACAAAAAGGAAGCGGGAATGACAATCGCGGTTTAATGTCCGGCATATTAGATTGAGTCAATCACCTGATTGCTCGCACCTAAAAGAGATTCTTCCTGTAAGTCTTGCTCTTCTGTTATTTCGGTTTCAACTGGTCCATATCTTCCAGTATAAAGATCCACAGCATAACCAATACCTGCACCTAAGGCCCCTAACTTTAGTGCAAAAAATAAAGAATCGTAAGCAACAGAAAATGCAGCTCTACCGAATCCAACCACGCCACCTGCTCCAGCGCCTAGAAAGCCGCCTCCGACTTGCCTTGCATAATCAGCTCCGTGTAATACTACTTTTCCAAACTGCTCTCTCTCATAGCTATTCACTGGTGAGATAAGGCTGTAAGCCATAGCAACAAATGGCGTTGCTTTTTCCCAAAATCCCTTCCAATATTCTAAGTTTTCATTATATTTTTCAGTATCATTTTCGTATAAATCATGATACATAAGTGCACATGTAGCATGAGATAAAATGTTACCAGTGATTTCCTTAATTAAATAGCCAATAATTCCGTATTTTATAGAGTCTCTTGCTTTTAACAACACTGTTCCGGTCTTTAGCCCAGATTCATAATCAAAAAGCTTTGCGATCGTTTCTGATTCTGAACCCGTGAATATAAAGTCTGACACTCCTTGATCTTCAGACAGATTAATTTTACCTTGCGGACTTACCGAATATTGTTTATATCTCTTTCCAAGAAATGCGCTTAGCGTTTGGTTACCTAATTTTTTACTTAGAAGCTCGTCACTTTCAGAGAAGTTCTGTTTAGAGTGAATGCCAGAGCACATACCAGCTAGCATTAATGGAATGCCGTGCGCAGCGGAATATAAAAATGCTAAAGAAAAAAACTTATTAAAGTATGTTACAGTGTATTTATACTTCATTTTCCTTTGTAAATATTTTTGTGGCAATTATATATTCTTTTGAAAGAAAAGTCAATCCTAAATAGAAATGAATATTAATAATTAATAAACATAAAAAAATTTATAAGGATTTGATATAATATCTCAACCAAATCCCTAGATATATCGTGTATCTTATTGCCCAAAATCTTGTCCATGGAAAGAATTTATTTAGATATATAATGAAACCCCTAGCTTTATGCTCTTCAAGAAATCTCTTAGTTGTTTTGCTTGTGCTTAAGTAATGATAAATTTTCGCTGATTTTATAAAACATATTTTTCCGCCGGCTCTATTGATTTTCATGCATAAATCCATATCCTCGACATGGAGAAAATATTCTTCGCTCAAAGCTCCTATCTGATAAAATCTGTGTTTATCACACATAAATAACGCTCCAGAAAAAGCCTCGAGCGGTGATATTTCTGGTAAAAGATCTATCTCGCTTACATTCCTATTGATTCCGGTAAAACCAAACTTGTCTAAGCCAAAACTTTGTATCACTGCATTGCTAAAATTGATTAAATTTCTTCTGCATGTTTGCTGAATGGACCCATCTGAATTGTAAATAACACTAGTTGCAAACCAATATTCCTTTTGTCCTATAAGTGCATTTTTTAGCTTAAATGCAAAATCAATATCATGAGTGTAGCAATCAGGATTCATAAATAAGAAATAATTGCCCGCAGCAATACTTGCTCCAAGATTGCACCCTTTTGAAAAACCAATATTACCGTGGCCGTCTACAAGCTTAATAATATCTTGAGTCGCAAGTTCTTTTAAGCTTCTTAGGTCATCCTCAGGATTACCGTTATTAACAATAATTATCTCTTTTATACCATTTAAAGCTTTACATGAATCTATGCACTCGAAAATTACCTTTGATGTGTAATATGAAACTATTATTATAGAAATATCATTCATAGAATTTTACTAAAATCGCTAATGTTAAAATCAAGGAAGTTTGGGCCAACAACTGAAAAAGCAATTTTAGATGAAAATATTTTATCGGCAGCAAGTTTTAGATTGTTTATATTAATTGAATCTAGCGTATCTATAACTTCTTTATCTGATATTTCTCTTTGATATCTAAAATAATTCTTCCCCTGCTCTTCTGATCTATACGATGTACTCTCAGAAGACATTATAATGCATGATTTTACTTGATCCTTAGCTCTTTTTAGTTCCTCTTCTGTAATGTTAGTTCTGAGTTTATTGATTTGTATAAACATGTTCTCAACAACTATTTTCAGTTTTTCTGGAGCAGTGCCTGCGTAAAGTGTAAATAACCCAGTATCTGAGTATGATGAATTAAATGATCCTACCGAATACGCAAGTCCCATTTGCTCTCTGATAGATTGGAAAAGCCTTGAAGAAGTACCGCCTCCCAATATTAATGATAAAATTTGCGTATTGAATATTTGTTTTAAGTTTTTATTGTCACATGATTCAAATGCAACCATAAGACTAGATTGTTCAAGTAGTTCTTTTTGCACAAAAGATTCACCTCCTGTATACACTGCTCTCTCTACTTTAGGACTTATGACCTTTTGCAAGAAAGAGAATTTCTTTTCTGCAAGTTTTTGCGCATAATCGCGATTAATATTTCCAGCAAGTGAAAGAATTGAGTTAGAAGCTGAATAGTGCTTGCTTACAAAGTCCTTAAAATTTATAGTGGTAAATTTTGATATTGATTCTTCGGTGCCCAAAATTGGTTTACCAATAGGCTGGTTACTATAGCTCTTCATCATTAAATGTTCATGGCATAAATCATCAGGACTATCCTTACTTGCAGCTATTTCCTGACATATAACACCAAATTCTCTTTTTATCTCTTCTTCCTCATAAATAGAATTTTCTATTATATCTGAAATAATATCTAGACCTTTTTCAAGATGCTCATCCACAACTTTTGCATAATATATTGTTGCCTCCTTTGAAGTGTAAGCATTAAATTGACCTCCTATTTGATCAAACTCCTCCGCAATTTTTTTTGCAGACCTATTTTTTGTCCCCTTGAAAGCCATATGTTCAAGAAAATGAGAAAGACCCTCTTCTCCCTGATTTTCGTATCTACTACCAACTCCGACAATAAAATTGATTGAAATAGTTCTAAAACCTTCCATAGAATATGTTACAAGCGGCAAGTCATTTGATAGTTTCGAAATTTGAAATTTCATTGTTGATTATTTTATTTAAGTTCCTAGAAAATAATATAGTAGCATTTTCTATATTGTGAGTGGTTAGAAGGTTTTTATAAGCATTTTTGGCGCAATTACTAGCAAAATCTTTATTTTGTTTAAATTTTACTATGGCTTCTAGAAATTCTTCTGTGGAATTAATATTTACTAATATACCATTGTGATTATTTTCTATAAGATCTAGGGGCCCGTCTGTTCTAGTTGCGATAATTGGCGTATGGTTTAGCATAGCTTCTAAAATGATTATTCCAAATGGCTCTTCAATTGATGGCAAGCAAAAAACATCTATGTCCCTAAAAAATTTTTCTTTATCTGACGCCCATCCAGTAAATTTTACATACTCATCTAGGGAAAGTAGTTTGGTTAGTTTGCGCAAATTGTCCCTTTCTTCCCCATCTCCGGCGATTATAAGTTTTATAGACTCTCCTGTTAGGACAAAATGATACACTGCTCTTATTAAAACATCAAACCCCTTTTTTTTGACCAGCCTGCCCATAGCTCCTATTGTAAATACCTTTTTTTTTGGTGGATCTATATTAGACCCCTCCGGAAACTCTACTCCTAGCTGCAATTGCGCCTCAGGTACTGTGCCCTGATCCTCATGTGCCTTATGTGCTACTTCCGGTCCTTTAGCTCCATCTGCTTTTACTAGCTTGCAAGGAGCTTGAGTTTGAAGGAGAGGTCTATTAATCCTACTATCTTGGGTATCTATAAAATTGGGCATTAAATGCAACTTTTGCGGAGAAATTTTCTCTAAAAGCAAAGATGTGAGCTGGTTACTTGTTAAACAAAATATATGATCACATTTTATAATATATTTATATGAGTAGTTATGAGCAACTCCTATTATTATTGGTTTTTTTCTAAACCACATGGTCGCTAGAATGACGAAATTGATTGCTCTATTTCCATGAGCAATAATTATTGCTGGATTTTCTGTTTTGATTTTGAACCCTATACTTAATATAGAAATAGGGTCATAGTTAAAGAGATTTGGCACTGAAAAACTTTCAGAAACTTCTGACGAAATTTTTGCACCATATGAAGTTACGGCGATAAGATGAAAACCTAGATACTTAATTAATTTATTATAATTAAGAAAAGCTTGCTGAATCCCTCCGCGCCCACGACTGAGCATGACATTCATTATTTTCATCGTAATATTACCTTATCTTGAGGCTTGCTAGTGCGATAAATGCAAATATAAGTGATATTATCCAAAAACGTATTACAACTTTTGACTCACTCCAGCCTAATTTTTCAAAATGATGGTGAAGAGGCGCCATTTTAAAAAAACGCTTTCCGCCTGTATATTTAAAATAATATACTTGTATCATGACGGATAAAGTTTCGATCACAAATACTCCTCCAGCAATAGCCAAAAGCAACTCCTGCTTGCAAATTATTGCAAGAGTACCCAATGTTGCCCCAAATGACAAACTTCCAGTATCTCCCATGAACACTTCTGCAGGCTGTGCATTGTACCATAAAAAACCAAGTCCTGAACCAATGATTGCGCCGCAAAAAACCGCAAGCTCTGCAGTACCTGGGATATGAGTCATGTGCAAATAATTTGCATATAAGCTATTTCCAGTCAAATATGCAATTAAGCCAAAACATGATGCTACGATGCAGATCGGAACTATCGCAAGTCCATCAAGCCCGTCGGTCAAATTGACAGAATTTGATGAGCCCACGATCACAAGGGACGAAAAAAGTAAGTAAAAAGCCCCGAGATGGAAGTAAGTTTTTTTTAGAAATGGAATAGTAAGTACATCGCGATAAGATGTATCTGATATAAAAAAAACACAGACAACTATAGGAACAGTGGATAAAAATTGCGTTATTAACTTGAATCTAGGCCTGACCCCATGATGGTTTTGCCTAGAAATTTTTAGATAATCGTCAATAAATCCAAGCGCTCCAAATAAAATTGTAGAGAATAGTACCAGATATATGTATGGATTTGTAAGATCTGTAAATAATATACAGGATACAAAAGTAGAAACTAAAGCAATCAAGCCGCCCATCGTGGGTGTCCCTGCTTTAGATTTATGAGACTCAGGGCCATCGTCTCGAATAGGCTGCCCTTTCTTTTGCCATTGTTTTAATGTAGCAATAATATATGAGCCAGCTAGTAAGCTAAAAAAGAAGCTAAAAATAGTTGCAACTAAAAAACGAAATGATATGTAGTGAAAAAGGTTCGTTAGATGCGCAAAAGAAGTGAATGTCTTTAAAAATAAATATATCATTAAATTCTTGAATGTACCTTGAACGTTAACTTATTTCTGAATGCCCAGCTTAACTCATCTTCATTGTAAACCATAGAAATATACCAAACTCCGTTTTTGATGACCCAAATGAATTGACGCTATAGTCAGCCGTGCATACGTATTTACATATGCTTTAGCGCATGCAAATAACTGCGTACAGGCACAGGACCCGAGAAATTCTTAGTGATCATTTATCTTGATCATTAGACCCCTCCTAAAAACTCTACTCCTAGAGGCAATTGCGCCGCCCGCGCAAGTATATAATAGTCTTTTATGTTGAATTAGCTACGTTGTTGACTCGTCGCTCACCTAATACTCATAGGCTTCTCTCCTCGCGCCTAGTATCTAATCCAACCTAAAAGACTATAGCAGAATCCTCACGTACCTTATAATGTACGCTGCGGTTTTGCGCTCCGCCTGCTCTTGCTACTAGCCCCCCAGGAGCTAAGTTTTTCGAAGAGGCCTATTTAAACATTGGATTTGGTATAACCTGGTCGCCATAAAAAAGGTCGCTATAAAATTCATGTATTTAATTTATTCCAGGAAATTGAATAATTCAAATCAAAAAACAACAAAAAATATCGGCAGTATAAGCTCTTGAGAAACCCTCAAAAACTTGATTGCCGATATTTAGCCAATTAGATAAGCCCTATTGAATATTTTAGTACAAGTTAAGACGGGAGTTTTAAAACGAGAGTTTTGTTCCTAGAATAACAATCGACCCTGCATTTCTGCCCTTAGTTATTTTACTATACTCTAAATAACTTTGATTTGTACCTTTTTGTTTATATTCGTACCTTGTTAATTCAGCATATGTTGTAAGATTTTTTACTAATTTATACTGAGCCCCTAAAGTTAAGGAACGAAGAGTACCGTTAAACTTGTCATTATTCAAGTATGTAAGACTCAGGCCATAAGGACCCTGATCATATGCAGCGCCTGCTGAATAAAGCCTATTTTTAACATTCGGGTAGATATTCTCTATTCCCTTATATGTTAAACTTTTTCCAAGATCTGCAAAAGATAATGATGATGAGTAATTACCATAAGTTGCTATCACTCCAACATTGTAAGATTTAAGATCTCTAAATTTTAGTGCTGGCGTGCTACTATCATAATGAGTTTTGGTTTGTCCATGTTCGAATCCAGCTCCAAACTTAAACGATAAATCGCGAGTAGCATCTATTTCATAAGTAGAGGCCACAGCTAAAAGATTAGCTATACCAACGTTATAATAATTGTAGCTGTAAGATTTACTGTTAAAAGTAATTATCTCATTTGTATTTTTATCAAGTCCAGAGCTACCAAAATTCGTAGTATCTGGCACATAAGTTACGCCCGCTTGTAAACCCAAAATCTTAGGTGAATAATATGTTATACCTCTTGGTTTTTCCATATTTGCTTCATATAACCCATCGTAGATTAAAGAATAGTCAGTGTAACCGGTAAGGTAAGATGAGATAGTGCCCCTTTCCTCGTCCTCAGGTAGAAGATTTGCAAATCTTATGAAGCCATCTCCAGTAGCCGCAGAAATACTATAAGGGCTAACTGTCATAGTATTTGTTGCATACAGATTCGATCCTAGCTCTAATCTTCCAGGAATAGACTCAAAAAATAAGTGCGACCCAGCAAGAGAGCTACCTTTTGCGGTTGTATTTACAACGATCTTCGCGCCATAATTTATTAACGACTGCGTCCTTGATATTTCTAGGGCTAAATATGCTTTAGAATAAAGACCAAGATCCTTGTTGTTGTTTGTTATTTTGTCACCAGAGGTTTCAACAGAACCGTATTTATCATAAAACTTAGGTGAGCTGGATGATTTTTGTCTATTAAGATTTGTTCCGCCCTGAAATTCAAACATCCCCGAAAAACCTACGTTAGTAGAAGCAGAAGCATGCGTGGCTGCAATTGCACTTGTTACAAAACAACCAACAAAACACAATAATTTTTTCATTTTTACCTATAAATTATTTGGTTCGTTGAAGATATCAGATAGATATTTGATGTCAATAACAAAAAAATAAGTATTTATAAGTTTATAACATAAAATTAAGTTATGTGCATACTACAGATATTGCAAATTCTGTAAGAATGATACGATAAATTTTAGTGTTGTTTTTTTGATTGTTATTCGCGGGTAATAATTATTACAGGGGCACTTAATAGCTTGATAATACAAAATAAATCCTTAGGATTTAGAGCAATATACCCTATAAGGACTAGTCTTTTCAAGTTGAATTTAGAGTTTTTGTAAAAATTCGCTGGTAATTTGTTGCATGGTTTACTTGGCTCTGTGTACATTTTTCTATATAAACGGTAATTTCGTTGCTATTTTCGTCCTCGGATCCTCATGTATACAGCACACACTTAAGTTTTCTTGGGCGAAAATGCCTATAAATTCATCCTTTATATAGTAATGTACACAGAACCTAAGAAGTCAAGTTACACTCAAAAAATTCCAAATATTTTTTTTGGTGTTGCCCCTTGACCTTCTTGTCCAGCTGGACTTTTGGCATTTGGAGTGCGTGTTGGGTTCTTTGGGGCTTGAGTACTGAGACCAGGCCACGGTCTCTTACTTTGCTCATCTTGATTGGCTTCCTCCTCCACTTGCTTTTTGAATGCTTGAGCATTACCTAAGAAACCCCTCTCTTGTGGCTCCTTTTGCGCGCTTCCAAAACTAAAGCTATTAAACCAATTGATAACATAATCATAAAGCCGACTCAAAAAAGACTTCTCTTCGGGTTTTTCTGTATCTTGGGTGGCATTTGGCTGATCTTCTCTCTGCTCTTTGAGACTGTTAGTAATTTGCTGCGCGTTCCCCAAGAATCCTAATTCGGGCCCCTGTTTGTGCGCCGATACTTCACTAGATTGACCTCGACCCTTTTGTCCGTCTATTTTTCTTTGCCCATGATAAATCATGTCCGTTATGATACCAGGCCGTGTTTTGCTTACTCTACCTCCTTGGGTTGCTTGCGGATTTGATCGTTCTCCTTTCGCTCGCAATTTATCAGTCAATTGCTTCATATTCCCTAAAGCTCCAAGGTCTTTCGGGTCTGCATCAGATAATTTAGACGCATCATTACCAGATTCGGCTGCAGCGCCTTTTTTCTTAATGCCAAATAAAGAGTCATATACTCTAACTAAAAGGTCTGTCTTTTCTGCTTGGGCCACCTGTTCTGCTACGCCAGCGCTTGTTGCAGCTACAGTCTGAGCAAAACCTTCTGGTGTTGTTGTATTACCAGTCTTTTTTTGCTTAGGCATAATTATTATTACTTTTTTACGTAATGATAATGTAAATTCATTAAATAATCTTATTTTATTTTACTCTACAATAAAATAGTAACAATATTGTTGTATTTTTACGCATGTCATATGAGGCTGTTTTGCGAGTGATTAACTCTCCCGCAATATATCAACTCTCTGATTGAAATCATCGCCAGTAAATAAGTATGATCCCGCAACAAGCATACTTGCTCCTGCGTTTTTTGCTAGTTTTGCAGTTTGTGCATTTATCCCGCCATCTACTGAGATAATAATGTCTTTCTCACATTCTCTAGCTTTGCTAGAAACATGCGCAATCTTCTCTACGCAAGAATCCATGAATTTTTGTCCGCCAAAACCTGGCTCAACAGTCATTATTAAAATTAAATCTATGTCTTTAATATAAGGGTAAATAAGATTTACATTAGTCGAAGGCCTAATTGAAATGCCGGCCTTACAGCTTTTAGATACTATATTTTTAATCAGCTGCTTTGGATCCCGAGCCGCCTCTAAGTGAAAGGTAATTATATCAGCTCCTGCATCTATAAATTCATTATAATAAGCATCAGGATTAGTAATCATCAAATGAACATCAAGTGGCATGGTTGAAATCTTCTTTATTGCGCGTGTTATTCCTTGACCAAATGTAATATTTGGAACAAAATGCCCGTCCATAATGTCTAAATGTATATAATTTGCGCTAGATGCGCAGATTTTTTTTACCTCTGACTCAAGATTTAAAAGGTCAGCGCAAAGAATGGAGGGTGAAATCATCATATTTGTATCATTTTAAAATATTGATTTAAAGATCAATTAGGAATATAAACTATTAGGACCAGAAAGCAAAATACCAGATTTATATGAACTTTATAGAGGAATTTGAACGACGTGGATATTTATATCAGAGCACAGATCTAGAAGAGCTAAAAAAACTTACGAAAAATGAATCAGTTTGCTTTTATGTAGGTTTTGACTGCACAGCAGAATCTTTGCATGTAGGCAGCCTTATGCAAATCATGATTCTAAGATTATTGCAGCAATATGGACATAAGCCTATTGTTATTGTCGGAGGAGCAACTTCGATGATTGGCGATCCCTCTGGCAAAAACGATACACGTAAATCTTTGACAATAGATGACATTGAAAAAAACAAGCTTGGGATAAAGAAAAGCTTGTCCAAATTTATAAAATTTGGCGATGATAAAACAGACGCTATTATGCTCGATAATAAAGATTGGTTAAATAAGCTAAATTACATAGAATTTTTAGCTGAATTTGGCAAGGATTTTTCTGTAAACAGAATGCTATCTATGGATTCGGTAAAATCTCGTCTTGAAAGAGAGAGTAATCTTACTTTTTTAGAATTTAACTATATGTTACTTCAAGCTTATGATTTTTTATATTTATATCAAAATCATAACTGCAAAGTTCAATTAGGCGGAAGTGACCAATGGGGTAATATAGTTATGGGCACTGAAATTATACGTAAAAAACTCGGCAAATCTGCGCTTGGGCTAACAACGCCACTTCTTACAACATCATCTGGCGCAAAGATGGGTAAATCTGCGTCAGGTGCGGTCTGGCTAAATGAGGAGATGCTCTCACCTTACGATTACTTTCAGTATTGGAGAAATATAGAGGATTCTGATGTTAAAAGATTTTCAAAATTATACTCAGAGTTTAATGATAATGAGGAACGAGAGTTTGAAGATTTGATAGATAAAAACATCAATGAGGCAAAAAAAATCTTAGCTTTAAGACTCACTCAAATTTGCCATGGTCACGAAGCGGCTCATGAAGCAGTGTTAACTGCAAAAAAAGTCTTTGAATCAGGTGGAATAGGAGAAAGTTTACCAGAAATTACTATTCCTTCTATAGATTTAACAAGTGGAATATTACTTTCTGAGTTACTTGTTATGGCAAAAATGGTTTTATCTAAATCAGAAGCAAAGAAAGTCATCAGGGGTGGCGGAGCAAGGGTAAATAATATAAAACTTGAAGATGAAAATCAGAGAATTAATAAAGAGCATCTCACAGAAGAAGGATATATCAAATTATCATTAGGCAAAAAAAAACATATTGTCATACGTATTGTTTAACGAGTTTCCGAAGAGGTCTATAGTCTTTTAGGTTGGATTAGATACTAGGCGCGAGGAGAGGAGCCTATGAGTATTAGGTGAGCGACGAGTCAACAACGTAGCTAATTCAACATAAAAGACTATAATATACGACTTAACAAAACTTGTACCCACCCAGCAAGTAGGTGGAAGCGGGCGTGAAACGGCTGCTAGAACTACTAGGAGAAAATGCTTGCGTGAGCCCCTTTCCCTTGCGCGGCCGGGGCAATTGCCTCAAGGACGAGAGTTTTTAGGAGGGGTCTATTTTTAAAAATAAAATAAGCTAGCATTATGGATTTTGAGTCAGAAAAGCAAATCTTTGGAGCAAAGAAATATAAAATCGTTGCACAAAAAACTTCTGACCAAGCTGAGCATAACGAGGCTAATCCTCAATTAGCATCTAGTTTTGGCCTGGTATTTTCTGACCTAAATCCAAATGCCAAACCTTTTGTCCCGAACCAAATCATACACACACCAATTGATTACAGTATTTCTAAAGATAATATTTGTGCAATTCAGGACGATATGTCTTTACCCAGATTCTTTAATAGAGACTCCGGAGGCGGTGCAATCCATGTGGAAATAGAGCATAAACATGAAGAAGGCCCGGATTTTGTTCTAGAGCGTAATATCTTTTATCAAACATTCTTAGAGCGCTACATAAAAAATATGTTTAATATCAATACAAAAGTTGTTATAGAAAAATTTGATGAAGTAAGTGCAGAACCAGAACCGTACGCAATAACACCAGCGGAAACAAAGGTTCGCTCGATGTTAAATTATGAAGTGAATGAACTTGCGAATCTTATACTACTTGGTCATATAAAAAAGGATAATATTCTTCAAGAGGGTCCCAAACATTTAGATATTAACAGAGAATCAGGATTAAGCCCCGCAGAAGAAAAACTGCTACTTAAAGAATTTCTCGAGCGAGCAATTGGAAATTCGTGCAGATCCAATATCAATCTAACAGCTAAGCTCTTTATTGTTCACGATAACAATTTATATGACAATATTATTGCTGGAGATACATCAATTAATGACTCTATCGAAGAAACAATAATGCATTTGGATTTACTTGGACTCGATGATGAACATGGAAAGTAAGCCATGCAAATTCCAATTTTGTAAATGGGAATTTGTATTATAGTCTTTTAGGTTGGATTAGATACTAGGCGCGAGGAGAGAAGCCTATGAGTATTAGGTGAGCGACGAGTCAACAACGTAGCTAATTCAACATAAAAGACTATATACCAAATCTCTAGAATTAAATAATACTATGAGCAAGTCACGAAGCCTACTCTCGTGTTATACCTAATCCCATTTTTAAGTACTACTTCGTCGCTCGTCGCTCACCTAGCATGTAGTAGGCTTCGCTCCTCGCTCCTAGTATTATTTAATCTGGGATTTGGTATTAGGTGAGCGACGAGCTATACGATAAGTATTTAAAAATGAGA
>JANRKH010000028.1:0-16382 GCA_033763595.1 Rickettsiaceae bacterium
GATTCAGACATTCCTGAGTTTTGAGACACTATGTTCTGAGAGACTGAGTTTTGATTAAAATCTCTCAATAAGCTTATAGATTCTGATTTACTATATTTACTATGGTATATATCATTAAGCAGAGGATTATCGAACTTGATAGTATCTACTAAGAGAGTGGTAGTAGGACGAACATTAATAGGATTATTGTCGACCATTAAGACTTCCGCATCAGGCAATTGATCATCATTATCATTTGATCTATGAACGTTTAATCTTCTAGATACTATTTCCAATCTCAAGTGAGTTTCATCAACATAAGCTTTTTTATATATAAGCGAGCAAGGATACAAAATCATATTTACAAAGTTAAATCCAGGTAAAGCTTCTGGTATTCCAGGATGCCACTTATCAAAAGCGCTAATGCACAAAGATTTAGAAAAGCAGGCAAGAAGCGCAGCCGACGATGCCCCAGCTAAAGATGATGCAATAGCGACTATGTTGACATTTGATTCTCCTCCGGTACTTTTAATGGGAGCAAGAGTAGGAGAAGCAGCAACTAAACCGGTAAAATCAGCTTTTGTAATATCGGAGTTTTGGTTTTGTAATATAATAGTTTGTCCGTCTGGGAGAAAAATAGTTACTTCATTAGTTATGCGATTATATTTTGTCGATAAATCAGCGAAACTATAACTAAAGTCACTTAAATCTATCAAATCAATTTCGCCGTTCAAATTAAAGTCAGTAATGATTATGGAATTAGAATTAGTGTTTTGATAGATAGAAAATAAATCATTTCCTCCGTACCCAGTTACAAGCACATTATTTAGAGTTTTAATAAAAAAATGATCATTTAGTGAAGTGCCAACGCATGTTGCTTGTCCTGAATTACAAGTAATTACAAAATATTGACTAGGCGCAACAGTAGGACCAGCTGTAGGGACAAGAGTAGGAAGAGAAGAGGGGCTTGTACTAGGCGGAGGAGTTGGCATCAAAGCTGGACTTGCTGTAGGACTCAGAGTTGGAGTAAAAGACGGACTTGTTGTTGGGTTATGAGTTGGAACTAAAGTTGGATATGCTGTAGGGCTTGTAGTCGGAGCTAAAACCGGAGCCACGGTTGGACCTGAAGAGGGGTTTGTAGTCGGGCTATGAGTTGGAACTAAAGTTGGACTTGTTGTAGGACCAAGAGTAGGACCAGAAGAAGGACTTATACTAGGCGCAAGAGTTGAATTGATTGTAGAGCCTCCATATATCACATAAGCTCTTCCAACATAAGAGCCAGAAGGATACCCCCTAGCGCCAATAATCATATCGCTATATCCGTCCTTATTTATATCACCTGCGCTACTGACAGAAAGAGCTATTTGGTCGTTAGTGTTAATCCCATCAACAGTAAATCCTTGAGATGAAGTAATACTTGCTAGATTAATATTGTTAAGACTAGCCCCTCCATATATCACGTAAGCTCTTCCGGTATATGAGCCAGAAGGATATCCCCAAGCACCAATAATCATATCGCTATATCCGTCCTTATTTATATCACCTGCACTGCCGACGGAAGCGCCTGTATAGTCATAATTGTTAATACCCTGAACCCAAAACCCCTGAGATAAAGTAAGAGCACCGAGATTAATATTTGTAAGACTAGCATTTCCATATATCACATAAGCTCTTCCAGTAGCTAAGTCAGAAGGATATCCCCAAGCGCCAATAATCATATCGCTATATCCGTCTTTATTTACGTCACCTGCGCTACTTACACAATAGCCTGTCCCATCTTTATTGTTAATTCCGTCAACCGTAAACCCCTGAGATGAAGTAAGACTTGCAAGATTAATACTTGAAAGAGATGGACCTCCATATATCACGTAAGCTCTTCCGGTCGAAGAGCCAGAGGGATATGACGCAGCGGCAATGATCATGTCGGCATATCCATCTTTATTTACATCACCTGCGCTACTCACAGACGATCCTGTACCATCATTATTGTTAATTCCGTCAACCGTAAACCCCTGAGATGAAGTAAGACTTGCAAGATTAATACTAGAAAGAGATGGACCTCCATATATCACGTAAGCTCTTCCAGTCGAAGAGCCAGAGGGATATGCCACAGCACCAATAATCATATCGCTATATCCGTCCTTATTTACATCACCTGCACTGCTGACGGAAACGCCTGTATGGTCATTAGTGTTAATGCCATCAACCGTAAAACCTTGAGATGATGTAAGGCTTGCTAGATTAATATTTGATAGGCTTGAGCCCCCATATATCACATAAGCTCTTCCAATATGAGAGCCAGAAGGATATGAATGAGCGCCAATAATCATATCGACATAACCGTCATTGTTTATATCACCTGCGCTACTTACAGAAACACCTGTATTGTCATTAGTGTTAATGCCATCAACCGTAAAGCCTTGAGACGATGTAAGGCTTCCAAGGTTAATATTGGAAAGAGCTGATCCTCCATATACCACATAAGCTCTTCCGGTATATGAGCCAGAAGGATACCCTTGAGCACCAATTATCATATCCGAATAACCATCCCCATTGACATCACCTGCGCTTCTTACAGCATAGGCTGTCCTATCATTATTGTTAATACCGTTAATCCAAAACCCTTGCGATGAGGTAAGGCTTGCAAGATTAATATTTGACAAAGGTTTAAAGTCCTGATCTTTGAATTTTTGATGAGTGTTAGCACTAGACTGGGCCAGTCCAAGAAGTGGTATTAGATTAAGATTTATTTTCATATTTTTCTCGAGTAAAAATTTTGGTTTTTTCAATTGACGACAATTGACGACATGATCGACTACATGAATTAAACCTAATGCGCTATATATAGCTAACAAGGAACAATATAATTCACAGTTGAATAGTAACAATAGCGTTAACAGCTGTCAATAAGTTTTTTAGCATGATTTTGCCGAAAAAGTGTTTTTTGTATAGTTCGGGCATAAAGCAACTTCGGTACAAATTGGACTTTTAAAATAATAACGAAAGGGTTTATAGGCATTTTCGTTCAAGAAAAGGTGAGTGTATGTTATATCAAATCCCATTTTGAAATAGACTTCCCGGCAAAATCTTGACTTAAGTGGTAATTTTTTTGTCAAAAACCGCTTTTCGCTAATAAAGCAATAACTAAGAATATTGTACTTATGTTCAGGCAGCGAAAGCGACTTGATGTCTAAAAATTCCTGAGCTCCAGTTATATGTTGTGCGGGGAGGTCTATTATATTCATTCAGATCGCAAACTACAATCGTAATGCACCGTTTGATTTGAGAATTGATATGAATCTTCACAAAAAAACTAATTTTTTATCATACTTTATTAATTTATTTTTTTTTGATAAAAATACTTGAAATATTAGTAAATCACACTATTCTGTACTTATGATTTTTAATAAGGATAAGGTAATCATGTCTAGAGAATTAAGCGAAGACGAAAAAGAAAAAGCTGCAGCGCTGGAATCAGGGCCAAATGAGGATATTGCACAAGAAAATTCTGGTGAAATGCCAAACACAGTTGGACCTTTATTATCATCAATTTTAACTAGGGATTATGATCAATTCGTTAGTTTGATAGATGCTGGGTTTGATGTTAATGAAAAAAATTCTAGCGGCATGTCAGCATTAATGTTTGCTTCAGTGCTAGAGGATAATGATTTTATTGATTTATTAATTTATCATGGTGCTGACCTTGAAGTTAAGGATGATACTGGAAATACAGCGCTAGGATATGCATGTATGTCTGGGAATCAAAATAATGCCCTTAAGCTCCTATCATTCGGAGCTGACCCAAATGTGAAAAATAACAATGGTCTAGATGTTATGATGATATCTTCGATAATAGGTCTTCCAGAAGTTATAAAGCTATTAGTAGATCATGGAGTGTCAGTAAATACAGTAGATTTATATGGTAGAACTCCACTAATGTGGGCTTCTTGCAATGGTCATATTAATATAATAGATTTATTAGTGAAAAATGGAGCAGATATAAATTTACAAGATATTATGTATCATACGGCTCTAATGTATGCTGTTTATAATGAGCATCCAGAATCAGCTGTGTTACTACTTTGCCACGGTGCAACCCCACATGCACTAGACGCAGATGGTAAAATTGCAGAAAACTATAGTGCTAGCGATGAAATGCAGAAAATATTTCTTGCATGGTCAGCTATAGAAAGAACTGAGTATCCTGCGATATTATCAAAATTAATAAACTCTGAGTTTTCGTCAGATTCTGACATGGCAACATTAGAAGGCTTAAGAGATAAAATTGGGGAAAGTTTATTTACTATCATTCAACAACAAATTAAAGAAAAAGGAGTTACCATGGAAACAGAAGAAGATTTTAATACACAACCAACAGAGCACACAGCCGAAGAGCATCCACATTTCGAAGAGAACTTGGAGCATCTGGGAGATGTGTCTAGCGTCGAGGATCAATTTTAGTAAATCAACTATTATATCCAGGGTGCAACTCTGCGAATAAATTTAATGCCAAATCCCAAGAATTTAATTTGGGATTTGGTGTTATGTAAAGACTTATATTCTCTCAAAATATGCTGCTATTCCCATTCCACCACCGATACATAGGGTTGCTACTCCATTTTTAGCCTTAAGTCTCTGCATATTATGTAAAAGCGTTGTTGTAATTCTTGCACCGCTTGCTCCTATAGGATGGCCTATTGCTATGGATCCTCCTGAAATATTTACCTTACTTACATCCCATCCTATTAATTTATTTACGGCGATACTTTGAGCGGCAAATGCCTCATTAGATTCTATTAATTCTAACGCATCTACATTAGTATTGATTTTGCGTAATAATTTTTTAGTTGCTTCACTTGGACCTATGCCCATGATAGCTGGATCGACTCCCGCACTTGCATGTGCTACCATTTTAGCAATAGGTTTTAAGTTATACTTTTTAAGCGCTGCTTCAGATGCAAGTATAAGAATAGCTGACCCGTCGTTTATTCCTGATGCGTTTCCTGCTGTTACTGTACCGTCTTTTTTAAAAGCCGGTTTTAGTTTGGATAGTGATTCAATGGATGAGTCATGCCTTATAAATTCATCCTCTGCAAATTCTATTTGTTCTTTTTTTTTCGTAATCGGTACTTTAACTATTTCTGACTTAAAATAGCCATTTTTTTGGGCTTTACTTGCTTTTTGCTGCGAAATAAGCGCAAATTCATCCTGTTCTTCTCTGGTGATTTGATATTTTTCTGCAATATTCTCTGCTGTGATACCCATTGAATAGTTACCAAAAGCATCGACAAGTCCGTCAAACATCATAAAATCAGTAAAAGATATATCACCCATTTTTGCGCCTTTCCTTAAAACTGCGCCATGAGGGGTAGATGACATAGACTCGTGACCTCCTGCAATTATAAGATCCGCATCTCCAAGCGTGATTGAGTCAAAACCAAGAGCGATCGCTTTAAGACCAGATCCACATACTTTGTTAATAGTAAAGGCAGGTGTTTTAATATCAATGCCTGATAAGATTGATGCCTGTCTTGCAGGGTTTTGACCTTGGCCAGCTGATAAAACTTGTCCCATAATAATTTCATCGATGGCATTTGTAGGAATTTTATGAAGGTCAAGTAAATGCTTTAATAGAATTACTGTCAGCTCATGAGCTTTAAAATCTTGCAGAGAACCGAGAAAACTTCCAACTGCTGTTCTTTTAGCGTCTACAATATATACTGGTTTCATATTTACTCCTTTGGGTGAATCATATTTTCAGGTTTGACTATTGAGTCAAATTCGCTTGAGGTAAGTATACCAAGTTCAATAGCTGCTTGTTTCAAGGTCTTATTTTCAAGATGAGCTTTTTTTGCTATTTTTGCTGCAGCATCGTAGCCTATATGGCTATTAAGACATGTAACAAGCATTAAAGAGTCCTCTTTATATTTATTGATTTTAGTTATGTTCGGCTGTATGCCTTTGATGCAATGCTCAGCGAAACTATCACATCCATCTGATATTATGTCTATTGATTGAAGGATAGAATATATTATTACTGGCTTAAAGACATTAAGCTGAAAATGCCCATTTGCACCTGCAATCGTAATAGTTGTGTGGTTGCCCATAACTCTTGCGCATACCATAGTTAAAGCCTCACACTGAGTAGGGTTAACTTTGCCCGGCATAATAGAAGAGCCTGGTTCATTTTCAGGGAGTATAAGTTCTCCTATTCCGCATCTTGGACCTGATCCAAGCATTCTTATATCATTTGCAATTTTCATGAGGCTGACAGCAAGTACATTCAAAGCTCCAGAGAATTCTACCATTGCATCATTTGTTGCAAGTGCTTCAAATTTATTTGGAGACGCTTTGAATGCAAGACCGGTCTCGTCAGACAGTGCTTTGGCAAATTTTACATCGAAGTTTTTTCTTGAATTAATGCCAGTGCCAACCGCTGTTCCTCCTTGAGCAAGTAATAATAATCTTTTTGTTGCGTCGTTGACTCTATCTATGCCAAATTCAAGTTGCATGGAATATGCAGAAAATTCCTGCCCTAATGTCATAGGCGTTGCATCTTGTAGATGAGTTCGGCCAATTTTAATTATCCGTTCCCACTCTGAAACTTTTGCATCTATGTAGGATTTAAGATTTTTTAGCGCTGGTAGAAGTTTAGATTTAATGGATAAGCATGTTGCTATATGCATGGCAGTTGGAAAAGAATCATTAGAAGACTGCCCCATGTTAACGTGGTCATTTGGGTGAACTGGCTTCTTTGATCCCTTTTGCCCCCCCATTCTCTCTATTGCTATATTTGAAATTACCTCATTCACATTCATGTGAGTTTGGGTGCCTGATCCAGTTTGCCAAACTGAGAGCGGGAAATTATCTTTATATTTACCCAGAATCAGTTCATTTGCTGCCTGAATTATATTATCTGCAATATTTTCATCAAGCAGGCCTGACGCTTTATTGACCTTAGCTGCGCATTTTTTTTGGAGCGCCAAGGCTTTTATGAGTTCATGAGGCATTTTTTCAGATCCGATCTTGAAATTTTCTAGTGATCTTTGAGTTTGGGCCCCGTAGTAATATTTATCATCAACTTCAATTTCGCCAAATGAATCATATTCTTTTCTTGTAGACATAATTAAATCCGTCCTAAACGTTAAAATGATTGATGATGTTTAATAACAATCTAATTAGATTAGTATATTCAATAAGAAAATTTTTGCAAAAAAACTCGCATATTATCTGTTTATTATTTTTTATGTAGTGTTAATGACATGAGGAATTGGTTGATTTTTTTTTCTAGTAGGTTAGTTTAAGGGTTAAATATAATATTAAAGCGTATGAAACACTTTTTAGTACTTTGGCTCTTTTTGTTTGCTGCAATTATTGTGATCGATTTAATTTGGCTTAGTTTCTCTGTGCCATTATTTTATAAACCAAATCTGGGTCATATCATCGAAGGAGAATTTAATTATAAAATCGCTTTGCTCTTTTATTTTATTTACGCTTTTAGCGTATGCTATTTGATTGTATTTCCTGGAGTGGTCCTTAAGGCGAGTAGAGTACAAATTTTTGTTAATGGCTTTATCTTTGGTTTCACCGCTTATGCAGCATATGATCTAACTAATCAGGCTACGATAAAAGATTGGCCTATGATAGTAAGTATTGTTGATATTTTGTGGGGAGCATCCCTTACGGGGATCGTAAGTGTAATTGGTTATATCGTTTTGAAGGCTTTTAAATAAATTTCACCAGACCCTTTCAAACTCTGTTCGCACTCAGTATGTACACTATAGTCTTTTAGGTTGGATTAGATACTAGGCGCGAGGAGAGAAGCCTATGAGTATTGGGTGAGCGACGAGTCAACAACGTATCTAATCCAACCTAAAAGACTATATAGCCTTCAGAGTTGTATTCTCCCGTTACTTTTCTTTAGAAGAAGAGCTTCGAAAGAGTTATAATACCAAATCTCTAGAATTAAATAATACTAGGAGCGAGGAGCGAAGCCTACTACATGCTAGGTGAGCGACGAGCTAGAAGCAAGTACTTAAAAATGGGATTTGGTATAATATGGTTTAATGAGCGAATATATCAAGATTCTCCCATCCTTGCAGGTCTAAATTTGCCCGTACAGGTAAAAAATTAAAGATTTTAGATGCTATTTCGTCTCTATTTTCTCTGATGAGCATATATTCAAGGCGCTTTTTTAAGTCATGTAGATATAGCACATCTGACGCTGCGTAATCTAGTTGTTCTTTTGAGAGAGTATCTGCAGCCCAATATGTTGATTGCTGAGCCTTTGATATTTGCACGCCAAGTAACTCTTTGCATATTTCCTTTAGGCCATGGCTGTCTGTGTAAGTTCTAACTAGCCTTGATGCTATTTTTGTGCAAAAAATATTCTCAACATCTTCTCCTAGGTGTTTTTTGATCATCGCAATATCAAACCTTGCAAAATGGAAAATTTTTAGCCTAGTTTTATCGAATATAAGCTTTTTAAGGTTCTTTGCGGTGTAATTATTGTTAAATTTCACAAGAGTCGCATCACCTTTTCCGTAAGATAGTTGTAAAAGGCACAGTTTGTCCCTTCCGAGATTAAGTCCTGTTGTTTCTGTGTCTATTGCTATATCTCCTGGCCTAATAAGCTCTTCAGGTATATCGTCTTCGTATAATATAGTTTCTATTTTTTTGCTCCCAAGAATTTTATTCTTTTTTTTGCTCGCTTTTTTGTGCGCCTTTGTCTAATACTTTTTCTAGGTCCTTTTCTAAGATGTTTGATTGGTTCTGAATTATCACTTCTTCATTATCTTTTGCAATGCCTAGTATTTTTTTTGCTTGCTCTTCTAGCATGTCTTTGTCAAGTGAATCGGGTCTAAGTAGCTTTACTTTATGCTCAAGTTTTATACGCTCTGACCTTAGCTTATCAAGCTCAGCGGATGATTCGTCAATCAGCTTTTGTATTTCATACTTTGCTAATATACCTCTATTACCGTAAATAGTATGGTACGAAAAATATAGAAATACTAATACAAAAAGACAAGTAATAATTATTAGTCTCAAGTCACGCTCACTAATTAAAAAATATCAAAAAAAGAAGATATGGAGCTGAAAATATGGAACTATCAAATCTATCAAGTACGCCCCCATGTCCTGGTATTATATTGCCATAATCTTTTACTTTATACTTTCTTTTAAAAAAAGAAGCAAAGAGATCACTTATTTGTGCTAAAAACGCAAGTACTATAGTTGATAAAATTAACTCAGAATATTCTTCTCTTCCTAGAAACCATTTATAAGGAAAAATCTGGTTCAATATAAGACTCATGATTATAGAAAAAGTAAGTCCAGAAATAGCGCCGCTCCATGTTTTATTAGGGCTAATACTATATGCGAGTTTTGGTCCACCAAAGCTTGTTCCCCCAAAAAAAGCAAAACTATCATACGTTGACACTGTAATAAAATACCATGCAAGTAAGTAGGAAAGATCGTTATCTAGCTTTACTATCAACAAAGAGACTGCCGCAAAAAGGATGAATACGAGACCAGCAATAAAATCAAATCTTGATTTGCCAGTCACGTTATACCACTCAAAAATCATGCAATATATAACCGCACTCTCTATTATAATAAAAATAAAATACGAGGATATGATAGCGATGAGAAGACATACTCCTATAATAAAGCCGTAAAATAATCTGTTTCTTAGTGTTATGTTATTATGCATCTATTCTTCTGCCAAAAGTTCTTGATCTGGATTTATAGTCCTCAACTGCTATTTTTAGGTCTTCAGGGGAAAAATCGGGCCATAATTTTTTTGAAAAATGTAGCTCAGCATATGCCGACTGCCACAATAGAAAATTACTGATACGCATTTTATCACCTGAGCGAATAAGTAAATCTACGTCAGGCACATCATAATATAGATGCTCTGATAATGTCTCTTCGTTTATTTCGCCGCTACATAACCCTTTTCTCACAATTTTTTTGCATGCTGATACAATCTCCTCTCTAGAGCCATATCCCATCATAATATATAGGTTTATTTTATTATTTTCTGCGCTAATCTTTTCAAGATTTTTTAAATTATTTACCGCGACCTCTCCAAATCTAGATAAATCTCCTACGAATTTGACCTTTGCGCCAAGATCAGATATTCTCTTAGTTTCGTTTTTTGTATATTCTACTATCAATGATATAATATTATTTACCTCCTCTTCTGGCCTATAGAAGTTTTCCGATGAAAAAGCGAATAAGGAGATATTTTTTATTCCAAGATCAGATGCGGCCTTAATAATTTTAAAGGCATTTTCTGCCCCGGCTCTATATGCTTGTTTTGCTTCTACGCGATTATTGAACGCCCATCTATTGTTTCCGTCCATTATCAACGCTACATGATTTAAATTAGTCATTTATTTTTTCCTTACTTACGAGAGGTATTGAAACTATGATTTTTGCGCCTCCCAATTTTTTACTATCTTTAATTTCTATAGTCCCTTTGTGATCTAAAACTATCTCTTTTGCAATTGAGAGTCCAAGTCCTACGCTTCCATCTTGACCTAAAGTTCTGGATTTGCTCGATCTATAAAAAGCCTTAAAAACATTTTTTTTCTCAGCATCAGGTATTCCAGGACCATCATCTTCAACTACCATAAAAATATTACCTTGGCGCTCAAAATAGTCAAACTCTTGACTTTTTGAATATTTTTGTGCGTTTGAAATAATATTTGTTAAAGCCCTTCCAAATGATATAGGCTTTATACTTGCATATAATTTTTGCTTTGAATGAGTTAATTTTATTGTTTGGATCCTTGATTGCACAAAAAACTCCTTTATCCATTTTGACATCTCAATAAAAGCAAATTGTTCAAACTCTTCGCCTCTGCTGAAGTCTAGGTAACTATCAAGCATTTGCTTCATAGTTTGCATATCTTTTTTTAACAAAATATGCTCCTGACTTTCCTTAAGTAGTTCCATTTGTAGCATCATACGGGTGAGTGGAGTTCGTAGGTCATGCGAAATAAGCGCAAGAAATTGAGTCCTTCTTTTGACTTGATTTCTTATCCTATCATGCATCTTTATAAACGCCATACCGGCTTTTTTAATTTCTAGAGCCCCACTTGGTTTGAATTCAGGTCTACGTGACAAGTCATCTCCAAAATTATTTGCAGCTTCAGATAATTCCTCGATCGATCTTATCTGATTTTTGGCAAAAATAAGTGAAACGGTCATAAAAAAGGCAGAAATACCTAATATCCAAAGAATAAAAATTTCCGAAATAGGGTTAACTGCTGGTTTTGGAGGAATTTGGACTACCAAATAACTATTCTTATTATTATAAAAATAAAGATTTATATAGCCAAATTTGGCATAATATTCAAGCCCAAGAAAATTATCAAAATTCTCTTTAAAAGAGCTAGATAAAATATCAAGCTCTATTCTATCTTTTTTCTTCTTTATGTACGGCGAGCCTTCCGCTTCTTCAAGTTTAATATTTAGTAATTTACTATATTTAATTAAACTCGTTTTATCCCCAATTTTATAATAATCTAAAATTAAACCAACCTCGTTTGTTAACATTTTGCTATTATGTGCGCTTATGCTAAACCAAATTCTATCGTAAAAAATATAAACAGCGACAAGCTGGCAAATGATCATTGGTGCGCAGATAATTAGCACAAATCTTCCGAGAATTGTTTTAGGTATAAGCAAATAATAAATTTTAGATAAAAATTCCATATCCTTCATGGCGAATAGTAAGTAAATATTTGGGATGATCTGGGGCTTGTTCTATTTTTTGCCTAAGTCTTGCTATTTGTACATCAATAGATCTGTCACTGAGACCGCCCATTACTTCTGATAATTTTTCTCTCGCAACAGGCTGTCCTCGTCTTTTAAGTAAGTATTCGAGAAGTTTTTGCTGGGTAGAGGACAAAGGAACTAGCTTATCTGCAATATATAGAGATCTTGTTGAAAATACATATTTAATTTGCCCAAATTCTATATCATCTTCCCGAGTATTGATACTAGATGTCTTGTAAAGTTCTATTAGGTTTTTTGCCCTAAGAATTAGTTCTCTAGGGTCGAACGGTTTTGTTACGTAATCATCAGCGCCAGTTTGTAGACCTATCACTCTATCCTCTAAGTCTCCAAGAGCAGTTAGTAAAATAATTGGCATACTAACGGAGTGATTTTTGATTTTTTTGGCAAAGTCAAGGCCAGTAAGTCCTGGTAGCATTATATCTAAAATTATTAGATTTATTTCTTGCTTTGCTAGAATTTGTTCTGCTGATCTTGAGTCGTTTGCAACAAATGCTTCAAAATTATTTTTATTAAAAAATTGTTGTAATAACTCGACTATTCTGATATCGTCGTCGACTATTAAAATGCTTGGTTTAAACATAAATTATTCCAACTAAAATTCTCAATATAAGTTCTTATGTTAGATACTATATCAAAAAATAAACTCACGTCACTTGAAAATATCAAGCTGATCATATGGTATAACGGAAAATTTATAGACATTGAAGAACTCAAGATTCATCCTCTAACACATTCTCTTCACTATTCAGGATCGGTATTTGAAGGTGTGAGGGCTATAAATGGATATATTTTTAAATGCGAGCAACATACAAGTAGATTATTTCACTCTGCAAGACAAATGCGTCTTAATATAGATTTTTCCGAAGAAGTTGTAAATCATGCTCATTATGAGCTGCTCAAAAAGAATAACTTAACTTCAGCATATATTAGGCCTATAGTTTGGAGGTCTACAGATTCTGTAAGGATTCTCCCAGAAAATCCTGTTTATCACATAATGATAGCAGCTTGGGCCAGCGAGCCAAGGGCACATAAACCCTTAAGAGTTAACATAAGTAATTGGGTGAAACCTGGCAAAAATATGTTTCCAAAAAATGTCAAATCTTCTTCTCAGTATGGTCTTCTGCAGGTTGCTGCATCTGAGGCAAGGGATCTTGGATATGACGATTCTATATTACTTGATGAAAAGGGTTATATCGCAGAATGTACAAGCTGTAACATTTTTTTTATTAAAAATAATCAGCTATATACACCAAAAACTGACTATTGTTTGGATGGTATCACTAGGCAAACTATAATTGAAGTTTCAAGAGAAAATAAAATACCCTGTCATGAGGTGGATATTAATCTTGACGAATTAGCTGTGATTGATGCAGCTTTCGTCACAGGTACTGCTGTTGGTGTTAAGCCTATTCAATCGATTATCACAAGTTCTAATTTATATGCTCTTGACGCAGATAATAAAATATTGAAGTTTTTAGGCGATATTTATCAAAAACTATCGTCAGGAACGCTTTAAGAACGATTAAATATCAATTAGCAAATGCAAAAGTTTTTTGATGGTATATATACAGCTCTAATTACACCTTTTAAACGAAGCCCAAAGAATAATGATTTATACGAAATAGACTATAGTTCTCTAGAAACTTTAATACATAGGCAAATTGACGCAAAAGTAAGCGGTATAATAATAGCTGGATCGACAGGAGAAGCTTCGTCTTTAAGTACTGATGAGTATAAAGATTTGATTAGGACATCTCTTGAGATTGCGAGATCAAAAACAAAAGTAATCGCAGGAATATCTACAAACATTCCATACAAAGCTTTAGAACTAGCATCTATTGCAGAAAGTAACGGAGTTGATGGACTCATGGTGATAACGCCATATTACAACAAGCCAAATCAAACTGGATTATTCAAGTATTTTGAGTATGTTCATAATAACACAAATACTCCAATAATGCTATATACAGTACCATCAAGAACTGGCGTGGATTTTTCCGATGATACTATACTTGTGCTATCTAGTTTTTCTAGAATATTAGGCTTAAAAGATTCAGGAAACGACTTGCTTCGGCCTCTTAGGCTTATGAGTCAAATGCCAAGCAATTTTGCATTACTCTCCGGAGAGGACTCATCTTTCCTTGCGTATTACGCGCATGGTGGGCGCGGCTGTGTTAGTGTTGCTTCAAATATTATACCAAAAGTTTCTGTCAGAATTTATGAATATTTGACCAGAGGAGATTTCTTAGCAGCATTGAATACTCAGTCAGAATTACTAAAATTTTACGATTCGCTTTTTGCGACTACAAACCCTATACCGGTTAAATTTGCAGCTCATTTACTAGGTTTATGCGATAATCTTACAAGACCTCCTCTATATGAAATAGAAGATGATAGAGTCAAAAAACAAATTACGGAAGCTTTAGAATATGTACGCAAAAAAAACTATTGCTGTTAATAGAAAGGCCTTATCAAGTTATTTCATAGAAGAAACAATTGAAGCAGGGATTGTTCTGAAAGGCTCCGAGGTAAAATCTTTAAGGGTCAATGGTTGCAATATTTCTGATAGCCACGCGGACTTCTCTAAATCGGAAATCATTTTATTTAATCTTAATATACCTAAATATAAACAAGCAAATGGCTTTGCAAGTCATGAGCCGAAGGCCGTAAGAAAATTATTGTTAAAAAAATCAGAGGCGCGAAAATTCATAGGTAAAATAAAACAAAAGGGCTATACTTTAATAGTGCTTAGTATATATTTTAATCAAAAAAATATAGTCAAGTTAGAGCTTGCACTTGCAAAAGGCAAGAAATTACACGATAAAAGAGAAGATATAAAGCAAAAAGACTGGGCAAAAACTCGGGCGAGAATTTTAAGGAATAAATAATGCAAATACCAGATTTATTAGTAGAAAGAACAAAATATATAAGAAGAAACTTCCTCCTAAAGCTCGGTCTTTTGGGAGTAATATTAATTTTTTTTGTAGTTTATTTAGCTAAAAATAAAGGCGGTAGTGTCGCGTCTATTCAGAAAGAATATATCGGCATAATCAGAATTGATAATATTATAGCTGACGATATCGCATTTGATAAAATGCTAGATGAAATACCTGAAAATAAGCTTATAAAAGCTCTGGTGGTTGAGGTAAACTCGCCAGGGGGCTCATCTGGAGCATCGGAGAAAATTTACCATAAATTAAAGAAGATACAGCAAAAAATCCCTATTGTTACATCAATGGGATCACTTGCAGCATCTGGAGGATATTTGGTTTCGCTTGCATCTAATAGAATATTTGCGATGAATATGACTATTACAGGATCGATTGGAGTAATATTTCAAACAGCACAAATTGTTGAATTGGCCGAAAAGCTTGGAGTAAAATTTAAAAATTATAAATCATCAGAATTTAAAGCCTCTCCAAACGCCAGGGAGATTGCGTCGCCAGAGGTGGAAAAAGTAATAATGGATTTAATATATGACTCACATAATTATTTCTTATCCCTTGTTGCTGAGAATAGAAAATTAGATAAGGATTTTGCTCGTAAAATAGGAGATGGTAGGATATTTACTGGAAGACAGGCGCTCGAAAATAAACTGATAGATGAGATTGGTACTGTGGATGACGCAATAGCATGGCTTAAAAAAACATATAAGCTCGAAAAATTATCTACAAAGCCAGTAGAACCAAAAAAAATTAGTTCATTGCTTAGTATAATACTTGAAAAGCTAGAGGAGAATACGAAAATGATTACCGGTGCTTTTGACTCAGGATTATTTACAATATATAGGTGATAGGCGAAAGATTTATGCAAGTGAAAATACACTCTTTGAAATTAGATAAGTAAACTAATTATGGACGCGGCGTTAATAGGAGAAATAAACAGAGAGGCGATATATGTTTTGATCGCTACATCTGGTCCTATATTAATTATCTCCCTTGCTATTGGTGTTATCATATCATTATTTCAGGCTTTAACACAGATTCAGGAAGCAACGCTGACTTTTGTGCCTAAAATACTGATCATATATTTAAGTTTGGTTTTTTTGGGGCCTTACATCACGAGCAAGCTTGAGATATTTACGGATCATATGATGCAGCATATAACACACCAGTAGAATAAATAGTCCTTCCAGAATAACCTTCCGCTTTGAGCGAATTTTCTCCTAAAAAATTGCCTTTCGATCTTAAAGATACTTTATGTATTTCCTGGTAGGTAAAGCTACTTTTTTTATAAAAATTCTTAGTCTCTACTTTTAGGTTATGCGGGGAGGTCTAATTTTTAAAGAAAATAATCTTAGATTTTATAAGTAGTAAATTTCTCGCAGCAAATTTCACACAGATTTAGATTAGCAAATCCCTAATAGAAAATTTTATAAATCTCAAATCTCAACCAGATTTCTATTGAAATCTCTTTTATAAATTGTAAAATATCTTTAAGAAACATAATCTCTTTAAAGAAAATAATCTTAGAAAGAAAATAATCTTAGAAAGAAAATAATCTTAGAAAGAAAATAATCTTAGAAAGAAAATAATCTTAGAAAGAAAATAATCTTAGAAAGAAAATAATCTTAGAAAGAAAATAATCTTAGATTT